>CAZYCI010000001.1:0-6587 GCA_964645955.1 uncultured Thermotogae bacterium
TACTTATTACCGGAGTGCCTAATTATGGTAGACTATACGATTCAGGATCTGCCACGCGACGACAGGCCGAGGGAGAAGTTAAAGCAGCATGGGCCAGGGAGTTTAAGTAATTCGGAATTACTCGCTTTGATAATCCGTTCTGGCGTCGAAGGAAGAAATGCCCTGGAGATATCGCGAGAAATAGTCAACGATATCGACCTGAGCGACCTGCCGGGTTCCACCTTCCATCAACTTACCCAGTATAAAGGTATCGGAGAGGCAAAAGCAGGTCGGATGCTGGCGGTCTTCGAGTTCAGCAAGAGGCTGGCGGAGGAAGAAGTAAAACCCGGTGAAAAAATATTTGGACTCGACGACGTTATTGGTCACCTGAATCCCGAGATGAAGCGGCTGGAGCGGGAGGAGCTCCGCGCACTTCACCTGAACAACGCGAACGAGCTGATATCCGAGGAGACCGTCTTTCAGGGTACGCTGGATGAGGTAAGGATAGAACCGCGAGAGGTCGCCAAGAGCTGCCTGAAGAACAATACTGGGGGCTTGATTCTGGCCCACAACCATCCCGGGGGAGATCCCGACCCCTCGGAAGCGGATATAACTGTTACCGAAAGAGTTCAGAGTTCCCTGAAGGAACTGGGGGTCAGCCTGGTGGATCACGTGATAGTCGGCAAGTACGACGAGGCGAGTCTAAAGAGAAGAGGCTACATCTAGTTATCACCTATTCCATCAAGTCGGAAACAGAGTACTCCTTGCCATCGAGTTCTTCCAGGACGCCGTCCCTCGTTTGATCGTCGACACTGAAGAAGATGACCTGCCACCCGTCTTCCACCAGCGGTTTTAGTTGTTTAATTGCTTTTCTCTTTCTCTTTTCGTGGTAGAAGAGCAGCGGATCGTCGAGAACGAGAAATCCCGGTTCCGCCGTTATCTTATCCACCAGGGCCAGCCTCGTTGCCAGAAAGAGGTGTTTTCTCCCCCCACTGCTCAGGTCGCTTTCCGGATAGCTCTTCTCGCCTTCCCTTACCCGGAACTCGTTGTTTTCGTGGTCAAAACTTAGTTCGAATTGATCCCCCATTACTTCACGAAAGAGGTCCTGAGCGGTTTTTTGAACTGAACTACCCGAGATGAACCTGTCCAGACTATCGAGATATTCCCTGGAGACGTCATCGAGGACTTCTTTCGCCAGGTTTCCCGCCACTCTGTCGATAACAAATCCCTTCAGGTCCTTTTTTGCTTCTTGCTTCTTTTGGAAGAGCCGGGCCGGATTGGAAGAATCTATTCCTCTTTCCGATAGGGCGTCCCGGAGTTCTTCCAGCTTTTGCTTTGCGCTTCTTATATCTTCCTTCTTTTCTTCGACTTCTTTATTTACTTCCTCCAGTTGCTCTTTGGCTTCTTCCCGCGAAATTTCCGGCTCCACCGAGCTTTGTTCGTCGCGGGCTCCGTCTTTCGCGTGATTCTCTCGCAGATCGGTGACCGTTTTTCTGGCACGGGAGAGCAGGGTCTCCTCGTCCTTTGGGGCCGAGTCCAGTTCCCCCGCCAGAATTGCCTTCTCGTCCCGTAGTTTTCCTTCTATCTCTTTTTTTTCTCTCAGTTTTTCCTTCAAACTTGCCAGGTCCGGAAGATTCGTTTTATCTCTCAGATCGGATAGCCTATTTCGAGCTTCTTTAATACCCTGTTTGGCCCCGGAGATCCGGTCGGCAAGCTCTTGTCTCCGTTGTTTTAGTTCCTCTATCTCCTCCGGCAGCTCATCGGTCCGGGATTTTAGCCTGTTTATTTTCTCTGCCAGTTCCTTCTTTCTGGATTCTATTTCTTCGAGTCCCCTGTTCTTTTTTATTTCCTCCTCGACACGGTCCGGCACGAAGTCAATTATTGCTTCCAGGCGGGTTACACTCTTCACGTCGCTGTCAAGGGCGGAGTCAAACCTCGAGTTAAACTTCCGAGTTATCTCCTTTTCCAGATCGGAAATTTCCTCCGAAAGGGTTGCACGAGCGGAAAGTTTCCTTCGAGTTACCAGCATTAAAACCAAGCCGGGCAGGGAGGTGAGCCCGAAGTACGGAGAAGCGAAGAAAGCGGCCAGCCCTCCAAACAGGATCAACCCGACCGCGACCGTATCGAGGATTATCCTGTGACGGTGCCAGAATTCTAGTTTCCTTCGTTCCTCCTCTAGCTTCGTCACTTCTTTTAACGGCTTCCGAATTTCCTCCTGCAGGAAATCGATTGTCTCTCTTTTCTTCTCTTTCGCTTCCCTCTTTACCGTGCTAGCTTTTTCCCTTATCTCCCTTTTCCGCTCCCGGAGGGAACTAAGATGTTCTTCCAATTCTTTGTCGAGCAACTTTTCTTTTTCCTTGATTCTATTCTCTAATTCTTCTAACTGTTCCTCGGGATTTCTCTCCCCACGGTCGGTTTTCGCAAGCCTTTCCCTGTTTTTTTTCAGTTTTGCTCGTGCATTTATCCATGCTTCCACGTCGTTTGCTTTTACCCGAGCGTAGTCTTCCCGTTTGCCTTCTAATTCTTTGATTTTTTTCAGCCGTCGCTCCAGTTTTTCCGCCCGGAGTAGTGCGAGAGTTGCCTCCGCCCGACTTTTTTTCTCCTCAAGCCGGTCGCGATTGGACTGAAGTTTACGGATCCTCCCTTTGGTTTCTTCGTACTCGTGTAAGAGCTCCTTGCTGGAGGAAAAATCTCGGAGAAAGGGGAGGATTTTTTCATTTATCCTGTCCTTGATTTTGGCTGGTCGGGTCTCCTTTCTGTTGTTCCAGTTGCCTCCCGGAGTAATACGGAACTCCGATTCCAAATCTTTTTTTATCCTGCCCAGTTTTTCCGTACCGACTCCGGAAATCAAAGACGCCGCGGCGTTGAAGACGGAATCACGGCTCCTTCCTCCGGATACCAATCGGTTGTCCCCGGCCCGAATACAGAAAAGTCGAAAAAGTCCTTCCTCCTCCCAGCCGAAGAGTTCTTTGATCTCGGTTCCATCCCCGTCGGTTCCGAAGAGGTGACTGTTTCCGTTTTCCTTCAGCTCAATCCTGACCTGACCTGATTCGTCCCCGGAAAACCTGCTGTAATCTCGAAAAAGCTTTGAACCCTTTCTCGGAATGAACAGGTGCCTGACGATCAAATCTACCAGTGCGGTTTTCCCCGCCATGTTGTCGTCGTAGACTACTCCGGCCGAAGGTAGTTTCCAGTTTAAGTTCTTAAGCGGCCCGTATTTATCTACTCTGATCTGGTGTATTCTCATCGTTTTGTGTCGGTGTTAATTCAGTCTCTCGGAAAATATCTGGAGGCTTTTCTTAAGTACTTCACTCTTGACCCTCTCGAATTCTTCCCCGATGGCTTCCCGAAATAAGTCGGCTAGTTCCCTTTCGCCACTTTCAAGAAAATCCTTCGGTTCGACTTCGGAATTGTCCAACCCCTCGACTCTTTCTATGAATTTCCTCACCAGTGGGGTATCAATTCTTTCCGTCCCGGCAACCTGCCAGCCCAGCTCGATTTCACGAAACCGCTCCTCAAAATCTCTCGTCACGTCCAGGAGTTTATTTCTGAACCGCAGCTCTTTTTCTTCCGGCAAGAAGCCTTCGACCACAACTCTCAGTCTGCAGCGGTCGTCCGCCTCGATACCTTCCAGTAACTCTCTCAATTCCCCCCGGGGGTCAGCTTCTTGGTCGGGGACGATGAAGAGCTTCTCCTCGCGGAAGTACCAGGAGGAACCGAACCTTACCGGACGTTTCTTTAGATCAATTACGTCTTCTTCGGTTATTTCAAGGACCCAGTAAGATTTCTCTCCCGTTTCGCGCCTGCTGACCGGTATAATTGATCCGGGGTACAAAAAGAATCCATTTCGGCCTTCTATCAGTTTCGTTCCGTGCCAGTGTCCGAGAACGACGAGGTCATAATTTATTTTTTCGAGATCTTCCCTGAATATCAGATGGTCTTTTTCCTCCCTTTCTTCGGGGGACTTGGTAAAGTAGTAGTCCCCACTTGAGTCGATTAAACTTCCGTGGGTCAGGAGTACGGAACTGGTACCCTCCGATGGTTTTGGCAAACTATTCGCCGTTTCCGTAGCGCCGGAACCCTCACGGAATGGCAAGCCGATTACTTCGATTTCCTCCCCCTGGCTGGAGATAACTTGACTGCGGTTTTCCTCGTCAAGTACGGAGAAGTTTTCCCCGAGAAAGTTCGAAGAAGAAATCCCGCTGTCGTGGTTACCCGGAACGGTTATCAAGTTGAAGTCGGGACCGAGCCTTTTCATCTCGCTGATAACTTCTCCTTTCAGAGCGCGAAAGGCCCCGTTGCTGTGGAAAAGGTCTCCGCCAACCATGAGTGCGTCGATTTCCATTTCGATACCTTGCTTCACCAGGCGGAAGAACGTTTCCAGCCTCTCCGGTTCGCCTTTATCTAAGTGTGCGTCGGACGTAATCAGCAATTTCACAAAAGATCAACTCCACTTAAACCCATCGTCCAAAATTAATTATACGGAAGTTTCCCCGTTCAGGAAATCGTTTGTCGTTTAACGGTCGAGAATAACCTCGGTCAAACAACTTTTTAAGGACCCTCTAAGTTCCTATCGAGATGAATTCGACCGGGGGCGGAACGACGAGACATTTATTATTGCCGCTTTACCGACTATAATCATGGGTCCGGGGTGGTGAATAATGAAAAGGTACGTTCGAAATATTTCTTTCCTTCTTGTGGTTTTTCTTCTGCTTGGGGTAATGACCGGCCCCCGGGCGGAGGAGAAACCGGAAAGCTACAAGGTAATCGTTCAGGAGGGAGATAGATTAGCAAGGGTTGCGCGGAAGGAGGATAGGACGGAAGAAAAATTGCGCCAGGCTCTTCGCACTTACGAGCTGGCGCTGGACCGGAAGCCCGACAGCAGGCATGCGTTAAATAGGCTTGCGCTTGGTTACTTCACGCTGGCGGAAGCTTACCTCGGGGACTGGGAACGAAAAAAAGAAGCCTATTCCACTGGATACGAGTACGGTTTGAGGAGTCTGAGGACGAATAAGGATTTCGACGAGCTTTACGGAAAAGTCGGTTTTGCCGCTTTAAAGAATCTTCCGGATTCGGTCGAGAACGTCGAGGGGCTATTCTGGACCGGGGCAAATCTCGGCAGACTCGCCGAGAAAAAAGGGGTAATGGATTCCTTAAACGATTTATCGGCGCTCGTTTCCTTAAACAGGAGAGTGCTGGAGCTGGACGAGGCCTATCTCGGTGGAGGGGCCAGGAGAACCCTCGGGTCAATTGCCGGTGAGGTCTTAAACATGTTGCCGCTGACCTTTTGGCAGGTTCGAAGTCACGGTTTTAGCTGGGATAAAGTTCGTGAACATTTTCGCCGTTCAATCGAACTTGCCCCGGGGTGCCTTGAGAACTACCTGGCCTACGCTCGTTATTATGCCTTGAAAAGGGGAAAAGAGGAAAAAGCTTTAGAGCTCTTGCATAAGGTTATCGAGAAACCGCTCGGGACGAACTATCCCCTGGTAAACGAGATTGCCAAGAAGAAGGCCAGGGAGTTAAAGAGTGAGGTTCTTGACGAACGGCGCTGACGCCACAGGGCCAGCGATATTCCGGACCCGAACGAGTTGGCCTCGGGCACGGGAAGGCTGAATTATACCAAATTCCCGACGTTGAAGGAATTCGTCAGGAGTTGTAGAATTACTAAGATTACCCTTACCGCTTTCGTAATTTTTGATTTAGGGCTGTAGAGTATTTAGATTTTTTAGATAATTCCAATAAGTTTTCTTTAGGGGTGGAACCAGTGGAACTAATTTTGACAGAAGAAGTTGAAGACTTGGGAGAAGTTGGAGAAGTAGTTGAGGTCGCCGATGGTTATGGAAGGAACTACCTGTTGCCTAAAGGTCTTGCAGTAGAACCGACTCCAGGTAACAAAAAGAGGTACGAAAAAGTTAGAAAGGAGATCAGCCAGAGGAAGGAGGAACGGAGGGAAAGGGCAAGCGAAAGGGCCGAGGAACTGGAGGGGCTCGAGCTATCCTTCAAGAGAAAAGCCCAGGAAGAACACCACCTTTACGGTTCCGTCAGGAAAGGTGACATCGTAAATGCCGTCGAAGAGGCTGCGGGAATACAGCTTACGCCCGAAGAAGTAAACCTCGATTCTCCGATTGAAGAACTTGGTCAGTTCGGAGTCGAAATTGGGCTCTACGAAGAAATTCACGCCAACATTAAGGTAAACGTAGTCGAGGAGGAAGGGGAAAAGGAAGGAGAAGAAGAGGTAGACGAAAAAGAGGAAGAAAATTAAAGGAGCCGACAACTGAAGTACTCCCTTGAAGTTGCGGCCATCTCCGGAGGAAGTTAATGGATTCGGGCGTTACGCGAGCTATAGTTATTGCGGCTTTTGCGTTGACTGCGGCGTCCGTCCTTTTGTTTTCCGGAGGGCAGCCCACTTTATTCCTGAACGGGGATCGGTTGGACGATCTGGAACAACTGAATACCTCGAAAGGCGTGAAGGTGCCGCTCAAAGAGGCTGCAAGGCTTTTCGGAGCTCGCGTTGATCCCGGTCGGGACGACGGGTTTATAGTTGAATGGGGTAAGACGGATTCCT
Organism: uncultured Thermotogae bacterium; assembly: GCA_964645955.1. Classification (GTDB taxonomy): domain Bacteria; phylum Bipolaricaulota; class Bipolaricaulia; order M55B111; family M55B111; genus JAGXLP01. The sequence continues at coordinate 6,545 of CAZYCI010000001.1, forward strand.
TCTACGTCGAACCGAAGCGGCTTGCCGAATCCGGTTCGAGACG
>CAZYCI010000001.1:6687-55748 GCA_964645955.1 uncultured Thermotogae bacterium
CAGTACGAAGCGGGGATGACCAGTAAGATAAAGACCAGCCGGGGCGAGACGGGTTTCAGCTTTCAGCTGGATTTCGATCCAGGTACGCAAAGGGGTTCAACGCCCGCTCCACCGGTTACCGAAGGCCAGGAATTTACCTTCAACCGGTTGGAACTCTGGTCCTCAGGTAGCAGCCATACGATAAGCTACCTGAAAGTATCTCAGTGGCGAGATAATTATCGTCTGGTGCCGGCAATCGCCGGCGGGGAACTGGGTCGGGGGCAAAAGTTGGATAGGCTCGTACGTGATAACCTGGGAGTTGCAGGACTCAACGCCAACTTTTTTGATCCGTCTACCTACTACCCCGTAGGTTTGGTGGTAAAGGACGGTAAATTGCTGTCGAAAAACTGGGGGAACAGAGCCGCACTCGGAATAGATTATTTCGGGCGCCTGAAGTTCTTTCGACCGGAAGTCGACCTGTTTCTCGATACTCCCGGTCGCAGGATCGCAATCGACGGTTTGAACCGGCCGCCAGGGGAGGACGAGCTGGTCGTTTATACTTCTGAATACGGCCGGGACCTTCCTTCCACGAGTGGTGCTATCTACATTAAACTTGAAGCCGGTGAGATCAACTATCGTGCTTCCGTTCCGCCCGGTTCTCTTGCGGATGAGGAAGCCCTAATAATAGCTACTGGTTCATCACGGGTTAAACTAGACGGGCTCAGCAGAGGGGACGAGGCCGAGTACAACTGGGATATGGAGCCGTTCGTCCCGTTGTTGCGAGGGGCGGTAAGTGCGGGGCCTCTTTTGATAAAGAACGGCCGTAACGCACTTGCACTGGAAGCGGAGGATTTTACCAGAGGTAGCGGACTCGTTCAGTCAAATGCCAGGCGAACGGTGCTGGCCACCACGAACGAGGGAGAGATACTGTTCCTGGTTATTTCTAATGGTGGAATCGGTCTGGACGAATTACCGTCACTTCTTCTCGAATCAGGGTTGAATATTGAAAACGCCATCGCTTTTGACGGCGGCTCCTCGGCCGGGCTGATCTATCGCGATGGGGTAACCATGGAATCAGTTGGTGGTAACAGACGGGTTCCTGTCGGGCTCGTGTTAGTTTCACAATCCTGATGAAAAGGTTCACCAGGGACGTTGTAATAATCGCGGCGGCAACTGCGGTTTCAAGAGTATTCGGTTTGTTCAGGGACGTAGTGATAGCCGATAAGTTCGGCGCCGGCAGAGCTTACGATGCTTACCTTATTGCCTTCTTCGTGCCTCACTTTTTGAGAAGGTTGCTTGCGGAAGGGGCTCTGGCACTTTCCTTTATTCCAATATATACTGATTACCTGCAGAACGACCCCGTTGAAGCCCGAAAGATGGCTTCGAATGCGCTGAATCTTTCCATGGTTGCTTTCCCGATCGTGATCGCTATCGGTATCTTTCTCGCTCCCTACTATATTCCCTTTCTCGCCTCGGGATTTTCTCCGGCTCAGCAGGAGCTTACGGTGGAGCTGACGAGGGTAATATTCCCCTTTATCGGGATAATTGGAATGGCGGCGCTCGTTATGGGGATATTGAAGTCGAAAAAGGATTTTTTCCCCCCCGCTTTTGCGCCGGTCTTTTTCAACGTGGGAGTCATTGTCGGGGCTCTTCTCCTTGGAAGGTTCTTTGCTCGCCCGATATTCGGTCTGGCCGTCGGCGTGCTTCTGGGTGGGTTTGGCCAACTGGCTTTTCAACTTCCCTACCTGAAGAAAAACGGTTTTAGCTGGTCAAGTAACTTTTTTCCAATCCATCCCGGTCTTAAGAAGGCCCTCCGGTTGATGGCGCCGGTGGTTATTGGTTTGATTGCAATGCAGGTCAATGTAATGGTCGACAACAAGCTGGCTTCTCACCTCGTTCCCGGCTCGGTCTCTTCTCTTCAGTACGCGACGAGGTTATACCAGCTACCGCTAGGTCTCTTCGCGATTGCGATTTCAACGGCAATATTACCCAGGTTGTCCGGTCTCTGGGCAACGGGTTCGGAGTCGGATTTTGCGGAAATGTTGAACCGAGGAGTAAAGTTCTCTTTGCTCATAGTAGTTCCAGCGGCTGCCGGACTGTACTTACTGGGGAGGCCTATAGTCGAGCTACTCTTCGAGCACAGAAGCTTCGTAGCTTCGGATACGGCAAGAACCGTTCACGTGCTCAACTTTTACCTTGTTGGCCTGGTGGGCTATAGTTTTGTTACGCTATTTTCCCGCGCCTTTTACTCCGTAAAAGACACCGTTACTCCGGTCCTGGTTAGCCTCCTCGCCGTAGGGGTAAACATAGGCCTTGATCTGGCCCTGGTTGGGCCAATGGAGGTCGGTGGACTCGCTCTGGCTACCGGGGTAAGCGGAATAGTAAACGGGGGAGTGCTACTATCCGTATTTGGCTGGAAAACTGGATTGGCCGGGTTCTTGCCGGACTGGAAGTTCCTGGTTCAGGTGATGGCTTCCGTCGTGCTCATGGGAGTGGTTGTTTTCTCCGTCAGGGAGCTGTTTCCTTGGGGTAGTAACTACTTCCTCGTTCCGGTGGGTGTAATTATCGGTGCGGCTAGTTACTTTGCGGCGGGTTTAGTACTGGGCCTCCGAGAGACCTTCCTGGAAGAGTTATATGAGATGGGGGATTGACGTGACCCCTTCCCTTCGGGTGAAGTTACGTCTAGCCTCTTCTATTTATCTCGCCCGGCGTGGAGATGAGTGATTCCAGTTTGTTTCCTGCTGTCTCCGTTTCGTCTTCGGGTACGTCGTAGTCCTCCTTTACTCGGCCGACGATTCCCTGAACCAGGCGTCGTGAATCATCGGTGAAGGCTTCCGCCACTGCTTGCAGCCTGGACGTTCCTTCCTTGAGTGCCTCGCGGGAGATTTTTCCTCCTTCGATCAGGGGCTCCAGCTGTTCCATGGCGAAATTGGTAAATTCCGACGTTGCTCCCGGTACCTCGATTGTCTTAAGCTCCTCGGTTAGACCCTCTAGTCCGTTCAGTATTCTCCCGTCCGTAAGGGTCGTGTCGTCACGGAAGCGATAAAAAATTAAGGTTTCCAGTATTCCCATGGCCTCGATTAACTCTCTATTCTTCTCCTCCAGCAGGTCCTGGTTTTCCTTGATCCACGCGTCCCTGTAGGGTTCGGCCTGTTTTGATTGCTGGAATTCCTCGTGCTTTTTAAAGTAACGGCAATCCGGGGGACAGCTGATATCTACAGCTCTGTGTTCGCCACAGCAGATGCTGCAGATCATGCCTCCGAGTGCCGGACATTCGCGCTCGCCTTTTCTTTTACCGTCGTAGACGCATTTTTCGGCCATCTGGTTATTTCACCCCTATTTTACCTTCTTTAACGAACTCCTTGACTTTCCGTCTGGCCCAATTATCTGTGCTTTTTAGCTGGCTTAAACCCGGCTCCTCGACCGGTTCCAGCTTCTCAAGGACTAATTCCAGTCCCCGCGCTATGTCACCGAACTTTATCCTCTCCGCCAGAAATTCTTCGATAAGACTTTCGTCCGCCCCGTTGACCGCTGCAGGCCTGTTTCCGCCTTTTTTACCGGCATTTACTACGACCTCGAAGGCCGGATACCGTTCTCCTTCTAGTTCCCTGAATTCGAGTTTTTCCAGTTTGGTCAGATCCGTCCTTTCGTAATTGTTTTCCCTGCGTCGCGGATACGTAAGTGCGTACTGGATTGGAACTTTCATGTCCGGTTCACCGAGTTCGCCAACCATCGAGCCGTCTCTGAACTGGACGAGGGAATGCACCACGGACTGGGGGTGGATCACCGGGTCAATTCTTTCGTAAGGCAACCCAAACAACCAGTGGGCCTCAATCACTTCTAAACCCTTGTTAACCATTGAAGCGGAGTCGCAGGTTATCCGATTTCCCATATCCCAGTTCGGGTGGTCAAGTGCCTCTTCCGGTGTAGCGTCGGCAATTTCTTCCAGAGGGGTATGGAGAAACGGTCCCCCTGAGGCGGTAATTACCAGTCGCTCCACTTCGGATTCCTTTCCCGATTCCAGTGCCTGGAAGATTGCGTTGTGTTCGCTGTCTATCGGTATAAGTGACGTATCGCTGGATTCGAGCTCCCGATTCACCAGTTCCCCTCCGACGACGAGCGATTCCTTGTTCGCCAGTAGTATTCTTTCCGCCCTTCCGGCAGCGGTAAGGGTCGGCTCCAAACCCAGAAAACCCACGAGAGAGTTTACCAGGGTGGCACCTTCGGAAAATTTAGCCAGGTAATTTAGCCCGTCGGTTCCTGTTTTGACTTCCAGTTCTCCCGAATATCCGTTTAATATTTCCTGCCTTTCGCCTTCGCCACCGACGGAAACCAGTTCGGGCCTGAACTTCTCGATTTGTTCCAGCAATAATTCAGTGCTGGTTCCGCAGGCGAGGCCCTTTACGTTGAAGTGATCCTGATTTGTTTTATTGAGGTGTGAAATGACTTCTAAAGTCTGGGTGCCGATGGAACCCGTGGAGCCCAGTACGACGATATCCTCAGTCATGGTTAATTCCTATGATACGCTCGCCGGTAGGGCTGCCTTGTCCAGGATTTCTTCTAGTTCGTCTCCTTCGAGTTCCTCGATTTCAATCAATTTCTCCGCGAGCTCGTTGAGAACTTCCTTGTTGTCCCCGAGGATCTTCTTTGCTTTCCCGTGGCAGCTTTCAACTATGCCTCGGATTTCCTTGTCAACGAGGGACGAAACCTCCTCGGAGTGTTCGTTGCTTTTTACGATTTCTTCACCGAGAAAGACGTTTCCGTTATCCTGCCCAAGATTTATCGGGCCGATCTTTTCGCTCATCCCGTATTCCACTACCATTCTTTTCGCTATATCGGTCGCTTTCTTGAAGTCGTCCTGGGCCCCGGTGGTTACCTCTTCATAAACCAGTTCCTCGGCCGTTCTGCCCCCGAGCAAAGTGGTTAACTTGTCCAGTAACTCGGATTTGGAAACCAGGAACTTTTCCTCAAGCGGTAGTTGAAGCGTAAAGCCAAGTGCGCCGTTACTTCTGGGAATAATTGAGATCTTATGAACAGGATCGGCGTCCGGTAATAGCTTGCCAATCAGGGCGTGACCGGATTCGTGATAGGCTATCTTCTCCTTTTCGTCGTCGCTAATTGCCATTCCCTTGCGCTGAACGCCGGCTATGACCCGATCTATAGATTGTTCGAAGTCAGTCATTTCGACCTTTTCCTTTCCTTTTCTGCCGGCCAGCAAAGCTGCTTCGTTTGCCAGGTTTTCGAGATCGGCACCGACAAAACCCGGCGTTCGACGTGCCAGTACTCCCAGATCCACGTCGTCGGCTATTTCTTTATCCTTTGTATGGAGGTCAAGGATATCTTTTCGGCCCTCAATATCCGGTGAAGGGACGGTAATCTTCCTGTCAAAACGTCCCGGGCGTAGAAGTGCAGGATCAAGTACGTCCGGTCGGTTTGTAGCGGCAAGGATTATGACGCCTTCGTTGGGGTCAAACCCGTCCATCTCCGAAAGCAGCTCGTTTAGCGTTTGCTCCCTTTCGTCGTGGCCTCCACCCAGACCTGCCCCTCTTTTGCGACCTATAGCGTCGAGTTCGTCGATGAAAATGATGGACGGTGCATTTTCCTTGGCCTTTTCGAACATGTTCCTTACGCGTGAAGCACCGACTCCGACGAACATTTCTACGAAGTTTGACCCGCTGGTCTGGTAAAAAGGTACGTCGGCTTCCCCGGCAATTGCTCGTGACAGTAGCGTCTTACCCGTACCTGGAGCACCGACCAGGATCATTCCTTTCGGAACTTCCGCCCCGAGTTTTTTGAACCTTCCCGGGTTCTTTAAGTACTCTACTATTTCTTCTACTTCTTCTCTTACCTCCTCCACCCCGGCAAAATCGTCAAAGGATACGTCGGAAAACTCCTTGTTAACCAAGTCCGCCTTGCTTTCACCGAAGTTGAGTGCGTTATTGCCCTGCATCCTCCGCATCATGAATACCCAGAGGCCTATTATCAGCAGTACCGGGAGAAGGGAGATCAGTAGCGAAAAGAACCAGTTGCTATCCGAGGCTTCCTTAAAAGTTATATTGACACCCTGAGACCTCAGCTTTTCTAGGTAATCGGTGGTCTCGGTCGGTCCTCGCGTTACGAAAGTTCCACCACTCTTGTAGGTACCGTTGATCATTCCACCTTTTATGGTGACTTCCCTGATTCTTTGGTTTTCCACCTGGCGGAGAAATTCTGTATAACTTATTTCGTCCTGGGCGGAAGGGGAATTGAATAGCGTCTGGAACAATATGAGGGATAGTATAATAGCCCCAACTATTAGAGCTATATTGCGAAAGTTATTGTTGTTATTCGGAAAATTAAATTGGTTTCCCTCGTTTCTATCTTCTTCGTCGCGATCGGGATCTCTATCCTGCCTGAACTCGTTATCGAAATCGTTATCCTCGTTCAATTAAACTCACCTCTCAACTCAGGAATTTTACGATAGGGACTGATTATTCTCAAGTTTGTAGAACGTTCTGTGGTTCATGCCTACTGGTTAAAAGAAGAGCCGATCAACTATTATTTTTCGGTGGAAGGCTTCAGCCAAACTGATGTTGATTATGGCAGTCCCGAGGGGATTCGAACCCCTGTCGCCGGGATGAGAACCCGATATCCTAGGCCGCTAGACGACGGGACCATGTCTGGCTGGGAGAGGAGGATTCGAACCTCCACTAACGGGTCCAGAACCCGCCGTCCTACCATTAGACGATCTCCCATTAATGTGCAGGTAATTATACGAAGATACTTTACTAGATCAATAGAAAAGTCTGGAAAAGCAACGCCGAATGGCGGGAGCCGAGACGAGCGATGTTCACGGTCCAAGTGCTCCGTTGTTCCGGCTACCGGGACGCTCCGGGCGGGAAAAATATTCAGCGATGAGCTTGGATATCAACGGTAGCTGGATGATTTCCGGTTTTGGTTTTGCCACTTGGAGGTTTTTAACCTATAATTCAACCCTGGCTCAATTCTCAGTTAACGAGGGGTTATTAAAATGAGCAAACAATTTGGCCCCGTAGTCGCGGGTAAGTTTTATCCGAAGGAGCGGAGAGAGTTACTGGAAACCATTGAAAGTTGCTATACCGGCCCGCACGGCCCGGGGGAGGTCCCTGCTCCGGTCGAAGAAGAGCTGGATAAGGACCTGGGGATAGTTGTTCCCCATGCCGGTTACGAGTTTTCCGGTCCGGTCGCGGCCCATGCTTACGGCTGGCTGGCACGGATTGGAAGGCCTTCGGAAGTAATAATTATTGGTACCAATCATTCAGGGTTCGGACCGCCGGCGGCAATAGCGAAAAAGGGCAAATGGGTTACACCTCTCGGTGGCGTTGATATAAATGAAGAACTGGCAAAGGAGATAACCAGGAGCAGTTCGGAGATAAGAAACAGGACAACTCCGTTTTCCCGGGAGCATTCTCTGGAAGTTCAACTGCCCTTCCTCCAGGGTCTCTGGGGTTCGGATTTTTCCTTCGTTCCGATTTGTATCAAAAATCAGGAAAGGAAAACGGCCGAGGCGGTCGGTAGCACCCTTGAAAAAGTTGCACCGCCGGGAACGCTCGTGATTGCCAGTACGGATTTTTCCCACTACGAACCCGACGGTGTAGCCAGAGACAAGGACAAAAAAGCAATCGAGGCCATCATCGATATGGAGGTCGGGGAGTTTTACGAGAGGATATCGGAGTACGAGATTTCGATCTGCGGTTACGGAGCTGTTGCTGCTCTCATGAATTTTGCCGCCAGCCGAGAGTTGAACCCGGAAGAGTTAAAGTACGCCACGTCGGGTGAAGTCTCCGGCTACGGCGAGGAGGTAGTAGGATACAGTGCCATCGGATTTGAGTGAGGATAACGCCGTGCATTCGATGACGGGGTACGGTGAAGGAAGGGCAGATCTGGACGGCAGGGATGTCGAAGTAATTATAAGGACGTTCAATCACGACGGGACATCGATAAAGGTTCGCGGTTTGAACGAGGCTCAGGCAATAGCTCACAAAGTAGAAAAATTCGTGAACGATTCCTTTTCCCGGGGCAGGATAGAGGTTAAGGTCAAAACGGAAGAAAGTAGCGGGCTTTCGGTGGAAGAGCTGGATCTGGAGGCGATCAAAGGCAGTTTCAATGGCCTGGCCGATCTGGCGGAGGAGCTCGGGTTAAGCGAACGGCCGGGCCTGCAAGAGCTGATAGAACTTGACCTGTTAAAACAGGAAACTCCCTACCGAAATTCCTGGCCCACGGTAAAGGAGGCTTTGAGTCAGGCTACAGAAGAGGTACTGTCAGCGCAGACCAGGGAAGGCGACGCGATCAGGGAGGACCTGTTAGGTTACTTGAACGATATCGATAAGCGCCTCGGCAGGGCGGAAGAGGCAGTACCCGAGGTAGTCCGGAAGTACAAACAAGATCTCCGTGATAGAATCGACGACCTGATGGCCGAGGGTTTTGAGCTGGAAAAGCGCGAACTCGAAAAAGAAGTTGCTAAGTTCGCGGACAAGGTAGATATCAACGAGGAAATTTCCCGGGCGAGAACGCACGTTGAATCGGCCGAGGAGACGCTGCAAGAAGGTGGGATTATCGGTAAAAAGCTCAAGTTCATTACCCAGGAACTCCAGCGGGAGATCAATACGCTCGGGGCAAAGTCCAAGGACGGAGCAATTCAGGCGGAAGTTATAGAGATGAAGCTAGCCCTGGAGAAGTTCAAAGAGCAGTCGCGAAATCTAGCTTGACCCCGCCGACCTGCTTTCCCCTGATTTGATTTTGTGAGACTGAGACCAAAAATCTGAGAGGAGTTATGGTTTAAATGGGTGCCAGTTCACGTTACGAGGAATATAGAAGGGAGAGTATTTTTTTCGTCGTCACCGGTCCTTCCGGCGTGGGTAAGACGACCGTCATGGAAAGCCTGCTGGAGGAGGACGACCGATTAACTTATTCGATTTCCCACACGACGCGGGAAGCCAGGCCCGATGAAACCCATGGGGAAGATTACTACTTTGTTGGTGAATCCGAGTTCGAAGATATGCGCGACCAGGATGGCTTCCTGGAGTGGGCCGAAATTTACGGCGATTACTATGGAACCTCGAAGAAGGAAGTTGTGGCAATTCAGGAGAAAGGGCTCGATCCCTTTCTGGACATAGACGTTCAGGGGGCCGAACAGTTAAGAAAGGATCCCGAGCTGGAGGCCGTGTTTATTTTTCTCGCTCCTCCGTCGCTGGAAGAGCTGGAGAGTAGAATTAGGGGACGGGGTGCGGAGAGTCCGGAGACGATGAGAAAGAGATTGCGCGTGGCCGAGGAGGAAATCAACCGGATCCGAGAATTTGATTACCTGGTGATCAACGAAGATCTGGGCGAGACGCTTTCCCTTCTCGAATCCATAGTTAAGGCGGAGAGGCTGAAGGTGTAAAAAGGGGGTTCCAGGTGGGCATCAAAGGAATTGGCCTTGACGTCGTTGCCGTGAAAAGGATAGAAGAAATGGTTGAGAACTGGGGGGAGAAGTTTTTAACCAGAGTATACACTGAAAAAGAACTTGACTACTGTCGCCCGAAGAGAAGGAAGTACGAACACCTGGCCGGTAGGTTCGCCGCCAAGGAGTCATTCATCAAGGCCTCCGGAGAGAAGTTGCCCCTGCGTGAAGTTGAAGTGCTTTCTCTGGAGAACGGTGAACCGGCGCTAAGGCTGGCTTCGGATTCCCGAAGCCTTCGGGGTCAGGTTCATCTTTCCATAACCCACGAGAGGTCTTATGCCCTGGCAATGTTGATAATCTCTGAAGGTAGCTCCGCTAACTCGTAGCTTTAGACCTTTCGTTCCTCGCCCTTTATTAGTCTGGCAATATTACCGCGGTGCGTGAAGTAAATTAGTCCAACCAGCCCGATACTTGCCCAGAGCAAAATACCTCTTATACCGGTGAAATAAAAGACTATGGGAACGGAGGAAATACCCGCCAGAGAACTGAGTCCTGCTATATGCCTTAGTAAAAAAAGGATCATCCAGATAATAACAAATATCAGACCGGCCGGCCAGTAAACGAAACTAATCACGCCGAGGGATGTTGCAACTCCTTTCCCCCCGGAAAAACGGAGAAAAGGGTTAAAGATGTGACCGAGAACTGCGATAAACCCCAAAGCAACTGGCAATCCGGTTTGTTGAGCGAGAAGAGCTGCCAGAGCTCCTTTGCCTGTATCGAGAACAAGCGCAAGTCCACCGTAACCCTTCCCGCAAACCCGTGAGACATTGGAGGCTCCGGGGTTGCCGGAGCCGTGTTGTCTAATGTCGGTACCCAGTAGTACCCTGGGGATAATGTAACTGAAAGGTATAGCACCTATCAGGTAGGATGCTAGGACAATTAATGGGAATAAAGATAAATTACCGGACATTCAGGGTTTTTAAAATCCCTTGTCTTCCAGGTGCTCCCGCATCGAAATCGTCTCGTGACCGCTTCCTTCGTCCTCGGAATCCCCGTCCCGTGATTCTCCGGATTCTTCCTCTTCGAGGATTCTTATCGAAAGACGGACCTGTCGTTTTTCGTCGTTGATCCCAATTATCTTTGCTTCTACTTCTTCACCGACTTCCACGACGTCCTCGGGGTCAGAAACCTTGTCCTTGGAGAGTTCAGAGACGTGAATGAGTCCTTCGACGTCACTGGTAATCTTGATGAAGGCTCCAAATTCCTTGATTTCCGATATCTCTCCTTTGACTTTGGATCCGACGGAGTAGAGGTCCTGGAATTCGTGCCACGGGTCCTTTTGTGCCTGTTTGATGCTAAGGCTGATCCTTCTATCGCCTTTGTCAACTTCCAGTACCTGCGTATTTACGTTGTCTCCCTCGGATAGCATGTCGCTCGGGTGGTTTACGTGATCCCAGGAAAGTTCTGAAACGTGAACTAGGCCTTCGACGCCTTCCTCAAGCTGGACGAATGCGCCAAAGTCCGTCACCTTTGTTACCTTGCCGCTGACCTCAGTACCGGGTTCGTATTCTTCCTCGATCTTTTCCCAGGGATCTTTTTGTGCTTTTCTGGCGGAAAGGCTGATTCTCTGTTCCTCTTCATCTACTTCCAGAACTTCGGCCTTGACGGTCTCCCCGACTTCTATGACCTCATGAGGGTCTTCTGGGTAACCCCAGGAAAGTTCGGAAATGTGGATGAGTCCTTCGACGTCCTCTTCCAGTTCGACGAAGGCACCGAAGTCAGTGATTGAAACGACTTCTCCTTCGACCGTCTTTCCTACGGGGTAACGTTCAGATACGCCTTCCCACGGATTCGGTGTCAGGCGTTTTATCGAAAGGGATATCTTTTCTTCGTCACGGTCCATGTCGATGACCTTTACCTCAACCGTATCCCCTTCTTCGTATTCGTCCGGGGGAGCGGGTAGGTCCTTCCAGCTGATTTCGGACCGGTGAACGAGACCTTCAAATCCGCCTATATCCACGAACAGACCAAAGTCAACTTTCGACTTTATTTCCCCTTCGACGGTGTCTCCGACTTCCAGTTCGTCGAATATTTCGTCTATTTGCTTTTCCCTTTCCTCGCTCAGGTATTCCCTTCGGGAGACGACGATGTTCCGGTTCTTTCGACTCAGTTCCAGGATCTTGAATTTGAGCTCTTCTCCTTTGAGTTCGGAAATAACGCTCGGCATGTCCGAACCGAGATGGGAACCCGGAAGGAAAGCCTGAATGCCATCCACGTTTACGTGGTAACCGGCGCTCTTGACCTCTTCGGTTATGGTACCGGTTATTGTTTCGTCTTTTTTGAACGCTTCTTCTAGCTCACCGATTTTCCTTTCGTAAGCGGCCTGCTTTTCCGAAACGTAAACCGTGCCCTTTTCCTCGTCTATGTAAGTAACGAGTACTTCGACCTCTTCTCCCGGCTCGATTTCTTCCCTTTCTCGGAAAGGGGAGAGTTCAGTCTTTGGGAGAATGCCCTCTGACTTATAGCCTATATCGACCAGAATATCCTTGTCTTCCACCTGTACGACGCTTCCAGTTATCGTGTCGCCCCGACTGTATGTTCTAACATCAGTTTCGTCAAAAGCTTCTTCCATCTTGATTTTCTCTTCCATCAAACGACCACCTGTTGATTTAGTTTTTGACAAATCCGACTCGACTTAAATTAATTGATCTACCGACTTTGCCATAAGTTACAATATGATAACCTTTTTTGCTCTTTGAATCAACAGCCAAAATGAGATAAAATTGGTTTTCTAGTAGGTTTAGGATCTTTTCGGTGGCCGTCAGAGTTCGTTGATCTTTTCCATCAAGACAAGGGTCAGGTCCTGGTAATCCGGCTCCTTGTCGCTATTCGGCTTTAATTCGTTTGATTCCCGGGCTGCGTGCTTGAGTTCCTGAAGTTCCAGCGGTCTCCCGATTACCAGCCTGGCGGGAGTAGAGAAGAACGGATATTCCAGCGGGCTCCTTTCTATTTCTATTTTTACCGGTAAAAATCTTCTGTTAGTTCTTTCGGCCAGCCTTACTGTACCGCTTTTCGGAGGCGAACCCTCGGAAGTTGTGCCTTCCGGAAAAATGCAGAGCAACCCTTCTTTCTTGAAGGCAGTAAGCATTTTCTTCAGGTCTTCCTTGCCGAAGTTGTCCCTATCTATAGTGGTTGAATACCATCTAACAGGGAATTTAAACACCGGATTGCTCAATAGTCCCTTTCGTGCGATAAAGTGGACCTGGGGAGTGGGGCCAAAGATAAGGCCGATCAAAGGAGGGTCCCAGTAACTGGTGTGAGATGAAGTAATCAGTACGTCATCGACCTCTTCCGGGATGTTCGACTCCCCTTCGATTTTCAAGTTAAAAAAGATCTTTACCGCAAGATAAACCACCAGAAGAATGAATAAGTAAGCCAGTCGATGTAATGCTTTTGTTATTTTTTCTTTCATCTCTACGATTATCGTCCTCGGATGAGTTCAACCATTTTGGCTACCTGCTCTACAACTTCATCCCGGGAAAGGTTTGTCGTATCAATTATTTCCGCGTCTTCCGCCGGTTTCAAAGGAGCAACTTCCCTTTTCTCGTCCCGATCGTCGCGCTTGACGATACCTGCTTCTATCTCCTCTAGGTCCTTATCCGATCCAAGTTGCTTTTTTCTCCTCTTTGCACGCTCACGGGCGGAAGCGGTCAGGAAAACCTTTAATTCCGCATCCGGGAGGACTTCAGTCCCAATGTCTCTACCCTCTACCAGGACGTCCCTTCCACTGGCAGTCTCTAAAATAACTTCGTTAACCAGCTCTCGTACCTCCGGTTTTTTTGCAAGCTTTGAGGCTTCTTCGCCGATTTCCTCCGAATCGAGTTCCTCGGTAAGCCTCTCCCCGCCTAGCAGCGGTATAGCTTCTACTTTTTCTTCCTTTTTAAGGAATAGGTTTTCGTAATCAAGCGAGTTGAGCTTGCCGTAGGCAACGGCCCGGTAAAGCTGTCCTGATTGAATGAAGACGAATGAAAACTGCTTGGCAACGGCCCTGCCAACGCTCGTCTTCCCTACGCCCGCCGGTCCGTCGATCGTTACTTGCATGTTTATTCACCTTGAGTAATTATCTGGCCGCTTCCGGTCGGCCGGGTAATTTCCAGTTGCTGGTTACCGGACATAGCCTCTAACTCCTCCGTAATTTCCGCTTCGATTTCCTTGCGTTGGACCCCGGGTTTCGTTACCCCAAAAACCGAACTTCCACTCCCGGAAACCCCGAAATTACTGATTGCTTTCGTCTCCTCGAGAACGCTCAGATAGTTTGCCAGGTCCGGGTTAAGCTGGATGGCCGGCTTCTGGAGGTCGTTCCTTACCTGACGTCCTTTCCGCTCCGAGCCGGCAACGGTGTTTGCTCCCCCGGAATTCGATCCTGACACCGGATGGTCAGTTATTTCGTCGTATTTGGCGTAGACCTCCTTCGTGAGCTGGGAAAAGGATGGCGTAATAATCGGGACGAGTCTATTGCTATAAGGGTTCTCCAGCTGATTAATATCGTTTCCCGTTCCCCTGCCGACGCAGTACCCACCGTAAAAAAAGAAAGGAATGTCCGCTCCAAAATCGCTCCCTATGTTTGCGAGTTGCTTCCTCGTAAGGTCGCAGTTCCAGAGGTGATTCAACCCAATCAGGGTGGTAGCTGCATCCGAGCTTCCGCCTCCCAGCCCGCCTCCTATCGGTATACCCTTGTTAAGCGTGATTTCTACCCCGGTATCCGGATCACAGATTTCTTTCAATCTTTTTGCGACTTTGAAACAGAGGTTGTCTTCGAGAGGGATTTCCGCGTCCGTCACGATCCTTACGGAGCCTTCTCTTGTTTCAGATAATACGAGCTTATCCGCCAGGTTCACGCTCAGGTAACTGACCTCCAGCTCGTGGTAACCGTTTTCCTTGAGTCCCGTAATTTTTAAGTAAGGGTTGACTTTCGCAAAGGCCTTTGCAAATAACTTCAATGTTGTTTGCTCCTGGGTCTTACCCTGGTTTTCTAACTTCTTTATTCGTAAAAACCATTATACCTGGCGAATAATTACACGACAAGATCCTCCCGGGTATGGAAAGCTGGAAGATACCTTTGGCCTTAATTATAATATCGGATGGAGGTAGTTGATTACTTTGAAATCAGGTTTTGTCCATTTACTGGGAAAGTCGAACGTGGGGAAGTCAACGTTTATTAACCGAGTGATTGGGGAAAAAGTCTCCATTACTTCCGATAAACCTCAGACGACCAGAAACCGGGTTAAGTGTATTTACAACAGGGACGATGCCCAGGTGGTGTTTCTGGATACTCCCGGCGTGCACAAACCCGAAAATTCGCTGGGGGATTATTTAGTCGACGAGGCCAGGAAAGGAGTAAAGGGTTCGGATCTTCTACTATACATGGTTGAGCCCTGGGGAGAAGTTCCTGGAGAAGAAAAACCCTATCTGAAGAGGATATCGGGTCAGGACGAGACGGCGATCCTGCTCGTTAACAAGGTTGATATCCATTCCCCCGACGAAATCGCGAAAACGCTAGAAGCTTACGAGAAAGAGGACGTTTTCGAGGAGTACGTACCAATTTCCGCCCTGACGGGAGATGGGGTGGATATCGCTCTGGAAGAAATCTTGAGCTATCTGCCGGAGGGGAGAAAACTATTTCCCGAAGACACCACTACCGATAAACCTCTCAGCTTTTTGATGTCGGAAATCGTCCGCGAGAAGGTCTACGAACTGACTTACGAAGAATTACCTTATTCGGTGGAAACGAGGACCAAGTCCTATGAGGAGAGAGATGACAAGGATTTGGTTGAAGTCTACGTGGACATTTTCGTCGTGAGGGGGTCACAAAAAGGGATAATAATCGGTCAGGACGGTGAAAAGATAAAACGGATCGGTCAAAGGGCCAGAGAAGACCTGGAAAGGCTTCTGGGAAATCAGGTTTATCTCGACTTGAAGGTCAAGGTAGCAAAGAACTGGAATAGGGACCAGGATTCGGTCGAATCCCTGACGGGTTTTGACGACGATTGAACTAGAAAAAGGAGGTCAGAATGGAAGCTTCCAGGCTGGCAAAAAAAATTGATCATACGACTCTTGGAGCTACTTCAACCGAAGAGGACGTCCGGCGCGTATGCGGTGAGGCGAAGGAGTACGGATTTGCCTCCGTCTGCGTGGAACCGATATACGTGCCTCTCGCCTCCGAACTTCTGGAAGGGAGCGAAGTTCTTGTCGATACCGTCGTTGGTTTCCCTCATGGCACTCATAAGAAAGGTGTAAAGGGTTTTGAAGCTCAAGTAGCCGTGGAGGACGGGGCCGACGAGCTGGATATGGTTGCAAATATTCCCGCCTTAAAGGAGGGGAATTACGAACAAGTTGCCAGGGATATCATGGCGGTGACGGACGTTGCCGAGAAAAGTACCAGGGATGTAGCTGTAAAAGTCATACTTGAGACCTCGGAACTGGAGGAGGACGAGAAACGGGCCGGTTGCATCATAGCTGAAGCAAGCGGGGCCGATTTCGTCAAGACGTCCACCGGCTTTGGTTCCGGTGGGGCGACGATAGAGGACGTGAAGCTAATGAGTCAGGTCGTGTCGGAAAGGATGGGGGTAAAAGCAGCAGGGGGAATCGGCGACTACGAAGCCGCGATTGAAATGCTGGATGCCGGTGCAACCAGAATTGGGGCAAGCAGCGGGATCGAGATAGTAGAAGGGGCCCCTGACGGTTAAATCGGGGTTGCCCGTCAGGTATGGCTATAGAAAGGGTCAGGGCCCTTGTGCTCAAGAAAATAGATTTCAAGGATAGTGACTACATCGTAACTCTATTTGGCCGTGAAACGGGTAAATTCGCCGGTATAGCTAAAGGAGCACGAAAGGCCGAAAGCAAATTCGGCGGAGTCTTTGACCTGCTCAATTATTCCGAAGTCGTTTACTACCAGGGTTCGGGACTTAGTTTTCTTAGCGAAGCCGAGCTCGTCAATTCCTGGGAAGGTTTAAGAACTGATCCCGAGGCCATTAATGCCGGTCTCCGAAGTGCACGAACGGTAGATAAGACAATCGAAGAAGGCGGGGTAGAAAGGGCCGTTTTCGATCTTTTCCGGACCACCTTGGTTTCCCTTAACGCCGATCAAGAAAAGGTGAGGGTGCTCGAACTAGGATTTTACTTAAAGCTATTCCGGTTTATGGGATACGGCCCCGAACTCAAGAGATGCATTAAATGCGGCAGGCGGCTGGAAGAGGAAAGTTTCAGTAGGTTTTCACCCGAAAGCGGGGGCGTCATTTGTGCCGATTGCGGGGATAATCAGGGAATGGAGATATCCGGCGGATTGAGAAAAAAACTTCTGAGGCTTCGATCCCTGCCACAGGCACAGGTGAGGCGGCTAAAGGTTTCGGAGAGTCAATTAAAGAGGAGTTTTACGCTGCTTGGCAGGTTTGGCAGGTATCATTTCGACCGGGCACTGGTTCCAAAGGACTTAATGAGTGGGGAGTATCTTTAGGGCCAATTCGGCAGTTTGTTCCGTGCCATTTTGAATTAGCGAATTTGATGAGTTACTATAATTCTACCGTAGGTGAGTCAAATGAAAGTTAGAATAGAAGAAAGACATATGGAACAAAGCGATCCTTTGAGGGATTATGCAATTACCAAGGCGGAGGACCTGCAAAGATTCTTCGACGGTATAATAAGCGTAGAGATCACGATGGACGTCGAAAAGGAAAGAAGGTCCGTTACCGTATTTGCTCACTTAATCAATAAAAAAGTAGTAAAAGCATCCGCCGAGTCCGACGATATGTACGTGTCGATAGATAGTGCAATGGACAAAGTTGAAAGACAGCTGAAAAAGTACAACGAAAAATTAAAGGATAAACACCGGGGAGAAGTAGACCTGAACGAGGAGGAAGAGAACGAAACAGAAGACGATAACGAAAGAGAGATAGTCAAAACCGATCTCTACGTCAAAAAACCGATGGCACCGGATGAAGCGGCGATGCAGCTCGACTCTTATAAACAGGAATTTCTGGTTTTTCAAAATTCTCGAAACGATAAGTTAAATATCATTTATCACCGAGACGACGGTCAGTACGGGTTGATTGATCCACAGGTTTAATTTTTGCTTTAATATAATTTCTGTCTTCTCCTACTGATAGGGGCAAAGCTTATGGCAGAGGCCGTATCTCTCTATTCTGGCAGCCTTGCCAGCTCCGTTTCAACTGAACTGGCCGTAAATTACGGTGACCTGGACCGGGTCGTAATACTTACTCTTCGTTCTCCCTTTTTCGTTGGATTTGACCGAATTAAGAGGATTGCTGAGAGGCTTTGGCCGGATAGCAGATTCAGAAGCAAATCGATCAAAAAAGAAACTGATCGGATAGGCGCTTTCGACGGCAGCAGCGAGAACGGGAGTGGCTCTTACTGTGATAGGTGCCAGGAGATATTGCTTGAAACCGGACGAGATTTTGTTTCTCAGGTAGGGGCCGATTTTCTGATTTCGGGGGAAGCAACTGATGCGAGATCCGAGCAAATCCTGGAGGTCGATAGAGAGATCGGCCTGGAGGGGTTGGTTTTCCGTCCGCTGTCCTCGCAGGAACTTCCGGATTCCCTTCCCAAAATAAAGAATTTGGTCCCCGGTGGAAGGGAGTTGGCACCTGGCAGGAGAAAGGAAATTAAGGAGGACCTGAAAGGCAGGCTCGAGGGCGAAGAACTAGAGTTCCTCCCTGCAGAAGAGAGGTGCAAGTTAACTCGTTCCCGGTACAGAAAAAGGTTAAAAGACCTATTACGAGAGGATAGCTTCAACGTCAACGATTTGAACCTGCTGGATTTCGAAGATTATTATAAGATTCCGCCCGATACCAAGGTAGTTCTGGGGCGGGGATCGGAAGGAAAACGGAAGCTTCATAACTATTTCCTTCCAAAGGATTTGAGGTTCTACCTCCCAACCCGAGAGGGGCCGATGGCTCTGGTGAGATCTGACTGGAAGAGTAGACCGGAAAAGCAGCTGGGCGAAATAGTTAAGCTGGCTGCACGGATAACTGCAGGAAGGGGAACGGCCAGCGAAAAGGATAAGGTTGACGTGAATTACAGGTTCGAGCACGATAACGAAACTTACAGTATACAGGTGACCCCGCTTGAAGGGGATCGTTTAAAGGATTTCAGGTTGTGATTACCAAATTTTGCGAGAGAAACGGATGAAGCGAAAAGATAAGTTGCTCGAAGAGTTAAACCAGGAGCAAAAAGCTGCTGTAACTCATCGTGATGGCCCTCTATTGGTTCTTTCCGGGGCCGGAAGTGGGAAGACCAGGGTCATTACTCACAGGATAGCTTATCTCATCGATGGTTACGGTGTAAACCCGGAAAACGTTCTGGGTTTAACGTTTACCAACAAGGCTGCCGAAGAGATGAACCAGAGATTGGACGAACTCCTCGGGCGCCGGATTGGGAATAACTCACCCTGGCTGGGTACGTTTCATGCGCTTGGTGCAGAGTTTCTCAGGCGATATATAGGGAAGCTGGATCGAGGCTACGATAGTTCGTTTACGATCTACGACGCCTCGGATCAAAAAGAGGCAATAAAAGAAGTAATGTCGGACCTCGATATATCGACGGAGGAGTTCCAGCCGGGGATGATCGCCTCCCTGATTAACGATGCGAAGAACGATTTAATAGGTCCGGACGAGTACCGATCCGAGAAGGCCGGAGATATTGACGATTACATGTTAAGGACTGTCAACAGAATTTACGGCAACTATCAGGATAAACTGGAGGAATGGAACGGGCTTGATTTTGGCGATCTAATCAGAATTCCGACGGAGCTGTTGCGTGAAGATTTCGAACCCGTTCGGTCATGGAGAAGCGGGTTCAAGTTCATCCTCGTCGACGAGTACCAGGATACCAACCATGCTCAGTACGTGCTGGCAAACCAGCTGGCCCTGCCGGAGGAGAACATATGCGTGGTTGGGGACGACGACCAGGCCATTTTCGGCTGGAGGGGGGCGGACGTAAGCAACATCCTTGAGTTCGAAGAGGATTACCCCGGAGCGAAGGTGGTAAACCTTTCAAAGAACTACCGCTCGAGGAAGCCCATTTTACGGGCCGCAAATGGTGTAATAAGGAACAATAATCTCAGGAAGAGTAAGGAGATGGAGCCGGATAGAGGCGAGGGTGAATCACTCTACCTCTACAATGCTTCCGACCAGGAGGAAGAAGCGGAATTTCTCGCTGACAGAATCAGAAAGCTCTGGAACGATGGAGTTAAACTGGGCGAAATCGCCATACTTTACAGGGTGAATCCTCTATCTCGGGGAATAGAAAAGAAGCTCGTGGAGAAAAACATTCCCTACGAGATAGTGAGGGGGACGAGGTTCTACGAGCGAAAGGAAGTGAAGGACGTTTTGGCCTACCTGAGGGTCATCTGTAATCCTGACGACGACCTCCACTTGCTGAGAGTCATAAATACTCCCAGACGTGGGATTGGCAAGAAAACTCAGGAAACCGTGAGGATTAATGCCAGAGAAAGGGGTATGTCGGTATGGAGTGTACTGAAAGAATCCGAAAAACCGGCGGATTTATCCGGAAGGCAGTGGTCGCGCCTTAAGGCTTTCGTGGATTTGATCGATAATTTCCGCGAGCGCAGAGGAGAGGTAGATTTGGTGAACTTCGTCAACGAAATTATTTCGGACCTCGAATACTTTTCTTACCTGGACAAACAGTACGATCCGAGTTCGGCAGAGGACAGGCGGAATAACGTTAGGGAATTGGTGGGGCAATTGAAGGAAATGGATTCCGAAGAGCTTGAATTGGAAGATTTCCTGGAGAACATAGCCCTGGAGTCCGACGTGGACGAGTTCGAGGACAGGCGGGATAAGGTTTCCCTGCTCACTCTGCATTCGGCAAAAGGACTTGAATTTGGTTACGTGTTTTTGGCGGCGATGGAAGATGGTCTTCTGCCCCACAAACGGTCCATAGACGAGGGGAACCTTGAAGAAGAAAGGAGGCTATGTTACGTTGGGCTCACCCGCGCCAAAGAAAGGGTCTTCATAAGCTACACTGACAGTAGGTTTCTTTACGGCCAGCAGTACAACAACGTCCCGTCCAGGTTCCTGCAAGAGATCCCGGACGAAGAACTTGAGTTGGTAGAGAAAGAAAAAACGGGATTGGGTAGAGAAAGGGAAGATTCTAGAGCCTATAGCCACGAAGGCAGTGGCTGGAAGGACTTCCTTGAATGAGTTGAAATCACGTAACCCTTCCTTATAATTGGTGAGCAGTTTGTATTAAATCAAGGTTTTTATGTGTCTTTATCTTATCCAGTTCAAATCTAGCCAACCAAAATCCAGTAAGGATAGGGTCTTTATTTAAATGGATATAAACCCGAAACTTGTCGTGGTCGATTCGGATTCGGGGACTAACGTAACTGGCGAATGGTTAGGTAAGATCGGTTTTATGGAAGGTGGAGGGAGATATGCCATTATATAAATACCGTTGCAGTGAATGCGAAAACACTTTTAAGGTTTTGCAGAAGAACGGCAAAAAAGACGAACTACCGGAGTGCCCTGAGTGTGGTAGCTCGGAAGTTGAGAGGATGATATCGAGCGTCGGTATCCGCTTTAAAGGGAAAGGCTTTTACCGGACTGATTACGACAGTAGCAATTACAAGGACAATGGCGGTAGCAACAATAAAAACGGGAACGGTAAAGAAGCCGAAGGCAAGAGTGAAAAAAAAGAAGTAGGAGAGTCCAGTTCGGGTGAGGCGTAAAGAATTTAAGAGAGTTCTGGAATCCACGGGTAAAGAGAATTTTTAATGGTCCGCTAGGTGGATTTATAAAAATCGGTTTTTGTCGGATTGGTTGCATGGCAAGTGAGGGGGGTAATGCTTTTTTCTGACTTCTTGCCTCCATCTATATCTATTATCGAACTCGTTGGCGCCCGGAGGTCCGTACCGGCCCCGTTTAGGGCGTTAATCCTTCCATATTTCCTGGAGTCCTTGTAAAACCTATTATAAAGCTATTATTTAGCGGGCGATGGTCTTAATTTAAGTACCTTGGTCTCCATTTCGTTTGCAACCCGTTCGTAATTTTTAACCGGAGTAACGTTTACTCCTGACAGAAAATGGTGATTATCAGTTAAATGGTTGGTCTATCATTGCAAGAGGTGATTATGGATGTTGTCGGGTGACGATATCGAAGAAGTAAAACTAATGTTTGCTTCGCCCGAGGAGATAAGAAGCTGGTCGCATGGCGAAGTAACTGAGTCAGAAACTATAAATTACAGAACGCACAAGCCCGAGAAGGGCGGATTGTACGCGGAGGAAATTTTTGGCCCGGAAGAGGACTACAAATGTGCCTGTGGTAAGTACGAAGGTAAGAAGTACGAAGGAATTACCTGCGAAAAGTGCGGGGTTCTCGTAACCGATTCCTCCGTGAGGCGGAAGAACATGGGGCATATAGAACTGGCTAGCCCGGTTATACACTTTTGGTTTTTAAAAGGTATCTCGAGCCCGTTAAGCAAACTGCTTGACATAAAAAAGAAGACCCTCCGCAAGATAGCTTATTACGAGGCGGAAACTACGCTGGAGGATATTTCCATAGTTACCTCCTCCGAAGGGGACAAGCTAAGGGAGGGCGAAAGGTTATACAGCTCCGAGCTGGAAATTCTGTCCCGTCACTTGGATTTTGAAACCGAGAACGGGATGGTAATAAATGAGGCCCCGAAGTTAACGGCAGGCCAATCCGGCGAGGTCGAAATAGAACACAAAAAGCTTCAGAACGACGAGGGAATCGTCCTCGTAAAGATTGGGGACGAGGAATACCCGGTTGCCGAAGACGTCATACTGGAAGTCGGAGACGGAGAAGAGGTAGAAGAAGGTGACTTGATTGCGGAAACGCCGGTAGGAGAGATTTGTTCGGAAACCTTTTTGGGTATGGCCAAATCCCGTTACGGTGACGCAATTGAATCCGAGCCAGCCGAAGAAGAAATAGACAACCTTGCTTTTCTGGTTACCTCCGTCGAGAACGAGGAAGTCCCGCTCGAGGTCGGTGAAAAAATATCACAGCTGGGTAAACAGGCCTACGAGAGGTTGTATCCGACGGGTTTTGCTGCCCATACCGGAGCCAAAGGTATAAAGGGGCTACTGGAGAACATAGACCTGGAAGAACTGAGTTCAAAGTTGAGTGAACGCCTCGAAAAGGAAACGTCCAAGACGGCAAAGAACAAACTCTCAAAAAGGTTAAGTGTAGTAGAAAAGCTCAGGGATTCCGGCAACGCCTCGGACGACATAGCTCTCGAAGCTATACCCGTTTTACCGCCCGACCTGCGTCCAATAGTTCATCTCGAAGGAGGCAAGTTTGCCACTACGGACCTGAACGACCTCTATCGCAGAATCATTAACCGTAATAACAGACTCAAACGTCTGGAGGATATGGGTGCGCCCGAAGTCATCCTGCGAAACGAGCGTAGAATGCTGCAGGAATCCGTGGATGCCCTGATTCATAACGAAAAGAAGAACACGCCTATCCGCGGTAAGGACGATCGCCCGCTCAAGTCCCTTTCGGACAGGATATCCGGTAAACATGGACGGTTGCGCCGAAATCTTCTGGGGAGGCGAGTGGATTACTCCGGACGTGCCGTAATTGTCGTGGACCCGGAACTGAAACTCTGGGAGTGCGGTGTCCCAAAAAAGATGGCACTCGAGTTATTCAAACCATTCGTCACCAGATACCTGGATGATACCACCTATTCGGACTACAACGAGGTGAAGAACAAAGCGCTGGCGGGTGACATGCCGGAGATCTGGGATTATCTGGAGGAGTTGCTCGAAGAAAGGCCGGTTCTGCTCAATCGTGCTCCTACGCTCCACCGCCTCGGTATTGAGGCATTTGAGCCGAAGCTCGTCGAAGGTGACGCGATACACATTCATCCCCACGTCTGTCCCCCTTACAACGCCGACTTCGACGGTGACCAGATGGCGATACATTTGCCTTTAACCAGGGAGGCCGTGGACGAGTCCCGGGAGGTCATGCTCTCTTCGAAAAACCTGCTTTCTCCGGCATACGGCGGTCCTCTGACCAAGCCGACACAGGATCAGATTTATGCTTACTATTATTTGACCGAGATAGATGAAGACGGCAAGGGCGAAGGAAAGTTCTTCTCCAGCCTCCAGGAAGCAAAGCGGGCACACGAGAACGACGTTATTAGCCTTCATGCCCCGGTAAAGATAAGGATAGACGGCGAAATCAAGGAAACTACTCTGGGGCGGGCCAAGTTGAACGAGCTATTTCCCCGCGATCTCAGGAATTACGACAAGCGGTTTGAGTCTTCCGATATCTCAGAACTGCTTATGCGAGTTTATGAAGAGTACGGGAACGAAAGAGTAGTCAGCCTGCTGGACAACCTGAAGGAACTGGGTTTTTCCGAGGCGACCCAATCCGCTTTAACGATATCGACGAAGGACTGTATCGAACCCGAGGAGAAATCAAGGATTCTGGAGCAGGCCAACGAAAGGGTTAACGAAGTCAACGAGATGTTCGACAAGGGTCTGGCTTCGGAAGATGAGAGGTCTTCAACAATCGTTGACGTATGGAACGAGACCGTCGATAGCGTGGAGGACGCCACCATGGAGAACTATGCCCGCCATAAGTTCAATCCGCTTCAAATGATGGTGGGTTCCGGCGCCAGAGGTAGTGCAGATCAGGTCAAACAGCTGGCAGGCATGCGTGGTTTGATGGCGGATCCCTCCGGTGACGTAATAGAAATGCCGGTGAAATCAAACTTCCGAGAGGGTTTGGACATGATGGAATACTTCATATCCACCCACGGTGGACGAAAGGGAACGGCTGATACAGCTCTGAAGACTGCCGATTCGGGCTATCTTACCAGACGGCTCGTCGAAGCAGTGTCCAACATAGTGGTTCGGGAAGAAGATTGCGGCACGAACCGGGGACTGGAAATCGATCCGCTCAGGTACGGCGGTGGCGAACTGATGGAAGGCATCGAGGACAGAGTCTACGGCAAGACGCTGGCAGAGCCCGTAGTTGACCCGGAAGATGGTTCGATTATGGGAGAAGAAGGCGATCTTGTCGGGAAAGAGCTGGCAAAGTCACTGGCGAAAAAGCAGGTCTCGGTAAACGTTTCGGAACTCGATGAGGAAAGCCGCGAGCGTTTGGTGGGAACCAACAGCATCAACGACTTAAAGGATCCCGAAACCGGCAACGTCCTGGTTAGCCAGGACGAGACGCTTGGCAGGTTTGAGCTGGAAACCCTGGAAGAACATGAAGTCGAAGAGATAGAAGTAAGGCCGAACATCGTTGTTAGGTCTCCCGTCACCTGCGAAACCGAGAAAGGGATATGTCAAAAATGTTACGGAATGGATATGTCGGAGCACGAAATGGTAGACGTTGGAATGGCTGCCGGAATCGTTGCCGCCCAATCAATTGGTGAGCCCGGAACACAGCTCACGATGAGGACCTTCCACTCGGGTGGAGTGGCGGGTGAGGATATCACTCAGGGTCTACCCAGAGCTGAAGAACTTTTCGAGGCGAGAAAGACCACCAAGAGTGCTCAGGCAACTATAACGGATATCGAAGGTCACGTTAGCGAGATGAAGGATACGGAAGAAGGGAAGTTAATAGAAATTGAGGGAGAACCCCAGTCGCTTCCAGTACCTTCGGCACTCTGCCTCGTAGAACCGGAAGAAGAAGTCAATCTTTCCGATATAGTAGACAATACGAGCCCCCATGCCGGCACGGTTAGGTTCGTCAGCGAAGACGGTCAGCCCACCATGTACCTGCTTATGAGCAGGACGGATACATTTTACGAATTACCGGACGGCCTGGAAATCGACGTAGAAAACGAAACTTACGTGGAAAAGGGAGACGTACTGGCCGACGATATCAAACTTCAGCAGGTTCACGCCAAAAAGAGCGGAACGGTGGATCGAATTGACCAGGAGAGGAACATAATTACCCTGGTGGATGAAGAAGAGAACTTTATTGACCACCTGATTCCTCCTATTGCCAAGCCCCTCGTCGAAGAAGGTGAAGGGGTGGAAGAAGGGGAAGAGTTGATTGACGTCAAGAGTTCGGATAAGCTGACCGCGGATAAATCCGGTCTGCTCGTAAAGACGGAAAACGCTCTCGTAATATTTCAACCGGAAGACGGAAGAAAGAGGATTCCGATTTCGGAAGCCATGGTTCCCGAAGTGGCCGATGGTGAAAAAGTAAAGAAAGGCAAAACTCTGTTTACGCTTGATCGGCCGAAGGACAGAAAACTAATCGTCGAATCCATAGGTGAAGAAGGAGATTTTGCTCGAGTGAACTACCGGTACAGGGAGCAGGCCGAAGTTACTCATTCGCCGGTCGTTCAATCCGGTGACAAAGTCAAACCGGGCGAGCAACTTTCTAAAGGTGTTATTCCGCCCCACAATCTACTCGAAAAAGCCGGAATGGAAAGAACTTACGAGTACCTGCTTACGGAAATTCAGAAGGTTTACAAGAGCCAGGGAGTAGATATCAACGATACGCACGTTGAAATCATTATCGCGCAGATGCTCAATAACGTAATCGTTACTGATAGAGGCGACTCCGACCTCACGCAAAACGAACTTATTACTCTTGAGGAGTTCCGTAACGTCGTCAGCAGATTAAGAAAAGAAAACGAAGAGGTAAGAGAATTACGCAGGGAGATTATAGGTGAAGAGATAGCTGATGACGTTTACAAAGGCGGCCATCTGATCGCCAGAGAAGGGGAACGAGTAACGGATAAGCTTCTCGACCATGCTACGAGGTCAGGAGTGGAAGAACTTCCGTTAATAATTGATGGCGAAATTGTTACACCAAGAATTCTCGAATACAAGCTTCCGGAGGGAGACAGACAACTGCTCAGGATTTCAAAATCTGCGTTAAAGACTAAGGGGTGGCTATCAGCCGCATCCTTCCAGAGAACGACGTCTACCTTAACCGACGCTGCTTTAAGCGGTCAATCAGATGAGCTGAAGGGGCTAAAGCCAAACATAATTGTTGGAAAGAAGGTCTCCGTGGGTACGGGATTTGAACCCAGGTCCGATGGTGCGGAGGCGGAAGGTGAAAATGAAGAAGAGGAGGAGGAAGAGCTGACCCCCGTGAAATCCAGCTCAGCTTGACAACAATTGGGGGCTAGCTTATAATTGCTGGCACTTAAAGGAGTGGTGACAAAAAGATATGCCGACGATTAATCAGCTGGTCAGAAAAGGAAGGTCATCGAAAAAGAAGAAGACTAGTTCACGTGCGCTTGACGGATGCCCGCAGAAGAGGGGCGTAGTGACCAGGGTATATACTCGAACCCCGAAAAAGCCCAATTCTGCCTTGAGAAAGGTGGCCCGGGTGAGGTTGAGCAACGGTAAAGAAGTTACTGCCTATATACCCGGCGAAGGACATGAGCTTCAGGAACACGCAGTTGTCCTCGTCCGAGGGGGTCGAGTTAAGGATCTGCCTGGCGTAAGATACCATATAGTTCGAGGTGCTTACGACGTAACTGGTGTTGAAGGTAGAAAACAAGGTCGTTCAAAGTATGGAACTAAAAAGTCGAGTTAGGAGGAAGCTCAATGGCACTGCCAGGACGTGACGTAAAACCGGACATAAAGCACGGAAGTAAGTTGGTTGGGAAGTTTGCTAACTATATAATGCAGGACGGGAAGAAGAATCGAGCTTATAAGATAATTTATAATACGTTTTCTTTGATAGAAGAGAGGGAAGGAGAGCCTGGGGTAAAAGTATTCCGGGAAGCTATAGACAATATTTCACCAGAACTGGAAACTAGAAGCAGGAGAGTCGGAGGTGCCAATTATCAGGTTCCTTATGAAGTACCACCTGCAAGACAGGTGGCTCTCTCCCTTCGCTGGTTGGTTGACGTGGCACTGGACAGAAACGAACCCCGGATTGAAGACCGCTTGGCAAACGAGATAATATTGGCCAGCAACAAGGAAGGGGAAGCTTACGAGAGAAAGCTTGAATCCCACCGACGTGCAGAGGCAAATAAGGCCTTTGCTCATTATCGCTGGTAATCCTCGGCGATTCATTTAATTTTGGTTTCTATCTTTTTTTATTTTTTGTACAGATTGTTGTTTGTTGTATCGGCTTGTTAGTTGTTAGGTAGAGGTATTAAAAAGGTAAGGTAAAATAATTATGACTATGACTAAACAGAGATCAGACGAGATCGTGGATGAAGAAATCAGGGACGAGGAGCTAGAAGAAGTGCGGAATATCGGGATAATGGCGCATATAGATGCAGGGAAGACTACGGCAACGGAGCGTATGCTCTATTATACCGGCCGTACTTACAAGATAGGCGAGGTCCACGACGGGGACGCCGAAATGGATTGGATGGACCAGGAAAAGGAGCGAGGTATAACTATTACCTCTGCCGCAACGACCTGTTACTGGCGCGACCATCAGATCAATATAATAGACACGCCGGGTCACGTCGACTTCACTGCCGAGGTGGAAAGGTCGCTGCGAGTTCTGGACGGGGCTGTGGCTCTCTTTTCCGGAGTTGAGATGGTGGAATCACAGTCCGAGAAGGTCTGGAGGCAGGCCGACCGTTACGATATTCCGAGGATTGCTTTCGTCAATAAGCTGGACAGAACAGAATCAAGGTACGATAAGACAATAGAAATGATCGAGGAGCGGTTAGGGGTCACCACCCTGCCGCTTCAATTAGCTTACAGGAACGAGTCGGACGAGCTGGTTGGGATGGTTGACCTAATTAAAATGTCTCTGCTTACATGGGACCAGGAGACCAAAGGGGCTGAATACAAAGAGAGGCCGATTCCAGAGGAAGTTCGAGGGAAAGCGGAAAGGTGGAGGGACGACCTCTTTGAAAAGCTGGCTCACTACGAAGATGAGTTCATGATGAGGTACCTGGAGGAAGAGGAAATACCCGGAGACCTGATCGACAAGGCGATAAGAAAGGCGACGATAGAGGAAGCCGCGGTACCGGTACTCGGTGGTTCCGCACTCAAGAACGTGGGAGTTCAACCAATTTTGAATGCCGTCGTCGATTACCTGCCGAGTCCGAACGACGTTCCTGCAGTAGAGGGTTACAGGGTCGGAGGAAAGGAGGACGATGAAAAGGAGCGGCGTTATCCTTCCCCCGAAGAACCTTTTGCCAGCCTTGCGTTTAAGGTAACGACTGACCAATATACCGGGACGATGATTTACCTGAGGATATATTCAGGTATCCTGGAAGAAGGGGATAACCTCTACAACCCTAACTCCGGCAACAGGGAGAGGGTCTCCAGGATGTTCCACATGCACGCAAACCGCCGGGAAAGGATAGAAAAGGCAAAAGCCGGCGACATCGTTGCTGTCGTTGGCCCGGATCATACATCTACGGGCGAAACGCTTTGCAGCGTCGACGATCCGCTGGTTTTACAGCGAATTGACTTTCCGGATCCCGTAATTTCGGTTGCCATAGAGCCGCGAAAAGAAGCGGACGAGGACAAGCTAAACACCGCGATCAACAAGCTAGCGAAGGAGGATCCGACGTTTAAAGTTGAGTCGGACCCGGATTCCAACCAGACGATCATTTCCGGCATGGGTGAACTACACCTCGAGATATTGACGAGGCGCCTGAAGGAAGAGTTTAACGTGGAAGCCCAGGTAGGTAAGCCAAGCGTAACTTACAGAGAAACTCTCAGGTCGGAATCCGACATAGACGAGGAATTTGCGAAACAGTCCGGCGGGAGGGGGCAGTACGCAAGAGTTAAGGTCAAATACGAACCTCTGGAGAGGGGTTCTGGAGTGGTTTTCGAAAGCAGTATTAGGGAAGGAAAAGTTCCAAAAGAATATATCAAATCGGTAGAAACAGGAATTAAGGAAGCTCTTGGCAACGGAAAGCTGGCCGGGTATTCAGTTACTGACGTCAAAGCCACGCTCTACGACGGTGACCACCATCCGGTCGATTCTTCCGATATAGCTTTTAAGGCAGCGAGTTCCAGAGCTACTTCGCGCGCCCTTAAAGGTAACTCGCTCCTGCTTGAGCCAATAATGGAGGGAGAGGTATTTGTACCTTCCGATTACGTTGGCGACGTTATGGAGGATATTTCTAAGCGCCGTGGGGAGGTTGCAGGTATTGAAAACCGTGAGGGGGTTCAGCTTATCGAATTCGAGCTTCCGCTGGCGGAGTCCTTTGGTTACGCCACAAGGCTTAGGTCAATAACTCGAGGACGGGGAACTTATTCGCTGAGTTTTTCTCACTACGAAGTTGTGCCAGAAAAGGTAAAGGAAGAAATTTTAAATAAACGGGGTTATTAAACATGGCTAGAGAAAAAATAAGAATAAAGCTCAAAGGGTACGATCACGAACTGGTCGATAGGTCCGTAGAAAAAATAGTTTCAACCGCCGAGGAAACCAGGGCAAAAATCTCCGGTCCGGTACCGCTTCCGACGGAGAGGAAGCTCTATACCGTTCTTAGATCGCCTCACGTAAATAAAACGTCGATGGAACACTTTGAGCGAAGAATTCACAACAGGCTGATAGATATCCAGGAACCTACTTCCGAGACCATAAATGCACTTATGGATATCGAATTGCCTACGGGGATAGACGTAGAGATTAAGCTTTAGTATCATAGGTGACCTAAGAAAATTTGGAGGTTAACAAAATGTTAGGGACGTTAGGGGAAAAAGTTGGAATGACTCAGTACTATGATGAGTCGGGTGCCGCCGTAGGTGCCACGGTAATCAAGTCCGAGCCCGCAGTAGTTGTTCAGGTAAAGACATTGGAAAAAGATGGCTATAAGGGAGTTCAGCTTGGTTATAAGGATACGGAGAAAAGAAAGTTGACCAAGCCGATGAAGGGGCACTTTGATAAACATAACGTCAGCCCGAAAAAGTTCCTGGCCGAATTTCGGGTGGAGGATCCTTCCCAGTATAGCTCGGGAGACGAGGTAACGGTTGGCAACTTCGAGGAAGGAGGCTTCGTCGACGTAACCGGAAATTCAAAAGGCAGGGGTTTTCAGGGAGTAGTAAAGAGATGGGATTTTTCCGGCGGGCCGAAAACTCACGGATCCCGCTTTCACAGAAAGCCCGGTTCGATCGGCATGTGTGTCGAACCCGGAAGGGTCTTAAAAGGTCAAAAGCTGCCCGGCAGGACGGGTTACGAGAAGGTGACTATTCAGAACCTAAAGGTATTGAGGGTGGACCCGGAGGAAGATCTTTTGGTTATAAAGGGATCGGTTCCAGGACCACGAGAGAACTTACTGAGAATTAGGAGTAGCAATGATTAACCTTGAAGTGAAGGATAGCGAGGGTAAAGGCGGCGAAGAACTCGAGGTTTCGGAAGATCTGCTCGGTCTGGATTTTCACAACGATCTGCTTTACCGGGCGGTAAAGGCTTACAGGACTAATGGCAGGTCGGGGACGGCCAGTACCAAGGACAGATCGAAGGTCAAAGGATCAAACAGGAAACCCTGGCGGCAGAAAGGGACCGGTCGTGCCAGGCACGGTTCCAGGGCTTCCCCGCTATGGAGTGGCGGTGGAGTAATTTTTGGTCCGGAACCAAAGAAGTACGAAATGGATCTTCCGAAAAAGATGAGGCACAAGGCAATTAGGAGTGCGCTTTCGACAAGGTTTTCCGAAGGCACTCTGGCCGTCGTAGAGGAGCTGGACTTTGAAGAGCCAAAAACGAAAAAAGGTCTTGCCGTTCTGGAGGAGTTTGATTTACCAGAGGATGCTCTTATAATTGTCTCTCAGGAAGAGGACGACTGGAAAATAGGCAAGAGTTTTAGCAATATCCCGGATACCCTCTACATATCCACTTCTCAAATAAGTGCATACGAGATTTTGAATCACGAAGGAATCCTTCTGACGAGGGAAGCAGTAAGGGAACTGGAAGATAATCTGCTTGACAAAAGCAAAGCAACTTAGGTGGTTATAATGGAACTAAGCAGAGAGGATGTCGTAATAGAACCGATAGTGACTGAAAATTCCTGGCGGCTACAGGAAGAGAGCAACAAGTACGTATTTCGGGTACACCCTGAAGCAAACAAAATAATGATCCGTGAAGCCGTTGAGGAGTTATTTGACGTAGAGGTGCTGGACGTAAATACGATGAACCTCAATGGAAAGCCAAAAAGAGAGCAGTTAAACCAGGAAAAAGGCGAGACTAGCTCCTGGAAGAAAGCTTACGTAAGGCTTTCCGAAGGGGACCGCATTGATATATTTGGATAGGTTAAGGTGAAAACATGGGAATAAAGAGATTTAAACCCGTAACGCCAGCGAAGAGACATGCTGAAGTTACTGACTACGAAGAATTGACCACTGACGCTCCGGAAGAATCCTTGCTCGAGCCGTTGAAGAAGTCAGGTGGGAGGAACAACCAGGGTAAGCAGACGGTGCGCGGTCGAAGCGGTGGTCACAAGAGGAAATACAGAAAGATTGATTTCCTCAGGGACAAGGAAGGGATTAAGGCCAAAGTAGTGAGTCGGGAGTACGATCCTAATAGGTCGGCCTGGATAACTTTGTTGCTCTACGAGGATGGAGAAAAGCGTTATATAATATCTCCACTAAAGTTAGAAGTTGGGGATAAGGTCGAGGCCGGCGAGGAAGCTGAAGTCAGGCCCGGTAATGCCTTGCCTTTGAGAAGGATTCCGGCAGGAAGCCCAATCCATAATCTGGAATTTTCACCCAATTCGGGCGGGAAAATTGCACGCTCTGCCGGTGTCGATGCTAGAATAGTTGCCAAGGACGCGGAAAAGATCGACGTAAAATTACCTTCGGGCGAGGTCCGCTCTTTTGAACCGGAATGCAAAGCAACGATTGGTCAGGTAAGCAACCCAAGCCATAAGAACGAAAAGAGTGGAAAAGCTGGGCGGACCAGGCACCTTGGTCGCAAGCCAAAGGTTAGAGGTGTGGCCAAGAACGCAGTTGACCACCCGCATGGTGGAGGAGAAGGTAGAGCTTACATAGGTAGACCTCCAGTTTCCCCTACAGGAGTGCCTGCAAAAGGTGGAAAAACCAGAAAGGCAAAGAAGAGTGACAAGAAAATTATTAAGAGACGGACAAATGAAGAGAGGGGGTAAGAAATGCCGAGATCAGTAAAGAAAGGACCTTATATAAAGGATAGCCTCGAAGAGAAGGTCGAGCGAGCCAAGACGGGCGAACTGGAAGAGATAAAGACATGGTCCAGGGATTCGACGATTTTACCCAAGATGGTCGGGCTTACTATAAAGGTTCACAACGGCCGCGACCACGTACCAGTTGAAATATCGGAGAACATGGTTGGTCACAAGCTGGGAGAGTTTGCTTCCACGAGAACGTTCAGGGAGCACGGCGGCATCAAGAAGAAAGAACCGGTGACACCGGTAGGATAACATGAAAGAAGCTAAAGCGATAACGAAAAACGTCAGGATATCCCCGAAGAAAGCCAGGCCGGTGGCCGATGCAGTCCGGGGGGAATCCGTTGATGAAGCATTGAAAACTGTAAAGTTTTCAAAGAAGAAAGCCGCCCGGTTTCTGCAGGACACGCTCGAATCGGCCGTGGCCAATGCTCAGCATAACCATGACATGACCGTGGATAAACTCAAGGTAAAAGAAGCTGCAATTGACGAAGGACAGACGATGAAACGGATGAAGCCAAGGGCTCAGGGTAGGGCCGACGTTATGAAAAGAAGGCAGAGTCATATCAAAGTGATCCTAGTGGAGGAAGAATAATGGGACAGAAAATAAATCCGGTCGGTTTTCGGGTCGGGGTAAATAAAAAATGGGAATCCAATTGGTACAGCGACGAGAAGGCCCCGGAATACGTGGCCGAGGATCGCGAGATCAGGGATATAATAGAGGAACGCTATAGAGGTGCTGGCATAGCAAAAGTTAGCATCGAAAGACCGCGGGACGATAGAATTTCCATAATTATCGTTTCGGCCAGGCCCGGGATCATAATTGGCAAGGGTGGAAGCGAAATCAATAACTTCCAAAAAGATCTGAGTGAGCGCACGGACAGAAACGTGAATATATCCGTCAAGGAAGCTGACGACCCGCATTTGCAGGCTCAGCTGATAGCTCAGGAAGTCGCTTTCCAGATCGAAAACAGAATTCCGCCCAGCAGGGCAATGAAGGAAGTTATTTCCCGGTCCATGTCGAAAGGGGCAAAAGGCGTTAAGGTAAAGTGTTCCGGCAGGATTGGAGGAGCAAACCTTGCCAGATCGGTATCTCAGGACGAAGGGCGTATACCTCTCCAGACTATAAGGGCGGATATTGATTATGGTTTTATCGAAGCCCGAACTAAGTACGGTCCGATTGGTGTCAAGGCCTGGGTGTTTAGAGAAGAGATTTTGCCTGAAGGGGTGCCCGAGGGTTTGAGTCTATAATTTTTCCAAGGTAAGGATGGTAACAAATGGCATTATATCCAGCTGATACAAAACATAGAAAGCAACAAAGAGGTCGAACGAAGGGGAAGGCCAGCAAAGGTAACACCGTCTCTTTCGGTGAGTACGGGATTCAATCCAAGGATCCCGGCTGGTTGACCAGCAAGCAGATCGAGACAGCGAGAATGACTCTCGCTCACGAAACCCAGCGCGACTCGAAGATCTGGGTCAGGGTATTTCCCGATAAGCCGATTACAAAAACGCCAGCAGAAACGAGGATGGGGAAAGGAAAAGGGGAGCCAGCTGAGTGGGTTGCCGTAATAAGGCCCGGACGGCTCATATTCGAATTTTCCGGAGTAGACAAGGAGAAAGCAAAAAGACTGCATAAATTGGTTTCCTACAAGCTTCCTTTGAAGACAAGGCTCAAGGAAAGATTAAAGCTGGGAGGAGAAGAATGAGGCCGGGCGAAATCAGGGAAATGACCGAAGAAGAACTGGAAGAAAAGGTCGGTGAGCTCAAGGAGAAGCTGTTTAATTTGAGGTTTCAGAAATCCACCGGCGAACTGGATAATACGGCTGAGTTGAAGAAAACAAAAAAGGATATAGCGAGAGTTAAAACGATTAAAAGGGAAAGAGAACAGGAAGGAGAGGAGTAAGATGAAAAAACAGAAAACAAAGACGAAGAAAGGAAGGGTCATTAGTACGGCCATGGATAAGACGATTACGGTGGCCGTCGATACCCAGAAGAAGCACCCGCGTTACAAAAAGTACCTGAAACAGCGTTCCAAGTTCTACGCACACGACGAGGAAGAAGAAGCGTCCGAAGGTGACCGGGTACTGATTAGCGAAACAAGGCCGACCAGTAAGAAAAAGAGGTGGAAGCTGGAAGAGGTTCTGGACGAGACGGGAGGGGAATCGTGATCCAGCAAGAAACTGAACTAAAGGTTGCCGATAACTCGGGTGCAAAAAAACTGCGTTGCATAAACGTGCTAGGACAATCAAACAAGAACCAGGGGAAGATCGGTGACGTAATTATTGCCTCCGTAAAGAAAAGGATTCCCGATAGCGACCTGGAAAAAGGGGAAATAGTCAGAGCAGTTATCGTCAGAACCAAGAGTAATTTTCGTCGTGAGGACGGTTCTTATATAAGGTTTGATGACAACGCGGCAGTTCTGGTTGATGAAAGGATGGAGCCCGTAGGTACGAGAATTTTTGGCCCCGTAACCAGGGAATTACGAGAAGGGAATATGCTCAGAATTATTTCCCTGGCGCCCGAGGTCCTATAGGAGGTCGTCATGAGGAAAGTACAGAAAGGTGATCGGGTCAAGGTTATTGCAGGTAATGATAAAGGCAAAGAAGGAGAAGTCCTTAGGGTAGACCCGGAAAACAATAGAATAGTGGTTGAAAACGTAAATTTTCGCCTGAGACACCAGCAGAGGACCCAGCAGCAGAAGGAGCCGGGTATCATAGAGAGAGAAGAACCGATTGATATCTCTAATGTACTGCCTGTCTGTCCATCCTGTGGAGAACCTACAAGAGTAGGATTTGATCAAGCAGGGGGAGAAAAGGTCAGGGTCTGTAAAAAGTGCGAGGGGGTTCTGGATTAAGTGATGTTGAAGGAAAGGTACGAAGAAGAGGTCAGAGGTAAGTTGATGCAGGAGCTCGGCTATGATAACCCCATGGAAGTTCCGGCTATAGAGAAAGTAGTTGTCAACATGGGGATATCGGAGCGGGAAGACCCCGGTATTATCGATGGGGCAATGGAAAACCTCAAGACGATAACGGGACAGAAACCAGTGATAACCAGAGCAAGAAAGGCTATTTCCGATTTTGATATACGAAAAGGAGTTCCCGTTGGTTGTAAAGTAACGCTGCGAAAAAAAAGGGCATACGAATTTTTAAACAAGCTGTACAACCTAGCTTTGCCCAGTATCAGGGATTTCCGTGGCCTTTCTCCGGACTCTTTTGACGGCAGGGGAAACTACAGCCTGGGGATAGATGAGCAATTGGTATTTCCTGAGATTACTTTTGATGACGTGAGACAGGTTCAGGGTATGGATATAACTATTGTAACCAGTGCCGAGACGGATAGAGAGGGTTATTACCTGCTCGACGAACTCGGATCTCCGTTTAGAGAATAGAGGAGGGAATTATGGCACGAAAAGCTTTAGTCGAGAAATCGGAAAAAGACAAAAAATACGATGTAAGGGATAATAATAGGTGTAGCATCTGCGGTCGTTCCAGGGGCTACATGAGGGATTTTGGAATCTGCCGTGTTTGTTTTCGGGAACTTGCCCACAAAGGCGAGTTACCCGGAGTTCAAAAAGCTAGCTGGTAACGGTTTATTAATACCGGGAGGAAGAACATGACCACTCAGGATCCTATTGGTGACATGGTAACCAGAATAAGAAATGCCAGTCGTATGGGACATGAAACAGTCTCCTTGCCTGGTTCGAAGGTGAAGGCATCCGTGGCGGAGGTACTTACTGAAGAGGGTTATATTAAGGGTTACGAGGAAATAGAAGAGGATGGAGACAGGAAGACGCTCGAGCTGAGCCTTAGTTATAAAAAGGGAGAACCCGTAATTGAGGGGATCGAAAGGGAGAGTAAGCCCTCGAGGAGAGTATACGTCTCGAAGGACGAAATACCGGAAGTACTTGGCGGTTTGGGAACTGCCGTGCTTAGTACGTCCAAGGGTCTTATGAGCGGTAAAGATGCCCGGGAGAAAGGCGTTGGCGGGGAATTACTTCTAAAGATCTGGTGAGGTGATCTAGATGTCCAAGGTAGGAAAGGCGCCGATAGAAATACCGGAGGAAGTAGAACTGGAGCTGGACGATGGAACTGTCACGGCCCGCGGGGAGAACGGTCTCGAATTCACTCAGAATTACGACCCGGATTTTGTCACTGCCGAGATAAAAGAAGATGAATTAGTAATGAGGCGCAAGTCTGATAGCAAGGAATACAAGGAGAAACATGGCCTCTACCGTAGTTTGGTTGCTAATATGATTGAAGGTCTGGTTGAACCCTTTGAGAAAACACTTGTTCTGGAGGGTCTGGGTTATAGAGTGAGAAAACAGGGTACAAACCTGGTTTTTGAGCTAGGCTATTCCCATCCGATTGAGTACGATCTGCCGGAAAATATAGAGGCCGAAGTAGAGGACAATGATCAAGTTACTATAAAAGGGCCGGAAAAGGAAAAAGTCGGCCAGGTTGCGGCCGATATAAGGAGCCTTCGTCCGCCGGAACCTTACAAGGGCAAGGGAATTAAGTACAAAGGGGAAGAAATTATCAGGAAAGAAGGAAAACTCTCCGGTGGAGAGGAAGCAGAAATAGGGTAATTGGGTTGAATTTCCAGTAGAGATAAGAATTTAGGAGGATTATTCAGTGCCAAAAGTTGATAGAGAAAGCAGGAGAAAAATAAGGCATCAAAGAATTAGGAGCAAGGTCCGTGGGACGCCCAGGAAGCCCAGAGTTTACGTAAAGAAATCCAACAGACACATCTACGTTCAGGCAATAGACGATATGAACGACGAGACGCTGGCAGCAGCATCCAGCCTGAGCTCCGATCTCCAGGAGGAGGTCGAGAACGCCACGGTGGAAACCGCAAAAGAGGTTGGTTCCCTGATGGCCTCCAAGTTGCTTGAAAAGGGTTACGAATCCGTAGTATTTGACCGAGGCGGTTACCCGTATCACGGGCAGGTAAAGGCACTGGCCGACCAGATGAGAGAGGAGGGTCTAGACTTTTAGTTATGGCAAGGAATAATAGACGGGAAGACGAGTTTGACGACAACGTCATTGATATAAGTCGCGTTAGCAAGGTGACGAAGGGTGGAAGGAACCTGAGGTTCCGGGTTCTGGTTGCAGCAGGGAACTACGAGGGTAAAATAGGTGTCGGGTCGGGCAATACTGGCGAGATACCGCAAGCAATAGGACAGGCGGTTAGGGATGCAAAAAAGAACCTGCTCGAGGTCCCAATAGTTGACGGGACAATACCTCATGAAGTTACGGGCAAATTCAAGGCGGGAAAAGTAGTCCTTAAGCCGGCTCACAGGGGTACGGGAATCATCGCCGGCGACGTGGTTGGTACCATAGCTAGATTGTCTGGACTTGATAACCTGTTGACAAAATCTATCGGAACAAATAACCCGATAACCCTTGCTAAAGCAGTAATTGAGGGTTTCAGCAGGTTGAAGACGCCGGAGGAAGCTGCCGAGCTCCGAGGGAAGGACGTCGAGGAGCTAGAGGAGGCGTTCCAGAGATGAAAAAGCTCGAGGATTTAACAGCTCCCGAAGGGAGTAATAAAAAAGCAACCAGACGGGGAAGAGGTTACGGCTCCGGCAAGGGTGGCCACGAAGTCGGCAGGGGAACTAAAGGTCAGAACGCCCGAAGCGGCGGGAAGACAAAAGTCGGGTTTGAAGGTGGCCAAACACCAATCTGGCGCCGGTTCCCGAAAGTTGGTTTCTCCAACCCGAACAAGCGTCATCCGGAATGGGTCAACGTCCACGAACTTAACAGGTACGAAGACGGGGAAGTCGTGGATTATCAGCGTTTAAAGGACGATGGCCTGCTGGCAGATTCCGATGACGGTTACAAAGTTCTGGGAGATGGTGAGCTGACCCGGGAGCTGACGATAAAGGCCCACGCCTTTAGTTCCGGGGCAAAGGAAAAAATCGAGGAAGCTGGCGGGGAATGGGAAGTAGTTGGTGAGGAAGAGTGATTTACCGTGTTTGACCAGCTGACCAGTATAGTAAAGATACCGGAGCTCAGAAAGCGTATCCTGTTTACCCTGGGAGCAATACTGATATTCCGAGCCGGGACGCACATACCCATCCCGGGGATTTCGACTCAGGCTTTACAGAACCTGTTTGAACAGGGAGGAGGGAACATACTCCAGTACCTGAACATGTTTACGGGAGGGGCGCTGGGTAGAGGAACCCTGTTCGGTCTGGGAATAACACCATACATTAACGCTTCAATTATAATGAGTCTGTTGACCGCAGTGGTCCCTAAACTGAAGGAACTTCAACAACAGGGGCGTGAAGGTAAAAAGGTCATAACGAAGTACACCAGGTACGGTACTCTGGCAATTGCCTTTATTCAGTCCTACGGCTGGAGTTTCTTTCTCGTCAGACAGGGCATGGTAGAAGGATCGGTAGTACTTTTCTTCATAACTTCCGTACTTTCCATGACGACGGGAACGGTTTTTCTGATGTGGCTTGGAGAAAGGATAACCGAGAACGGTATCGGTAACGGTATATCGGTTTTGATAATGGTTGGAATCATGGCGCGCTTTCCCAGCCAGCTCTACAGCACGTGGGTAGAAGTGAATTACGGGAACGTCAGCCCGCTTTGGGGCCTTATTTTAATTGCGGTATTTATCGTGGTTATTGCCGGGGTTGTAATCGTCCAGCAGGGACGCCGAAAGATTCGTATCCAGTATGCAAAAAGAACCGCGGGGAGAAAGGTATACGGAGGTCATACGAGTCACCTGCCCATCAAGGTTAACCAGGGTGGAGTTATTCCGATAATATTTGCATCGGTACTGCTGTCCCTACCAATGACTGTTGCGCAGTGGGCGCCCGGCCTCTCATGGCTGACACAGTGGGTTCAGAGAGGAAGTATCCCTTACCTGTTGGCTTACGTTTTATTGATTGTATTCTTTACTTATTTCTACAGTTCAATAATTTTTGACCCAAACGACGTGGCGAAAAACCTGAAGGAATCCGGTGGCTTCATACCGGGTGTCAGACCGGGGCAGTCAACCGTGGACTATATAAGCTCCATTCTAAACAGACTGCTGCTGGTTGGTGCCTTGTTCCTGGGAGCAATAGCTGTTTTGCCTTACGTATTTACGGCGATCAGTGGGCTAAGTTCGTTCTGGCTCGGAGGTACTTCCGTCCTGATTGTTGTCGGTGTCGGGCTTGATGTCGTGCAACAGATCGAGTCCCATATGGTAATGCGGCACTACGATAGCCTTACGGAAGCCGGTGGCTCGGCGATCCTGGGGAGGAGAAGCTAGAATGGGTGAAAAAGGAAAAGTTAATCTAGTTCTACTCGGAGGTCCGGGTGCCGGTAAAGGAACTCAAGCCGAGAAGTTAGTCAAGGACAGAGGTCTGGAACACCTGGCCACTGGAGATATACTCAGGGAAGAAGTTGAGAAGGAAACTGAGCTGGGGCTCGAGGCAAAGAAGTACATGGATAGAGGGGATCTGGTTCCGGATGAGCTGGTAGTGGATATGGTACAAAAAAGGATACACAGAGATAAAGGTTACCTCTTTGACGGGTTCCCCAGAACTATCGACCAGGCAGACGCTCTGAAGGAAGTTGTTGACCTGGATCTCGTTTTGTATATCAAGATAGATAGTGAGGAGGCCGTTAGAAGGCTTTCGGCCAGACGGGTTTGCTCCGATTGCGGCAGGATTTACAACAAGAACTTCAAGAAACCCGAGCAGGAAGGGGTCTGTGACGAGTGCGGCGGTGAGCTTTACCGGAGAGACGATGACAAGCCCCAGGTAATTCGCGATAGGTTTGAGACTTTTCTCGACGAAACCGCCCCCTTAATAGATTACTATTCGGATAAAGGATTGTTGGCGGAAATAAACGGTGAACAGGGGCCGGACGAAGTTTACGAGGAAGTAAAGAGTTCACTGGCAGTTTTAAGCAATTAATGATTAAAATTAAGTCGGGTTCGGAGCTTGAAATAATGAAAGAAAACGCTAGTATATTACGGGAAGTAATGGATAAGGTAGTCTCCAAAGTGCAACCCGGAGTAACTACTCAGACTCTGGACGATTACGCCGAAGAATTGATCCTGGCGGCCGATGGCAGTCCCGCATTCAAAAACTATCGTGGTTTTCCCAGTTCACTCTGTACCTCTTTGAACGAGGAAGTCGTTCACGGTATTCCCGGCGAAAGGGAAGTAGAATCTGGGGATATTCTATCAATAGATGTTGGGATAGAGAGAAAAGGATTATACGCTGATTTTGCCACCACAGTTCCGGTTGGCGAAGTTGACCAAGAGACGATGGACATGGTTGCAACCACGGACGAAGCACTTACGAAGGGATTGAATCAGGTTGCTCCCGGGAAAAGAGTTGGGGACGTATCCAGTTCTATTGAAGATTACGTGACTTCCCGAGGTTACTCCGTGGTCAAAGAGTTCGTTGGTCACGGTATTGGAAGGGATATGCACGAGGATCCTCAGATACCAAACTACGGAGAGCCGGATACGGGTAAGAGAATAGAGGAAGGGATGGTCTTCTGTATAGAGCCGATGGTCAAGTTAGATGATGATGAAGTTGAGGTTCTCGACGACGGCTGGACTACGGTTACGGCGGGCCGTGGCGTATCCGCTCACTTCGAAGGAATGGTCGCCGCCACCAAGGATGGACCGGAAGTTTACGTGAGAGGTGGTTTATAAATAGCCATGGCTGAAGAAGAAGATGACGACATCATTAGGAAAAGAGGCGAAATAATAGAAGCACTCCCGGATTCCATGTTCAAGGTTGAACTGGATAACGGGCACGAGGCAATATGTCATATATCGGGTAAAATTCGCAAACATTTTATCAGGATCGTTCCTGGAGACAGGGTTCTGGTAGAGTTCTCACCGCATGATCTCAGCAAAGGAAGGATTGTCTATCGCGAATCCTGACATAGGAGGGGATGCCAATGAAAGTGAGAAGTTCCGTAAAAAAGATCTGTGACGACTGCAAAATAATCAGGCGCAATGGCCGAGTGGAAGTAGACTGCAAGAACCCGAAACATAGGCAGCGCCAGGGTTAACTTATACAAATAGGTGATTGAGGATGCCAAGGTTAGCAGGTGTAGATATACCGGAGGACAAGAAGGTAAAGATATCATTAACTTACATAAAAGGAATAGGGGATAACAGGGCGAGAAAAATAGCTGAGTCGTCGGGAGTCGACCCGGAAGATTACGTTTACGACCTGACCGAAGCCGACGTAGCTAAACTGCGTAACGCGATCGACGAATACCGCGTTGAGGGAGACCTGGAAAGAAAAGTAGAAGCTGATATCCAGCGTCTGAAGGATATAGGTTGCTATCGCGGAGAAAGGCACGAGGTAGGCTTGCCGGTTCGTGGACAGAAGACCCAGTCCAATGCGAGAACTTGGAAAGGTCCAAGGGAAGCGAAGGCAGGCAAGTAACGTTTACTTATGAAACAGGGAGAGATTTAATTGGCACGAAAACAAGTTAAGTTAAACAAAGCGAGAGTCCACGTAAATGCTTCTTTCAATAATACCATCCTTACCCTTACTGATACCGATGGGGACGTAATATCCTGGGTAACACCCGGCGCAGTAGGGTTCAAAGGATCCAGAAAGGGCACCCCGTACGCTGCTCAGGTTGCGGCCGAGAACCTGGTAGAAGAGCTCAGGGAGTACGGAGTTAACTCGGTTATAGTAACTGTCAAGGGAACGGGGTCCGGGCGAAATTCCGTGATTCAAACCATAGAAGGGGCCGGGATCGAGGTAACGAAGGTAGCTAACATTACCCCCCGGGCACATAGTTAAGAGGAGGATATTGATAAAATGGGACGAGATACCGAAGCGAAATGTAAAAAATGCAGGCGCGAAGGGACGAAGTTATTTCTGAAGGGGGAAAAGTGCTATTCGGACAAGTGTCCGTTAACCAGAAAGTCTTATCCCCCTGGTGAGGCCGGAGAAAGCAGGTCGCGCTGGTCTCAGTACAGGATCAGGCTACGGGAGAAGCAAAAGGCTCGACGGATCTATGGGCTGAGGGAAGAGCAGTTCCGGAAGTATTTCGAAGAGGCTCAGTCGAGCAAGGAAGTTACGGGTGAAGCCCTGCTCAGCAAACTGGAAAAGCGTTTGGATAACGTTCTGTACAGAAGTGGGCTGGCTCAATCCCGTGACCAGGCCCGTCAGCTTATCAACCACGGCCATATTGAAGTGAACGGTAGAGCCATAGACGTGCCCTCTTACATGACCGAAGAGGGGGACGTGGTTTCCTTTAAGAAGAATTCGAGAGATAAAGAGGGGTTGAGGAGTTTAGTAAAGGAAGATAGCCCCCGTATACCCGCCTGGGTGGACGTAGAGCCCGATAACATGAGAGCTTCTGTTTTATCCGAGCCCGCTATTGAAGACGTCGAAGAGACGCTTCAGGTTAACCGGATTGTGGAGTTCTACTCAAGATAGAATTTAAGAATAGCGGAGGG
This sequence comes from uncultured Thermotogae bacterium, assembly GCA_964645955.1. Lineage (GTDB taxonomy): Bacteria > Bipolaricaulota > Bipolaricaulia > M55B111 > M55B111 > JAGXLP01. The sequence continues at coordinate 49,607 of CAZYCI010000001.1, forward strand.
CTAATGTTAGAATATATAGAGCCGGAAGATGTTCATTTCGAGGAGTTGGAAAGTGATCGCGGCCATCTAGTAGTTGGGCCGCTGGAAAGAGGGATGGGAACTACGCTCGGGAATTCGTTGAGGCGAGTGTTGATGTCAATGGTACCAGGGGCCGCCGTTACTCGTGTTAGATTCGATGGTAAGTACCACGAATACGACACGATAGAAGGCGTGAGAGAGGACATAATAGAAATCCTCATGAACGTCAAGGAGTTGTCTCTCCGGTTGGATGGCGCGGAAGAGCGAAAGGCGTACCTGGAAGCGAGTGAAGCAGGTGAAGTGACTGGAGCCGATCTCCAGCTGGAATCCGGAGTAGAGGTAATCAACCCGGAACAAACGCTTGCCCATCTGTCCGAGGGGGCCGAACTGAACATGGAGATGGACGTAGAGGCAGGAATGGGTTACCGCTCGGCCGACGAAAACAAGATCGATGATTCCCCCCTGTCGGTTATACCGATAGATTCGGACTTCTCTCCTGTGAAAAAGGTGGACTTTGAAGTGGATAACGTCAGGGCTGGTGGAAAGGAGGATTGCGACCGTCTTGAACTCGATCTGGAGACCGATGGAGGAATAAGGCCCGAAGAAGCCGTGGGTCGAGCCTCAAGAGTACTCGCAAGAAGGTTTGAATTGTTCTCCAACCTGCCGGATCATCCGTTTGGCGAGCTGGGAACTCTGCAGGAAGTCGAAGAAGAGGTACCGGAAGAATACGAGGAGAGACTGGAAGATCTCGGCTTTAACCAGCGTGCTTGTAACCTGCTTCAGGAAAAAGGTGTAGAAACGCTGGAGGACCTGTTAGAACAGACTTCCGATAAGTTGCTTGATATACATGGCTTTGGAAGTAAAACACTTCAGAAAGTAGAGGAGAAGTTAGAAGAGCTGGGATACTCCCTGGCAGATAAGGAGGAAAGTAACAATGGATCATAAGACAAAAGGCTGGAATCTTGCGGAATCAAGCCATCAAAAAAGCATACTGGCTAATTTAGTAAGAGATCTTATTCTCCATGGAAAGGTCGATACAACTGTTACAAAGGCAAAAGAAGCCAGCCGTTACGCAGATAAGATGGTTACTCTGGCAAAGAAAGGAAACGACCACGCGAGAAAGCAGGCATTTAGTTTTATAGAGGACAAGGAAGCTGTCTCTAGTCTTTTTGACGAAATTGCCGATGATTATGAGGATAGGAATGGAGGATATACTCGTGTCCTAAGGCTGCCGCCGCGCCGTGGCGACGGAGCGGAAATGGCCAGGTTAACTTTTGTGGAGTAAGAAAAGGCCAAGTTAATTCTTATAATTCTTAAATTATCAATAGGAAAACCCCGCCTTCAGGCGGGGTTTTCTGGTGGATAATATTTGTTATTTACAGACCAAGTTCGTTCTGAATCCTCTGCATCCCGCTGAGGACTATTCCGAAGAATTCCTCAAGCTCGAAGCCCAGATCCTCGCAGCTTGCAATTGCTTCTCTGTCAACCGATTTGGCAAAGCTGCTCTCGTCGTACCTGTTTCTGATAAATTCCGGATCCATTTCCGCAAGACCATCGGGGTGAACCAGTGCCCCAGCAACGATCAGTCCGGTCAGGGGGTCGGTAGCATAAATTGCCTTTTCCATCTTCGTCTCCGGGGTTTTCTGTCCCGCGTGAGCTTTAATGGCATCTAGCTGATCCTCTTCTAAGTCCCTTTCCTCGAGCATCTCTACAGTTAATAAACCGTGTTTATCAGGATCATCTTCCGTTTCCTCGTAGTCCAGATCGTGAAGCAGCCCGGCAATCCCCCATTTTTCTTCGTCCGCTTCGAAATACCTGGCAAGTTCTCTCATGCCGGCCTCTACTGCCTTCATGTGCTTGATAAGGTTGTCCTGAGATATATTTTCTTCCACCAGATCTAACGCAGTACCTCTATCCAATTTTATCACCTATATTTAATTGAAATCGGGAGACCAGGTCCACTTTTCATCGACTCCCCTCGTACTGGATAAAGAAGCCAGGAAGCCGATTACGATGCCGAGAAGCAAGGACCAGCCCGCAATTATAAGCAGTGGCGTGTTTTCCAGGGAGCCCGGGAGGTATCGACTCAGCCATATTCCGCTGCTGGACCACAGTGAGATTAGAAAAAGTATTACCACACTCATAAGCCCACCCAGGAATCCGGTTAAAGTGCCAATTAATACCAGTGGAGCTTTTACGGAAAACCTGGAGATTCCCGAGTACTTGATTATTTCAAGCTCTCCTTCCCAGCTTTCCAGAAGCTCTTTTGTAAACGACCGGATGAAGTAGAAGGACGTTACCGCCATAATGAACCCGGCGACCAGAATTATAATTTTCAACCAGAGGCTCAATGACCCGGAAGAGGTTCGACTTGTCTGGCTGGATAGTACAGTTACGACCGGTATGCGGGGCTGCGACTTCAGCTCGTTCATTAGTTGATTTCGATCGGAGGTCTCGATTAAAAAGTAGTTGGCGTCCCCCGGAAGTTCTGGCGGGACGTTGAGCACGCCGCTTTGAATTTCTTCCGAAAGTACGTAAATGATGTTTTCAACCGAGTCTAGACGTCTTAATGAGAGGTAGAGGTCGTTTATGGCACTGGAGGACAGTCCCTTTTCTACCTGAGCCAGAGTTCTGTGCCCTTCCGGAAAGTTTTCCAGTTTTGAAGAGACCTGTAATGGCCTCTCCTTTGGTAACAACAGGACGTAGAGTAAAACTAAAAAAACTACGACGGATAATATTGCACCCGCGACCCTGCCAAGCTTACCCCCGTCTATATTGCCCCCGAGATCCCTGAGGAAGAAAAAAATATTTCTCATTTTTTTAACCGATAACCCTGCTATCCAGTTCGTGCTCAATTACTCTTATTTCTTCGTACCCACTCTTCATTTCGTTAGTTAACAATAAAATCGATAGACCTTTCTGATCGTTTATTCCGGTCATTGTTTTTACGAGATCCTCTTCTTCCTTTGAGTTTAAGGATGAGAGCATCTCATGGCAAATTAGCAAACTGGGCTCGTTTAAGATCGAAAGCGCGAGCTCCGATTTTGCTCTCGTCAGATCGTCTCGGTCGCCGGGAAGATTTCTTTCCGCGTCAACGAGCTCCGTAAGCTGGATAACTTCATCCAGCCTCTCGTCCATTTCGGAGAATTCCCCCAGCGTTTCCAGCTTGAACCTTAAAGTTTCACGTATCGTCTTCCCTTTTGGAAGAGTAAAATTCCTGGGGAGAAAACTTACTTCCTCTCGAAGCATCTTGTTTCTATTTTTCTCACTGAGCCGGACTACGTTTCTATCGGCAAGAACGACCTGTCCAGAGTCCGGGGAGATTTCACCTGTCAGGACGTGGAAAAGGGCGTCGTACTGCTGTTCGGACAGACCGGCTAATTGAGCTATTTCACCCCGTTCCAGGTTAAAGCTTAAATTTTCCAGAACAACCTGATCTTCTTCCCCGTAAACCGAAAGTTCTGCTATCTGTACGATTTTTGACATCTTTACTCACCCTTCTCCCCGTATATAACTCTATCTTTCCCCTGTGTATCTTTCTGCAGGTCTACGCTGGATAGGTCGTTTGCTCTAGCCATTTCTTTGACTTTTTCTCCCTGTTGGTGGCCGATTTCAAGAAATACTGCACCGTCATCGCTCAGGTACTTCGGTGCATCGGCCAGGATTCTTTCCACTTCCCGTAGTCCGTTCTCCCCTCCGTCTAGTGCTTCGATGGGCTCGTGTCCTTTTACCTCTTCTTTCAGATTGGAAATATCGGAGCTCTTAACGTAAGGTGGGTTAGAGACTATCACGTCGAAGTTACCGCTGACCTCGGAGAACCAATCCGATTGCCTGAATTCTATCCTTTCGTTTAGTTCGTTGTTCTCTGCATTGGTCCGGGCCAGTTCCAGAGCTTCAGGGCTGCTATCCACGGCCAGGATCTCCGGCTGAACAAGAAATCTCGCGAGAGCTATTGAAATTGCCCCAGAACCGGTTCCCAGATCCAGGACTTTCAACCCTTCTTGACCCCGGTACTGTGATAGGATTTCTTCGGTCATCTCTTCCGTCTCCGGCCGGGGAATTAGGGCTCTATCGTCTATTTTCAGTCCAAGCCCCATGAAGGATACCTGACCGGTAAGGTACTGAAGTGGCTGGCCTGATTTTCGCCCCTTGATCAATGGTCGAAATTCGTCAAGCTCCTTCTCGTCAAGTGGCCTGTCCGGGTTTATGTAAAGGTCCAGCCTGTCAACGTTCAGGGTATGGGCCAGTAGCTGTTCCGCCTCCAGTCGAGATTTCTCTACGCCCCCCTCTTTGAGGTAGTCCCTGGTCCAGTCTAAGATCTCTTTTACTGTCCAATTTTTTGACAGGATATATCCCTCTTATAGCTTTCATAAGTGGTTCCTAAAGCGAATTTAAGGATATCATAACATTGCAAAAAGGTCAAGTCGACCCTAAACTTTCTTATTGCCTATCCGGTTTTTGGATTTGAAGTGAACCTTGACACTTAGTAGTCGGGTGGGAAAGAGGGAAACTTATTTCCCTCCCAATTTTACAAGCGGAGGACGGAAAAATGAAAAGAATCGTTCTACTTGTTTTGTTCGTAGCTACTCTAGCCCTATTTCTCTCTGGCTGTTCTATGTTTAACCAGGGGCCGGAAATTCAGAACTGGCAACCGGATGTATCTCCGGATGGAGAATCCATAGTATTTTCCTCGAAGGCCGGGGGTAACTTTCAGTTATTCTTATTGGATCGGGACACGGGGGATAAGACGCAGATCACCGACAACGAAAACGACGATTGGGGTGCGGACTGGGGTCCTGAAGGGGAAAGGATTGCCTTCGTTTCACAGAGGAATGACAACACGGATATTTATACTGTTAAACCCGATGGTTCGGACGAAAGAAGGTTAACTGAGGATTCAGCTCAAGACGTTAACCCGAGATGGAATGGGGCGTCCGAGGTTATATTTAATTCGGATCGCACGGATGCATGGCAAATATACGTTTTCTCGCTCGAAAATAACGAATTGGAGCAGTTAACCAGATCCTCCGGCGAGGGCAGCGGAAACGATTAGTGATTCTGAGATGTCCACAAATAGGTCCGTTGGAACAGTCATTCTAGCTGCCGGTCGGAGTGAAAGAATGGGGGGTAAGGTCAATAAGGTCTACAGGGATCTGGCTGGTAGGCCGGTGCTTTGCCACTCCATAAATAGGTTCGTCAGCTCCGGGGTCACGGACGAATTGGTTCTGGTTTATAACGAGATTGACAGTACCTTGCTTAAGGATACCGTTATCCCGGAGATAAGAGGCGATGTGGCCCTAGAAACCGTTCAGGGTGGTGAAAAACGCCAGGATTCCTCTCTTGCCGGTTTACGTGGTCTCGGGACGGAATACGCCCTGATTCACGACGGAGCCAGGCCCAATTTTAGTAGCGGTCTGGTTGAAGAACTCCTGGAGGCAGCAGCAGAGTACGGAGCTGCTTTTCCCGGAGTTAAGCCCGTGGATACAATCCGTAAGGACAGGGGAGGATTCGCCGGAGAAACGGTTGACAGGGAAGAGCTAGTCAGAGTGCAGACCCCTCAATGCTTTAAGAGAGAGCTAGTTCTTGAAGCGCTGGAGGAATTATCGCAAGATGAAAAGTACTACTCCGATGACGCCGGCGCTGTAATGGATTACTGGGATATCGAGCCAAAAATAATCCAGGGCGAGCGGGAAAACCTTAAGCTGACCACCGATAAGGACATGAAGTACGCGGGATTACTGTTTAATAGTTAATTTGAGAGTTGGGCCGAAGCTATTAAAATAGAAGCGTTTGCGATTGACCTGATCAGTTTATAATATTAGGAGGTAAAATGATAGCCTTAATAGTGCGGTTAATATTCTACCTAAGTTCTGCCGGACTCATCGGAATTGTTTTGGTTCAGATGAGTGAACACGCCGGATTGGGCGGTGCGTTTGGTGCCGGGGGCTCCAGTACCGTATTCGGAAGGGAAGAGCAGACCGACCCTAAGCGGACTGCCACGTCCGTGCTGGCAGCTGTTTTTATGATTTCAAGCTTGTTATTGTCAATAATCTAGTTTAAATACATTTCTCTGGAGGATTTATGCCTTTAATAGAGCTTAACGACCTCAAGACCTACTTCTACA
>CAZYCI010000002.1:0-45046 GCA_964645955.1 uncultured Thermotogae bacterium
GTCGGACTGGCCAGATTAAAATTATTTGTGGTCGGAGTCCATAAGGGTGTGGTGACAAGTATGACCTAAATTTTGCGGTTTTCTCAGGTTAGCTGAAAGTTTAATGTTACTTATAATGCTTATTTTACAAACAAGAGTTGGTCCAGCACCCAGATGAGGAATCTTGCTGGGATGATTTATCTTCCGTTGATTCGTCAAGGTGGACTATTTTAGGACACCGGTAAAGACCATGACCCAGGCTCCGGAACTCATCTGGGTGCTGGTTGAAAGTCTCGAGAGAGTAAGTCGGCCTACCCGTAATTGTGTCACCCGGTAGGTGTGAAATACCAAATGGAATGGACCAAAGTGATTTCGTCTTGTGTACTTTCTTAGACATTGATCTCAAGCGAGATAATCGCACAACTTAGTTATGATTAAAATTGGAACTAGCGGTTATTCCTACGACGACTGGAAAGGGATCATATACCCTGAAAGCCTCGATAAGAAAAACTTCTTAAAGCACTATTCGAACTACTTCAACCTCACCGAGATAAACTTTACCTACTACCGGCTCCCCACTCCGGGGATCTTTGAAAACATTATTAAAAAAGCCCCGGACGACTTCGAGTTCGTGGTCAAGCTTTCCGGGGAATTGACCCATGAGCGAGATAAAGCTAAATCCGCCGTGAAGCAGTTCAAAGCCGGGATCCAACCTCTGGTCGAGAGCGGACAGCTTGTTACCACACTTGCCCAGTTCCCTTACTCCTTTAAGCCAACTGAAAAGAATTACGAGCACCTCAAGTTCCTTCGGGACCAGTTGAACGGCGTCGGGATCAACGTCGAATTTCGCAACGAATACTGGATAAAGGAAGAGACCTTTGAATTCCTCAGTGACAACGACCTGGGATACGTCTGCGTCGACGCACCGAACCTCCCGCGTTTGGTACCGCCAATAGTAAAAGCAACTACAGAACTGGGCTATATACGTTTTCACGGACGGAGAAAAGAACACTGGTGGAACCCACCGGACCCCCACATGAGGTACGATTATCTCTACGACGAAGAGGAGCTGGAAGAGTGGGTGGACAAGGTCGAACAACTCGAAGAATACACCGACGACATGGTCATCCTGTTCAACAACCACTATCAAGGGAAGTCCGCCAAAAACGCGAAGACTTTCTCCTCCCTTCTGGGACAGGAAGACGAAACGGAAGAATTACCGAAGCCAGGGGACCTAATTCAGCCCGGGAAAGACCTTTTTAATGCCTGAATAACCGCCTTCCGGCCGGCCGTCCCCCCTTGTAACCTCAAGCTAAATTAGTTATGATAACTCTCAGTTTGTTTAATCTGGACAAATTTTACCTCTTTGGTGATCAATCTGTGGAAACTAAAAATAAAGAGATAAAAGATAAAAATATTGGAATTATTGGTGTCGGAACCATCGGGGGAACGCTCGTCGAAGCGCTGATTAAAAACGATATCGTCAGAGCTGAAAACATCTTTGGGAGCACCTCACACGAGGAGAGCGCGGAAAGGGTTGCAGACAAATACGGTATCGAGTCAACCACGGACAACGAAGCGGTCGTAAACCGGAGTGATATCGTAGTCCTCGCCGTCGAGCCACAGATGATAGAAACCGTCCTTGACGAAGTAAATTTTGCTTTTGCTCCGGACCAGCTCGTAATATCCGTAGCTGCAGGGATAACCACTGAATTCATCGAAGCCAAGCTGGACCGGGAAATCCCCGTAGTCCGCTCGATGCCCAACACTGCCATCACCGTAAACAGCGGGGCGACAACCCTCGTAGCCGGAAAATACTCAAGCGAAACCGAACTGGAACTCACAAAAGCAATATTCGAACCCGTTGGCCTCGTCGAGGTAGTCAAGGACGAGAAGCTTATGGACGCGATCACGGGGTTTTCCGGTTCGGGCCCGGCTTATGGTTATTTGATCATAGAATCCCTGATCGAAGCCGGTGTCAGAGTAGGGTTACCCCGCGAAAGGGCAACCAAGCTAGCCGCTCAGTCGCTGCTCGGCGCAGCAAAAATGGTCCTGGAAACCGACGAACACCCGGCCAAGTTGAAGGACATGGTCACAACTCCAGCCGGTGTAACGGTCGATGCGATAATGAAACTGGAAGAAGGGGGAGTCAGGGTGGCCTTCTTTAAAGCCATCGAGGAAGCAACGGAAAAATCGAGACAGCTAAAAATCGACGAAGATACGTAAGAACTTAAAAGAGTCTTAGACCAGCTTGGGAGCTTTTTTCTTTAGCAGAAAAAGACCTTTCAGTTATCAGAGATCTATTGTTCTATCAATATAAGCTTTATTTTACTCTTTAGAAAACCTTTTTGAGGTGATTCAGGTGTTAAGGGTTGAGAACCTCAGTAAGAGTTTCGGAGGGATTGACGCAGTTCAAAACTGTTCTATTTCAGTTGAAAAGGGAACTATAACGGGTTTGATTGGCCCAAATGGAGCTGGGAAAACTACGCTGTTTAACCTGGTGACCGGCTTTCACCAGCCGGACTCGGGCCGGGTTTATTTCAAGGACGAGGATATCACGGACCTCAGCCCTCACGAGATATTCGAGAGGAACCTTTTCCGGACGTTCCAGATTACCAGAGAGATCCAGGAAATGACGGTACTGGAGAACCTGATGCTGATTCCACGACAGCAGACCGGTGAGACACTCTGGAATGCATGGTTCAACAGGAACCTTATCAGCAGGGAGGAGGACGGACACAGAGAAACCGCTCTGGAAGTCCTAGACTTCCTCGAAATGGAGGATAGAAAGTACGACCTGGCAAAAAACCTCCCGGGCGGGGAAAAGAAACTGCTGGATCTGGGGAGAATGATGATGGCGGACCCCGAAATGGTTCTGCTGGACGAACCGGGATCCGGAGTACCACCCTCTTTACAGAACAAGGTAAACAACTACGTCAGGGAGATTAGCGAGGAAAGGGGAATCACCTTTCTGGTCGTTGAGCACGATATGAACATCATCATGGACTTATGTGACCCGATAATCGTCCTCGTCGACGGCGAGAAGTTGACTCAAGGTGGGCCGGAAGAAGTTAGGAACGACGAACAGGTAATCGAAGCTTACCTGGGAAGCTAAACCAACAGGAGGTGAATCGATTTGTCACTACTCAACATAAATAACCTTTCCGCCGGTTACGGGGAAGTAGACGTACTGCACGGTATTTCAATGGATATAGCCGAAGGGGAACTCGTCGCTACCATCGGTCCAAACGGGGCCGGTAAATCGACACTGCTCCGTTCCATATCAGGGGTTATTACCCCGGACGAAGGGAAGTTACAACTGGAAGGGCGAGATATCACGGGCTCCGAACCAGAGGATACAATCAGAATGGGAATGAGCTACGTTCCACAGGACGACAACATCTTTCCCTCGCTTACCGTAAGGGAGAACCTGGAAATGGGAGCCTTCACGCTTGAGGGGGATTTTGAGGACAGAATCGACGAAATCTGTACCATATTTCCCCAGTTAAGGGAGAGAATGGGGCAAAAAGCCGGTACCATGTCGGGCGGCCAGCAGCAGATGGTAGCGGTCGGTCGGGGACTATTGATACAACCCAAAGTTCTTCTTCTGGACGAACCAACCGCCGGATTACAGCCATCGCTGGTCAAGATGATGCTGGGGAAGGTCGAGGAAATAAATGAAAGGGGCGTAACGGTACTGCTGGTAGCTCAGACGATAGATGCTTTGCGACTCGCCAGTCGCGCCTACCTGCTATCCGCCGGACAAATGGTTCTTTCCGGGGGTACGGACGAGTTATTGGATACCGAAAGAGTCCAGGATCTTTATTTTGGGGGTTAATGAGGTGAGTACAGATGGCTAATCTGCTTGTAAACGGAATTATTCTTGGAAGTATATTTACGCTCGGAGCCATTGGAGTTACGTTAATCGCGGATATATTGAATTTCTTCAACTTTGCCCACGGAGATATGCTCAGCTTTGGAGCCTATCTGGCCCTATTTTTCGTCGGGATAATGCCGAGCTGGAGCAATTTCCCCGGGCTATCTTTCGGGCCGGCCATGATACTCGCTATAGTTTTTGCCATGGTCGTGATGGCGGCGTTTGCCCTGTTCTTTGACAAGGTGCTATTTAAACCGCTTCGGGAAAGGGGATCGAGCGAACTTTTCCTCGCCCTCTCTTCGCTCGGAGTTGCTTTCATATTCAGGTCGATAATTAGACTGGTCTGGGGGCCGCAGGCCCAGTACTACGGTGGCCTGCAGATGGCAAAACACTACCCCTTAGGGATAACGATCAAGCCGGACGAGTTCTTCATAGTGGGTACGGCGCTATTTTTGGTGGTAGTAGTCTACCTCTTTCTAAAGCGCACGAAGATAGGCAAAGCAATGAGAGCGGCTTCGGACAACAAAACCCTGGCAAGGGTCACGGGAATAGATACGGAAAAGGTAGTAAACTGGACCTGGATAATCGCCGTTTCCCTGACCGCCGCGGCCGGGGTACTCTATGGTATCGAGGTACAGTTAAGACCGATAATGGGCTGGAACATTCTGATCCCAATATTCGTCGCGGTCGTTGTCGCCGGCGTAGGCGACCTCTGGGGAGCAATGGTCGGAGCAATGATCATCGGGATAGCCCAGGAAATGCTTACCGGCGTCCTGCAGAACCTGTTTAATGCCATGGATCTTAACGTTCTCATGACCGCCTACAAACCCGCAATAGCTTTTATTTTGATGGTGATAGTTCTGTTATTTAGACCTCAAGGGATATTCGGAACGGGAGAGTGAAAAAATGCTAAGTTATTTCATTTCCTACCTGATCATGGCAAGCACCTACGGGATAGCTGCGCTGGCACTTAACCTACAGTGGGGCTTTACGGGCTTGATGAACTTCGGTATCGGTACTTTCTATTTTGTAGGTGCATACACGTCGGCCCTGCTGACTACGTCTTCATCTCCCGATTACGTTGGAGGATTTGGTCTGCCCTTTATCGTGGGGTTGATAGGTGCCGCCCTTTTATCAGGATTACTGGCTTACCTTCTTGCCTTTCCCGCCCTGCGGTTGCGAGGGGGTTTCTTTGCTATTTCCATGCTGGCAATCTCGGAAACAATCCGCTTAATCGTAAAAAACGAAAAATGGCTTACCAATGGTGTTTGGGGGATTAGAGGTATACCTCAACCTTTGAGAAATCTCGTTGGGGCCGACTTTTCCGAGTGGATATACCTGGGAATCGCGGCAGTCCTCCTCTTTATATTTTACCGAATGATGGAAGTCGGAGTTCGTTCTCCCTGGGGAAGAGTACTCAATGCCGTCAGAGAGGACGAGAAGATGGCCGAGATGTCCGGAAAGGATAGCTGGAACGTAAAGATGCAGTCCTTTGTATTCGGCTCCATGGTCATGGGAGTTTCCGGTGCTCTCTACGCTCACTACATGGGCTTCATCAGCCCCAGTTCCTTCACCCCTCTCATGGCTACTTTTATCGTCTGGTTGATGATTCTGCTCGGCGGAACTGGAAGCAACAAGGGCGTAATATTTGGGGCTTTCGTTGTTTGGGGAGTCTGGATAGGAAGCGAATTCCTTATTGACTTTTTGCCTTCCGGAATCACTAACAAAGCTGGATTTGTCCGGATGCTTTTGATGGGAATACTTCTGGACGTGATACTTTTGATCAGACCTCAAGGCCTATTTGGCAGGGAGAAGATAATATCGAAGCTGGGAGGCAGCAGTAACGAATAACGACTATTGTACAGAGGTTAGAGATAGAAAAAACAAAAAGGGCCCCGATTCGGGGCCCTTTTTTTCATCCGATTCTGCTCCTTAAAATTTTATTACTTCTCTTCCACTATCTTGGCGGGTACGAACCGGCCATCCTGTACCGCTATTTCTTCCACGCGATCGGTGACGATTTCCCCGTCCTCGATCTTCCAAACCTGAATCGGTGAGACGACGTCACCGTCGGCGTTGAAGTCAACTGATCCACCGGCTCCTTCGTAATTAATGTCTTTACCCTCTTCCAGCAGTTTGAATGCCTTCTCGAATTCCTCCGGACCGGCGTAGACTTTCTCTCCTGGAGGGTTGGAGACGTCGCGCAGGTTGTTCTTAATCGCTTCAGAATCCGTGCTCCCCGCCTTCTGCATTGCCAGACTGATCACGGTAGCAGCGTCGTAGGCGTTGGTCATGAATGGTTTCGGTGGCGTAGAACCGTACTCTTCAGTATAAGACTCCTTAAAGGTATTCGCCGAAGGAGTATCCTTGGAACCGGGAGCAGTACCGTACATTCCGTTCAGGTATTGAGCACCAACGTTCTCGATTATTTCCGGGGCCTGCATCCCGTCGGGGAACATAAACTCGTCTACGTAACCGCCGGATATCGCTTGCCTGATTATGTTGGTTCCGTTTTCCGGGTATCCGATAAGGACGAGAGCTTCCGGGTTTCCCGCCGTGGCTTCCGCCAGCTCTCCCCGATACGAAGCCTTCCCCTTTTCGTAAGGAACTTTATTCAGCACTTCCCCGCCTCTTTCTTGAAACCAGTCGCCCGCAGCATCGGCCAGTCCTTTACCGTAGTCGTTGTTCACGTAAATCATTGAGAGTTTTTCGTAATCGAGGTCCAGCGCGAGCTGACCGATAATTACTCCCTGGAGCGCGTCACTGGGAACGGTCCTGAAGACGTAGTCATCGTCCTCCAGACCGGTCATCTGAGGGGTCGTCGCCGAAGGAGATATCTGAACCACCTTCTCCGGAATGGAGACGCTTTCAGCAACCGGAAGAGTGACTCCGCTGGATAGGGCACCAACGAAGGCATTCACTCCATCAACGTTAACCAGCTTCTTCGCCGCATCCACGCCACTGGTGGGGTCGGTTTTGCTATCCCGCGTTACGATTGTAACCTCTTTGCCAAGGACACCACCGGCTTCGTTTAAGTGTTTTGCAGCCAGCAATACCCCGTTGTTGATTGGGGGGCCGTAAGAAGCAAGCGCACCACTCATGGCCATCAGAGAACCTATTTTTACCTTTTCTTCCTGAGCCTGAACAGCCGGACCCGGGACTACCAGACCGGCAAGCAAGACCAGTACTATGCCAAGAATAAATCCGTATGATCCATTCTTAATATTCTTCATTTCTTTCACTATTTACCCTCCTTTTGGGTTGATTGAACGGATTATAATGAAAATTATACAGGTATACAAGACTGAAAGTTGACAACCAAATATTGGGTAAGGGGATTTAACGTGTTTTGGGTCCCGAAACCACCTGCCCCTCAATGCTGACACGGAAATGTTTTTCAACCGGAAACCTTGAAGTTTTGCTGATATCCCGAAAAGGGCTGAATAAAAAAAGGAGCAATATACGGCATACAGTACCTATAACTCAAGCTTTTTGGATTTTGGATTGACAATTTACTCAAAAATAGATATTATTGTTTAAATTATGAATCAAAAGAGGCCCATTTGGCTATGAATAAGAAAAGAAGTCAATCTCACAAAACAACGGAGGTGATAGAGGGAGAAGAGAGGTATAAGGTTAGCTATACTTATTATCGGTACGAGTAAGGGTTGGGGTGCGTTATCAAAATATTTACCCTAAACCCAGGCAAACTATAGGTTTATCCTATAGTTTTTTTTATTTGGCGTGGTCAATAAAAAGAGATATAGATTACCTCACAGGAGGTTATCATGCAATCAAAAAGAAGTCTTCCTCTAGTTATCCTGGTGGGAACCCTTCTTATTGTCGGTTTTTCCTTCGGAGCCGTGACCGCGGAAAAGCCGGTCAAAATCGGAATAGCCCAAATCGTCGAACACCCGGCCTTAAACGCAGTGCGGGACGCGGTAATTGAAGTAGTCAAGGAGAATGGTTACGAAGAGGGTAAGGACGTCAAGTTCTTGCTCAGAAATGCTCAGGGAGACTTCAACAACGCCCTCTCCATAGCTCAGACCTTCAAATCTCAAAACGTGGACGTCGTGGTGCCAATAGCTACACCGACCGCCCAGGCAGCTGCCGAGGTATTCAGCGAAACCCCGATCGTTGTCAGCGCGGTAACCAACCTGGTGGAGGCAGGGCTGGTCGATGATTACTCCAATTACGAAAACCCGGAAAACAACGGCAACATAACTGGAGTCACCGACATGACGCCGGTGAAAAAGCAAATCGAATTAATCACCGACCTAAGATCGGGTGTGGAAAAGGTCGGAATCGTCTTTAACCCCGGCGAAGCAAATTCTCGTTACCTCAACTCGATAGCTGAAGAAGTCGCGGGCGAGATGGGAATAGAAATAGTCAAAGCAACGGCGAACAAAACCAGCGAGGTAAAGTTGGCGGCGGACTCCCTGAAAGGAAGAGTAGACGCAATCTGGATTTCAACCGACAACACTGTTGTATCGGCTCTTCCCGCCGTTTCCGAAGTAGCAAGAGACGAGAACGTTCCCCTTGTTACTGCTGACCCGACTACAATACAGGACGGCCCGGTCGCTGCCTTTGGCTGGAGTTACGCCCGACACGGCAGAATCTGTGGCGAGGTAGTTGTTCGTGTTCTCGAAGGAGAAAAACCGAACGAGATACCAATTCAAGAACTGGCGCAAACCGAAGAGAACATTTCCATGGCCCTTAATTTGAACGTGGCAAAGCAAATCGACCTTGAATTCCCCGATTCGGTACTAAAACAGGCCGATCGATTGTACTTTGGAGAACGACTCTGGGTCCCGGAGAAGTAAGGGGCTAATCTCAACAACCAAGCGGTGATCTCAATCGATGTCACTTCTGATTAACTCTCTCGAACAAGGTCTTGTGTACGGATTAATGGCTCTCGGGGTCCTAATAACTTTCAGAGTACTGGACTTTCCAGATCTGACGGTTGATGGCAGCTTTCCTATGGGGGCGGGGATCACCGCTTCTCTACTTGTAATGGGGTGGAATCCGGTCCTTGCGATCGTCCTTGGTATATTAGGAGGGATTTTGGCCGGTACCGTCACCGGTATGTTGAGCACCAAATTAAACATTCTGAACCTGCTGGCGGGCATACTGACCATGACCCTCCTATATTCGGTGAACTTAAGAATAATGGGGCGGCCAAATATTCCCCTGATCGGTAGAGTTACAATTATTGACCAGGTTGATCAGTTAATAGAACCTCTGGGTCTAGGGCGCTATTCAACTCTATTATTCTTTGCCGTGCTGGTCGTTTGTGTAAAACTACTGCTCGACGTGTTCTTTAACACCGAGATCGGCCTGGCTCTCCGGGCAACTGGTGACAACGAACAAATGATTAAGGCCCAGGGTGTCAATACGGACAACATGAAGATCCTTGGTCTGGCCATTTCAAACGGGTTGGTCGCCCTATCCGGAGGGCTGGTAGCTCAGTATTCCGGTTTTGCCGACGTCGGCATGGGAATCGGAACGATCATAGCCGGCTTAGCTTCTGTAATCATAGGGGAGACGCTATTACCAACGAAAAGCTTCCGCTGGATGACCACCGCCGTAATCGTGGGGTCCCTGATCTACCGGACCACCATAATGGTGGCGCTGCGGTACGGCCACAACTTTGGCTTTAAGTCCAGTGACTTAAAACTAATCACTTCGATGATTGTCATTCTGGCCCTGGCAGTTCCCCAGGTAAGAGGGAAAATCGATCTGCAATTTGGAGAGGAAACGTAGAGTACGGGAGGGAATTATGTTAGAAGTAATTAACTTGAGTAAGAAATTCCTCGAAGGGACAAACAACGAAGTCGTTGCGCTGGAAAGGCTCGATTACCACCTGGAAGAAGGTGACTTCGTATCGGTTATTGGGAGCAATGGTGCAGGAAAGACAACTTTCCTGAACTTAATCGCAGGTAGCATCTACCCCACTACCGGAGAGGTGCTCGTAGAAGGTACCGACGTCACCAGCTACTCCGAACACCAGCGAGCTGCCTATATTGGCAGAGTATTTCAGGAACCCGGCAAGGGTACGGCACCGGGAATGACCGTAGCCCAAAACTTGAGTTTGGCATTAAAAAAATCGGGCCGAGGGCTGCGCAGGGGAGTTACCTCGGAGAGAAAAGAGAGATTTCAGAAAGAACTAAGCAAGCTGGGACTGGGGCTTGAAGACAGACTGGAGGAGAGAATCAGGCACCTATCAGGGGGTCAGAGGCAGGGAATAGCCGTGCTCATGGCCACCCTCACCACCCCAAAACTGCTGCTGCTCGACGAACATACGGCTTCGCTAGATCCGAAAAACGCCGATAAAATAATAGAAATTACCGAGAAGTTAGTGGAAGCCAAAGGTTTGACAACGATCATGGTAACCCACGACATGAAACAGGCTCTCGATCTCGGCAACAGGTTAACCATGCTTCACCGGGGCAACATAGTCTACGACGTAAATGGACAAAGGAAGCAGGCGCTGACGATTGACGATCTACTCGAGAGCTTTTCCAAGAGGGACATCGAAGACGACGAACTTTTACTCAGCATCGAGTAAATCCAATAGGTAACTACAGAATTTAATTTACGGTCCTTTTATTCCCTATCTACTACCCGCTTTATGGCCTGGAGCGCGACCTCAAGCTGGTCGTCGGAGGGCTCCCGCGTCGTAATCTTCTGCAGCATTAATCCCGGCAATAAGAAAGGCTTCAGAAAGGGATTTTCTGCGTGCTTACCGGAAAACCGAAGTATTTCGTAAGAAACTCCCGCAACGACGGGAAGTAACAGAATTCGAGACGCTATTTTTATCAATATAGGAGGGTTGCCAACGAGCGAAAAGGTAAGAATTGCAACCACCAGGACAATCATCAAAAATGCCGTTCCACATCTGGGATGGAGCGTGCTGTAACCCCTGGCCTCTTCTACGACCAGGTCCTTATCGTTTTCGTAAGCATATACCGATTTGTGCTCCGCCCCATGATACTGAAAAACACGCTTTATATCCTCGAAGTACGTAATGCCGGCCAGGTAGAGCAGAAAGAAACCGATCCTGATAAGTCCCTCAACGAGGTTAAAAAGGAAGGCGTTGGCCTCGGATAGCCCCCAGAGATTGTTCGTCGCCCAGACGGGCAACACGACAAAAACCCCGATTGCAACCAGAAAGGCAATTCCGGTTGTCAAGATGGTCTCGGACGTTCCGAACTCTTCTTCCTCGTCTTCAAGAGCAAGTTCTGCGGAAAGGTTCAGAGCCCTTATCCCGGTACTCATCATGTCGTAGAGGTTAAATATCCCTCTCACAAAAGGAATATTACTTAATCTTTTGAATTTATTCCGGGGTTCCAGGTCCTCTACGACGATCTCTCCATCGGAGGCACGCCTCACTGCAACGGAGATATCGTCACCGTTTCTCATTAAGACGCCTTCAATTACTGCCTGTCCTCCAACTGGCATGGT
This sequence comes from uncultured Thermotogae bacterium, assembly GCA_964645955.1. GTDB lineage: Bacteria > Bipolaricaulota > Bipolaricaulia > M55B111 > M55B111 > JAGXLP01. The sequence continues at coordinate 11,321 of CAZYCI010000002.1, forward strand.
AACCCCGGTAAAATTGAAGAGCTAGAAAGGCCTTAATCGCTCTCTTCCGCTTCGGATACCTCGTCTTCTTCGGCCTCTGTTTCCGCTTCCTCGCTTTCCGCTTCGTCCGACTCGATTCCGTACTTCTTCTCGAACTTGCTAATGCGTCCTTCGGAATCAAGAAATCTATCGCCCTCGGAAAAGAACGGATGACATTCCGAACAGACGTCCACGTGCAGGTCTTCCTTCGTGGATAATGTCTCGAAAGTATTGCCGCACGCACACTTTACCTCTATCTTCTTCATATCAGGGTGTATTCCTTCTTTCATTTTACCTCACTCCATTCAAATCTGATTTCAGCTGATTCGAAATAGATAACCAGGAAAAGCGGTATTAACGTTTGGAGAACTGCTGTCCTCTTCTCGCTTTGTGCTTTCCAACTTTCTTTCTTTCCACCATTCTCGGATCCCTTGTCAGCAGGTCCTCTTGCTTTAGATCCTTTTTGTATTCTTCTCCCAGTGCAGTCATCGCTCTTGCTATCCCGTGTTGAATTGCTTCCAGCTGGGCCTTGTATCCCCCACCTTCCACGTTCACTTCTACGTCGAAGTTGTTTTTCGTTCCCGTTACGGAAAAAGGTTTACGCGCAATGAGGTCAACGGTGTCCTCGGTAAAAGGAAGCGCGCTGAAGTAATCATTCACGTCTTTACCATTGACTCTTATCTCGCCGTTACCTCTTTCCAGGTATACTCGTGCTTTGGATTCCTTTCGCTTACCAACGCAATGTGCTCTTCCATCAACGACTTTTGGTTGTGCCATTGATATTTATACCTCCAGTTCCCAATGAGTTCTCATCAATGATAAAAAACCAGTTCATGGATTGCAACTGGGACGGATTTAATTCTCGGTGACACTCTCTATTTGCCCCGCGAGACGAGCGAATTCACCGAGCGTGAGCTCTTCGGGTCTCTTGCCTGAATCGATCCCGGCTGCTTCCAGAATCGACTCTACTGTACCTTTGGTAAAGGAGAACTCGGGGGTACTCGTTAAGCCGTTCCGTATCGTCTTCCTCCTGTGGGTGAAGCTCCCCCTGAGAATCTTGTCAAACAGGTTTTCGTCCACATCCAGCCCTCCTTTTCGGGGAAAATTTACCTCCAGGACGGTCGAGAAGACTTCCGGTTGGGGATAAAAGTGTTCCGGCGGGACATCCATGACCCGATTCACATTCCCGTAAGCACGGACAAGGTAAGACATCCTGCTGCAATTCCTCGTTCCCGGTTCAGCCAAAATCCTATCCGCCACTTCCCTCTGCAGAGTAAAGACCGTTTTGTCAAAGAGGTCCCTGTTTCCGATGGCTTTCCGCAGTATTTTTCCTGTAATGTTGTACGGGATATTACCGACGAGCTTGTTTCCCTCGGCTCCCCCCGTGACGAACTCCGAAAAATCCAGGTCGAGCACGTTGCCCTCTACGAACTTCACGTTTTCTTCCGGGTTGATTTCCTCAAAGGGTTCCCGAAACCCTCCGTACAGCTCTATGGCGTACACAGTAGTGAAGCTTTCCTTTAACAAGCAGGTCAGCGTTCCCATGGCAGCTCCAATCTCAACCACCGTACCGCCGCCACCGGCTGTTTTACATATTGAACTGATTGTCGGACGATCGAGGAGGAAATGCTGACCGACATCTTCGTTGGGACGGATACCAAAGGAGTGGAGGAACTTACGCAGACCTTCCCTGCTATAGAGTTTCTGGCAATTTGAAAACTTCAAAGCTCTATCAACCCGACCTTTTCCAGTCCCTTTAGCTCGTTTGCACAGTAATTAACCGGGTCCCTTCTGTAACCCCGGGGAGCTGTCTCCCTGTTGTAGCCGAGATCGGATTCGAGCTCCAAAACCCTCCCCCCTACGCGTCGGTTCCCCTCCACAGTTAGAACGTTCCTCTTCCTGCAGTAATTAATGAAGGATTCCCACCGTTTCTCAACCCCTTCCAACTCGGAAAGACGGTCATCCACGTTGAACTTCGACTCCTTGAAAAATTCCAGTGTATCGTTGACCCGGCCCCGCAGTTCCTTTTCGTCTATTTTATCTCGCCCGGTTTCCCGAGCTTTGACCAGATAGTAACTGGCGATCTGACCAAGATTTATCGTGGTTAGCCCAAGAATCGTCCGTCTGAGTTTCTTGCTTTTCTCCTTCCTGTCTAGTCGGTCCAGACCACGCATTTCTTCACCCGCCTGGACGAAGATCTTGGTTTTACGGTCCGTCAGGAAGTCATAGGTGATGTTGGTCGGAACGACGACGACTTCCGACTCGGCTTCGTCAATCAAAATGAGCAAACTATCCTTGAGCTGTCCGAGCATTCCGTCCTGTGATAGCCTGCCCTCCGGCGTTATATAAAGTATCGCTCCTTCGTTCAAAAGCTCTATGAACTTACCGAGTTGCTCCTTTACCGCCCCAAGTTTGGTCTGCTTGACCGCCTTTCTGAACTCGGACTTAAAATAACTTGATCTTATTTTTTTTCTGGGATAACCTTCCTTTTCAAAGAACTCCGAGATTCGCATATAGGGGCTACCAAAAGAAGTATCCTCCAGTAGCTTATTCAGGGCTTCCTCCTCTATTACCTCTCGCAATTCCGGATCATCGTCCTCTTCCTGAATGATTCTCAGAGCTTCGTGGACCGGCACCGAATGGAAGTCCAGCTTGCCTATCGGGTAAGCATTGAGCCACTGAAGCACGTGATTGAGCGACAGGGGCTGGAGAACTTTTTTTAATAGCTTCGGCCCTTTAATCCAATCGGCCAGGAAACCAGGCTGAAACAGGTTTTCGTCACCCATGAAGGAAACGGGTGTAGACGGGTTTAAAAAACCTTCGTGATAGTAGAAAACCGAAGCAATCAAGACGGAATCCAGGTCGCGCTTGTGATTTGCGACGATTAGCGAAGATGGAGATTCGGAGTAGTGCTCCATGCCATCTATCTGGAGGTCGAAAAAGGGTTTGATTCCCAACCTGAAGGTCAAACCAATCAAGTTATAAGCCAGCCAGCTCATAAAGCCCCTTAACTTTTTCTCCTATTTCGCCGAATTTTATTTTTGTGTTCTACTTCATAATATTCAGATATGGTGAGGAAAATCACAAGTGGTTGCGATTTCCGGGCGCGCTCGATAATCTTATACCCATAACCCTAATAGACAAATAAAAGACGAGGAATGACTAAATGAAAACTGTTTGTGTTTACCAGGACCCAACTATGTACGGAGTGCATGGGATAACTGCAGCGGTCAAGCAACAGCGTAAAGCACTGCGGAAGAATGGAATAGAAGTCAAGAAAAAACCCGAGGAACCTTATGACGTAATTCACATAAATTGGCCGGGACCGATATCCTATCTCAGGTTAAAACAGGCTCAGAGGCGGGGGAAAATGGGTGTGGTGTTCGCGCACTCCGGCAAGGATATCGAAGGCGGCTTCACTCTTTCGAGTTACCTGGAAAAACCCTTCATCAAGTGGCTTTCGACCCTGTACGACTCGGGAGACAGGATAATTACTCCCTCCGAATACACCAAAGAAATGATAGCTGACTTTGGAGTGGACCAGAGCAAAACCCGGGTGGTTAGCAACGGCGTTGACCTATCAAAAGTCGAGTACTCCGAAGAAGGACGTCAGAAATACAGAGATCGCTTCGATCTGGACCGACCAACCGTAATCGTCGTCGGGCAGGTAATACCGAGAAAGGATATAACCACTTTTGTAAAAGTTGCAAGTGAATTGCCCGAGTACCAGTTCATCTGGTACGGACACAGGATGAACAGGCTTTTCATGTTTGATCAGAAAATGGATAGGGCGATCAAGAACTCGCCGGAAAACGTCCAGTTTACCGGTTACGTTGAAGACATAGGGGCGGCATTTTCTTCCGGCGACCTTTTTTTCTTTCCTTCAAAAGAGGAAAACGAAGGGATCGTGCTCCTTGAAGCTGCAGCACACGGCCTTCCGATAGTTACCAGGGACCTGCCGGCATACAAAGGCTGGCTTGAAGATGGCCGCAATTGTTTAAAAGGTAACGAAAAGGAAGAATTCGCCGAGCTCATCACGCAGGTCATGGAAAACGAAGACATGAAAGAGGAACTAACGGATGAAGCAAGAAAAACAGCCAAAAGACACGGACTGGACCGAATCGGGGAACAGTACATAGAGGTCTACGAAGAATACCTGGGGAGCTAACTGGATCGGGATCGGATTGAAGCCGTCGCAGGTATTTCAAGAGAAACAAAGACGGATTTGCCCAGCCGGGAATTATCGTGGTTACCCAGAAACCTTGGGTACTTTCACCCTAAATAATCCATTCTACCTTTCTTCAAGACAACACTCTTTAAAGGGTCTTGAATCATTGGAAGGGAGCTACTAATCTTTCCAGGTTAATCAACTATTTATTTGAAGTCAATATACATTTATTAGTCGATTATTTAATTTATTATATATCTAATTTATATTTTTCCAAGATTTATTATTTTAGCTTAATTTATATATTATCACTTGAAAATATAAATTTAGCCACTATAATCATGTTGAGTTAGTTGAAGTAAATAAAGCCAATAAGTTTTCAAGCACACTAGGAGGTGTCCTTCATGAAGAAGAACGAAAACGCTGCAAAAAGGTACTCTACAATCAAGACAATCTACAATGAGACTTACCGAGAAGATATCTCACGGAAAATGAGAGAAAAAGCGGCAAACGAAAAGGAAAATTGTTCGTAAATCCATTAAGCCCAAGAACTTAAAATAATAAGGGAGGGGTTTCCCCCTTCCTTATTATTTCTTAATCCTTTCAATATATCCATCTTCCTATTTCAGTAAGTTAAAAACGTTCTCAAAACCAGAAACGGTCACGGTAACTACCCTGCCATAACCTCTTCGTAACTTTCCAATAATTTTCCAGCCATCGTCTTCGCGGAGAACTTTTCCGCAACTTCTCGGGCCTCTTTACTTTTTTGAGCCAGCAGTTTTTGGTCTTTAAGCAAGGAAAGAACCTTTCTGCTAAAAGGAGTAACTTCTTCAGGTACCAGGTAGCCACCTTTTTTTCGGTTCAGCACATCTCTCACTCCTGGAGCATCTACTGCAACTACTGGTGTGCCCGCAGCTAGGGCTTCGGCAATAACTAGTCCCTGAGTTTCCGTAAGCGAGGCAAAGAGGAACACGTCTGCTTCCTGGTAATACTTGGCGAGTATATCATCGTCCTCGACATAACCGGTAAAATGAATAGTTTGAGAAGAATTCATTTTACTGACCCGTGCAAGTACTTTACCTAGCCCCCTGCCACCGCCGACGATGACGAAGTGAACAGGGGAAAAGTCGCTCGATATATTTTTAAAAGCATCGAGAAGAAACCCCACGTTCTTCTCGCTCCCCACCCTTCCCACGTAAAGCAGTATTTTTTCCTCTTCACCTATTCCAAACTGTTCCCTCAAACTTCTTATCCCTTCCAAGCCGGAATCGTAAGTATCCAGATTTATCCCTGTCGGCAAGACCTCAACAGGAGGTTCGAGGTCGTAAGAACCCAGTAGCTCCTTCATATCCGGTGAGGGGACGAATATCTTTTTTCCATTCTGCGTTTCCCTTGATGTATAAAAACGGGTTAGCGACCTTGCCACGTTTCTTGGCACTCCTGGTACGTAGTGGCGTATGTATAGCTCGAGGTTCGTATGATATGTAAGAAATATGGGTACGTCGTAATAGCTGGCAATCCAGCGAGCCGGTGTACTCATTATGGTCGGAAGGTGAATATGAACTATATCCAGTTCGGAAAACTCCTTACGAAAGACCCTGGCCGCCTGAAACGGATCGGTCAAGCGAAAATCCTTCAGTAACGGGCTGTAATAGGAAGTAATACGGAATACGTTTTTTTTCTCCTCAGAGCCTTCCTCGGGGTATTCCGGACAAAAGACTCTGACTTCGTGCCCAAGCTCCTCCAGCTGGTTTGAAAAGTTAACGACCGAAGTGGTTACACCGCCCGGCGCCGGCAGGTAAGCTCCTGTAACAAAGCCTATTTTCATGTTTCCCCTCGACAATCGATTTTAGTACAATAATCAGTAGTTATCCCATGGAGATCAAGTAAGGGGCCGCTACCCTTGGATGGCTTTCTACAGCAAGTGGGCTTAAGAGAGATTAGGTTTTTCATCGTTTATCATCTTAGCCCGATTTTTATAAGTCTATATATACATTAAAGGGAACAAAGTTTAGGTTAACCCCAATTATTCCGGATAATGTAATCACAGACGTAAAAGCCTCTAACCTAATCAGGAATAGCTTTTTGAACTATTCAACTACGCGAAGTATAATCAAATGAGAGATCAATAAACTACTTTTTTCAGGCTGGTGGTAAAATGGATATAAGGGTCGGAGAAAAAGTAACTGGAGTAATAGAAGAAATAAGAGAGGAAGGTTACCTTGTTTCACTCTGTAACGAGGTAAAGGGATTTGCCCATGAAGATTCACTCTTTGACGACGTAAATAAATCGGATGTCAACGAGGGCGCAGAGGCAAAAGTAAGAATAGAAGAGAAAAAGAGGGAAGGCCAGTTCAAGGTAACGATTATCAAAATATTCTCGAAGGATAATTTCCAGGAAAAGCCGGACAAGTACCTGAAAAACGTCTCGCACGAGAAGCAAAATGGAGGTGAAAAGTCCGAGGAACCAGAAGTTTCCGAAGAGCTGGAGGAATGGTTTTCCCAGCTGGATCGAACTCTCAACGAAATAAAAGAAAACCGAAAAGAAAGGTTGGACGTGGATTTCTGGACCGTATAAATTCCAGGAGGGTTATACAATGCCGAGGGGCAAAGTTGAGGTTGACGAGGGGCGCTGTAAGGGGTGTGGGCTCTGCATCGAAGCCTGTCCCCAGGAAGTTCTGGCCTTTTCCGATGAGTTCAATTCAAATGGCTACAACTACGTACAAGTAGAAAATCCGGAAGATTGTGTCGGATGTGCGTTTTGCGGTAAAGTCTGCCCTGACGTAGCTCTAACCGTTTACCAGAAGCAAAAGGAGGGAGTCTGATGGGGGAGAAAAAACTATTGCGGGGCAACGAAGCTATAGCCGAAGCCGCGATCCGGGCCGGCTGCCGAAATTATTTCGCTTATCCAATTACTCCCCAGGCCGAACTACTGCAGTGGATGGCAAATCACATGCCGGAAGAGGAAAGTGGGACTTTTCTCCAGGCGGAAAGCGAAATAGGTGCGATCAACATGGTCTACGGCGCCTCCTCCGCGGGGGAAAGAACCATGACTTCTTCAAGCAGCCCGGGAATCAGCCTTAAACAGGAGGGAATTTCTTACCTGGCCGGAGCCGAATTACCGGCCGTAATAGTAAATATCATGCGAGGCGGACCTGGGCTGGGTAATATCCAGCCGGCTCAGGGAGATTATTTTCAGGCCACAAAGGGTGGGGGGCACGGCGATTACAGGTTAATCGTTCTGGGACCTTCCACCGTACCTGAAGCTGCCGACCTGACCTTTGAAGCATTCGACCTGGCCGACGAATACAGAATCCCCGTGGTTGTTCTAGCCGACGGAATGATTGGCCAGATGATGGAGCCGGTGGAACTACCGGAAAGAGTTGACACTTCGGAACTACCGGAAAAACCGTGGGCTACGACGGGAACCGACGGTCGTGAACCAAACGTAGTCCGGAGCTTTGCTCTCGGAGCGGAAGACCTGAAGTCGCTCAACGAGGGCCTGCAGGACAAGTACTCCAGGATTAAATCCGAGGAAACCCGCTTCGAGGAGATCGGGACCGAGGATCCGGATATACTGCTGGTCGCTTTTGGAACGGTGGCCCGCATAGCCCGTTCCGCTCGCAAGCTTGCCCGGGAAGAAGGAATAAACGCAGGTATCTTCAGACCGATTAGCCTCTGGCCTTTCCCGGATGAACCACTCAGGAAGCTTAGCCACAGGGTCGATACTGTTTTGACGCTTGAAATGAACTCGGGTCAGATGGTGGAAGACGTTCGGCTGGCAGTGGATTCCGACGTAGATACTCCTTTTTACGGGGAAACGGGAGGAGTGGTACCCACTCCGGAAAGAATCCTCGAGGAGGTTAAGAAATATGTCTAAAGAGGCCATCGCAGACGAAACTTCTGAAATGAAGAAAGTTTTCGAGGGGCCGGAAAGCCTTAACGAAGAAGAATTCAGCTACTGCCCCGGCTGTCACCATGGAGTTATCAACCGCCTTATCGCTGAGGTAATCGACGAACTAGGCATTCAGGATAATACGATTGGAACGGCTCCGGTCGGTTGTTCCGTCTTCTTGTATAAATGGTTTGATGTAGACGTAATTCAGCCCGCGCACGGTCGGGTTTCGGCCGTTGCCACGGGTGTGAAGAGAGCTCGTCCGGACTTAAACGTTTTCGCCTATCAGGGGGATGGGGATTTTGCTTCGATAGGAACCAACAACTCAACCCACGCGGCAAACAGAGGGGAGAACATCACGGTGTTCTTCATAAACAACACACTGTACGGCATGACCGGAGGTGAAATGGCTCCGACCACCCTGCTGGATCAGAAGACCACCACGACTCCGCACGGTAGAAACGCAAAGGACTACGGCTATCCAATAAAGATGTCGGAGATGCTCGCGGAACTGGACGGACCGACTTACATCACCAGACAGGCAGTTTACGATCCCAAACGGATTGACAACGCCAAATCCGCCATGAAAAAGGCCTTCCGAATTCAAATGGAAGATGAGGGCTACGCGATGGTAGAGTTATTATCCGCCTGCCCGATAAATTGGGGAATGGATCCGGTAGAAGCCAACGAGAGAATAAAGGAAAAGGTCGAGAAGGTATATCCCCTCGGGGATATAATCGATAGGACGTAAGGGGGGATAAACGTGGAAGAATACTCTACGGTGGTTTCGGGATTCGGCGGGCAGGGTGTTATCCTGACCGGAAAAATCATCGCGCGTTCGGGTATGGAGGAAGGACTTGAAGTCACCTGGCTGCCTTCCTACGGTCCGGAAATGCGTGGCGGAACGGCAAACTGTACCGCGATAGTATCGTCCGAACTAATAGGTTCACCGGTGGTCAACAGGCCGACCGCGTTAATTGCGTTCAACGGACCTTCCCTAGACAAGTTTGGCCCCAAAGTCAAGGAAAACGGGACGATAATTCTAAACAGTTCGCTTATTGATAGTTACGAATACGACGAGAAAGCCTTCCCAGTACCGTTAAACGAGATCGCCCGGGATATAGGCAACCAGAAGGTCATAAACATGGTCGCGCTCGGGGCCTGGGCAAGAAAAACGGGCGTTCTATCCCTATCAGCAGTAAAGAACGGAATGGAGCTTACTCTCAGGGAATCCGGCAAAGAAGAGTTTGTGGAGGTCAACGAGCAGGCCTTAGAAGAGGGCTACGAAGCGATGGAAAAGGCCAGCATATCTTAACAAAATTTATGGATTCTTCCGAGCGGGACGAAGAGTTAATTGAAAAGACGGAGAGTCGGGAGGAAAAGTTTTCCGGCGACCTCCTCCATTTGACGGTGAATCGCGTTCGAACCCCGGACGGCTCCATTGCCAGACGGGAAGTAGTTCACCATCCCGGGGGAGTAGTTATCGCTCCCCTGCTGGAAGAAGCGGGAGAACGGAAGCTGGTTCTGGTCAGACAGTACCGGGAACCCGCGGGCAAACCGCTCTGGGAGTTGCCGGCCGGGACGCTGGAAAAGGGAGAATCCCTCCGGGACTGCGCCCGTCGGGAACTGATCGAGGAGACGGGATACGAACCGGAAAGGCTAGAGAAAAAGGTGGAACTTTTTACCTCGCCCGGTTATACCGACGAAGTGCTGTCACTCTACGAGGCCCGTGACCTGAAGAAGGTCGCCGAACCGGAAGCGGTGGAAACCCCGGAGGACGAGAACCTTGTCTTAAAGAAGTTCCCGCTCGAGAAAGTATTTCCTCTGGCCCGCCAGGGAAGGATCCCCGACGGAAAGACTCTTGCCGGCCTATTTTTTCTGATTTGATAGTTTTTCCTTATTAAAAACCCACCGACCCCGGTTTTGCTTCCGGGGTCGGTTTTACAATCGATAAACGGTCAGCTATTCCTGTTTCTTAACCAAGCGTGAATATCCTTTGCAGCTGTCTTGCCCGCACCCATTGCCCTGATTACGGTTGCCGCGCCGGTAACGATATCTCCACCGGCCCAGACCCTTTCCCGTGAGGTTTTTCCAGCCTCGTCCGTCTTTATCGTACCCCCTTCTCCGGTCTCCAGGTCATCGGTCGTTCTGGTAACGAGCGGGTGCGGCGCGTTACCGATGGCCATAATGACGGTGTCAACGGGAATGTCGAACTCCGAGCCCTCAACGGGGGTCGGTCGGGGTCGACCCGACTCGTCCGGCTCTCCCAGCTCCATTTTCACGCACTCGATGCTTGCGACTTCCCCGTCATTTCCCAGGAACTTCTTCGGGTTGCGCAGGAGCCGGAAGTCTATCCCTTCCTCCCGGGCGTGCTGAATCTCCTCGTCCCGGGCTGGCATTTCGGCCTCCGATCGCCGGTAGATGATCATCGAGGATTCCGCGCCGAGCCGCAACGCAGTCCTGGCGGAGTCCATGGCCACGTTACCTCCGCCTATAGTAGCTACCCGGTCGCCAACTTTGATCGGCGTATCGTATTCGGGAAACTTAAAGGCCCTCATCAAGTTCACCCGGGTCAGAAACTCGTTGGCCGAATAAATCCCGTTGAGGTTTTCCCCGGGCAAATTGAGAAAATAGGGAAGACCGGCGCCGGTACCGATAAATACCGCGTCGTATTGGTCAACCCTGTTGCCTTCGAGTAAATCGTCCACGGTGAAAAGCCGACCTACTACCTTATTAGTTTCTATATCGACCCCGGTTTCCCGCAGGTGTTCAACTTCCCTGGCGACTATTTCGTTCGGGAGCCTGAACTCCGGTATCCCATAAACGAGAACGCCCCCGGCCTGGTGAAATTGTTCGTAGACCGTAACTTCGTAGCCGAACTTCCTTAAATCGGAAGCCGCGGTCAACCCGGAAGGGCCCGAGCCGACGACCGCGACCTTACCATCCCGTTCGCCATCGACTGAGTTATCGACCTGACCGCGTTTTCTCTCCCAGTCGGCCGCAAACCTTTCCAGTCTCCCGATCGATACCGGCTCAAAGCTTTGCCCGAGAGTGCAGACCTCCTGGCACTGCTCTTCCTGCGGGCAGACCCGACCACAAACAGCCGGCAGGTTGTTCGATTCCTTTATCGTGTCTATCGCTTCCTGGAACTCTTCGTTTTTAATCTCGTCGATAAATTTCGGGATGTTTATCCCGACGGGGCACCCCTCGATACAGGGAGCCGGGTCACACTGCAGGCACCGTTCCGCCTCCGCTATCGCGGCATCCGCGTCGTACCCCAGGGGGACCTCGTCGAAGTTCTTCACCCTCTCATCCGGGTCCTGCTGAGGCATGGGAACCTGTTCCTCTTTGATGCTCATTCCGCATCACCCTCAAGGTATTCCGTCAGGGCGCACTCTTCTTCTTCCTCGTAAGTCCTGGTGCGCTGGGCGAGAACGTCGAAGTCCACGTCCGAAGCCCTGAATTCGGGTCCGTCAACGCAGGCAAACTTCGCTTCACCGTTTACCTCGACCCGACACCCCCCGCACATACCGGTTCCGTCAACCATTATCGTGTTAAGACTAACTACGAGCTCGGTATCGTAGTCCGCGGCCACCTCCTGGCAGGCCTTCATCATCATCACCGGTCCTATGGCCCAGGACCGATCAACCTCTTCCGTTTCCAGTACCTCCCGGAAGGCATCGCTGGTAAAACCCTCTTTCCCTGCCGTGCCATCGTCCGTAGTTACGATAACCCTGTCGCTGACTCCGCCTATCCTGTCCTGGTAGAAAAGTTTTTCGGCAGTTTGTGCCCCGATGATCGACGTCACTTGATTGCCGGCCCCCTTGAGGGCCTTGGCTATCGGGTAGATCAGAGCTATCCCCACCCCGCCACCAATTACCACGACTTTACCGTAGTTCTCTATTTCCGACGGGTTACCTAATGGACCGGCGAGATCGTGAATTTCGTCACCCGCTTCAAACTCCCGGTTGAGTTGAACCGTGGATTTACCGGCGGACTGGACGACTACTTTAATCGTACCTGTAGCCGCGTCCGAATCCGCAATAGTAAGCGGGATCCTCTCACCCTTTTCGTGCAGTCGCAATACGATGAATTGGCCGGGCTGGCTCGCTTCCGCTATCAGTGGAGCACTAAATTCGTACTCCCGGACTCCTTCGCCGACCTTCTTCTTTTCGATGATCTTTTTCATTTTCCCCCGAATAAATAATCTTTGTTAAATTTACCCAACTGGTCTCCAACCGAGACTAGTTAAAGGACTTGTCCGTGCAGTTAATAATAACCAAAAAAATAGCTGTGAAAAGAGAGAAATTGAAGAATTATAGGCGCTAAGAAAAGTAGGATCCGCCCAGGTCATATTAGTTATAAGGTATGGCGAAAAAAACTGCGAAGGAAGGAGGCTAAACCAACGCAGCAAAACACCACACCGTATTATGCCCAGGCGGACCCGTGGTGGGTATATTGCCTTATTTCTTTCCTAATTTCGTAGCCATTATAATAGCTCTGTCTTAAAAAATCCAGACCATTTTCGTCTCATTTCTTTTTCAAATGAATCGCGAGGAAAAATCCAGAATGGATTTCATTGATTTATAACCGACGGGGTATTAATTTTTGGTTAATGAACAAGATGAAATTTCTTTCGAATAAGAGACTCGCTCTCGGGATATGCGGTGTAAGTACTGCATTCGAAGGTGCTTTCCTCGGGGAAAAGCTGGCTGAAAGGGGCGCGGAACTAGAATTCGTCTTAGAAGACGAGGCTGCCAAGTTCATCTCGCCCCTGACTTTCGAGGAAATATCCGGGAGAAAGGTAATTCGGGAGGAAGGCGCGGAAGGAACCCGGGAACTAAAAAACACGATAGCCCGGAGCGACATGGTAATCATTGGTCCGGCTTCCTTTAACTTCATCGGGCGCCTGGCTTCGAACCTTGATGGAGGGATCTTGAACAATTTAGCAGTTCAAGCCGACCAGCCGGTAGTAATTATACCCTCGCTGGATCGGGGGCTTTACTCGAGCCAGAACGTGAAGGAGAACCTAGAAAAACTGCGTAACCGGGGTTACCAAGTCATCGAACCCGCCCCCGAAAAAACGTCAGATGTGTTAAAAACGAGCTTACCTCTATTTCCGGAGCCGAAAGTGGTACTTAAAGAGATTGAAGACGTCTTTAGACAGGAGTCCATACTGGACGGCAAAAAAGTCCTTGTCACGGCCGGCCCTACGAGAAAATCCTTCAACTCGGAAGAAAATCCTTCCACCCGGCCTCGAAGCTCGCTGGGCTTTCAGATCAGCCAGCAAGCCAGAGGGATGGGTGGCGAAGTATTGCTCGTCAGCGGACCGACCGAACAGATACCCCCATCCGGAGTCGGCGTGGTTTGGACCAGAACTTCGGAAGAGCTTGACGAATTACTGCTCGATGAAATCGAGAATCATGACCTAATAGTAATGGCAGGCTCTGCAGTTGATTGGGAAACGAGGGCAGGTATTGTGCTATCGGAAGACGAAAAAACAATGAAACTCGACCTGGAGATGGACGAACGACCGAACGTCCTTCGCAAACTGGGTAAACTCAAAGGGGAAGGCCAGCTCCTGGTTTCGATAGACCTTGAACCACACAAACCGGGATTTAGTCCGGAAGAGAGGATGGAAGAAATAAACCTGGACGCGTACTTCTTTCGCGAGGAAAAAGACGAAGAAGAAAGGTTAAATTCGGGATTTTATTCCGGTAAACTGGCTCTGAAAAACGGCGTCAAAGAAGAATTTCACGCCCAGAACGGTTCGCGCCTGGCTCGAACTTTGTTGCAAAAAGTTGGAACTGAGTTACTCGGAAAAGGAACCTCTTAGCTCTTAAAGCGCTCAGTTTAAAAATTACTTATAAATACATAGGGCGGTCCAAACGGATTTTGCGGACCCTGAAGCCTTCAAAGCACTTTTAAAACCGAGAACCCCAGTTCCCGAACAGGATCCCGAGCCAGCTGTTCCTGTTTTCCTTCAACAACTCCCTCGTAAAGGCATCGGACTCATCTCGATCCAGTCTTCGCGTCCCTTCCGGGAACCCCTCCTCTAGAACTCCCACGTTCTCCTTGTTTTTTACCCTGATAGTATATAGGTCCGCACCGTGATTCTCACCTTCAACCATTTCATTCCAGACGAGAAAAGTAAACTTGTTTTCGACGGCCATTCCCACCACGGTATCAGCCTTACGAACCATTGACCTCAAATCGTCCTTAAGGCCGAAGTCCGCGGGATTCACTATTTTCTCGGGATCGAGACCGTCATCTATAACTTCCATGCATGATTTCTCCGTCCGGGTTCGAAAGGTCAAAGTCGGGTGGCTGAAGTACACTTTCATGCTATTCAGCACCCCCTTCATCGTTATCTAACCCCATGAAGTCCATGTGCTCGCCCTCGTTCTCCCCCTCTTCCCGGTCCTCGAGCCCCTGTACTCTCTCAGCGGCAAAGTCCGACATAAATTGCTCGAACCCCCTGTATATAGCTATAACTCCAAAGACGGTAAAGAGGGCTGCGGGAATCGCAAGCAAACGGAAAGGCTGATATGAATAGTCAATCCGGTACTCGTAATTCAGCCTAACCCCATCGGATAGCAGGCGAAAAAAGCTAGTTTTTGGACCAATCTCCAGTTGAGCACTCCGTTTATCCCCGAGGGGCTCTATTTCGCGCAGGGTCTCCAGGTCCTCGTCCATCAGAGCGATCTTGACCGATTCTCTCGAAGTGCCCTCTCCCAGGAAGATACTTAACTCTCCCTCGTTCTCCGGCTCCCGTTTTTCTATCCCGACGGTTTCTCCGGATTCGATGATTCCCTTGCTTGAGAAAGTGGCGGATCTCCTGTACACGGCGGAAAAAGCCAGTAAAAGCGCAAGCAGAAACGAAAAAACCCCAAAAATCGTCTTCCGATTTCCGGTTAAAACCTCCCACACCCCAGGTGGAGAATCACTATCCACCGCTAATTCCTCCCGAAAAATCCAACCGAGAAATCAAAAAAACCAGCAATCATTCTAGGGTACTTCCCCGGCAAAATGACAGGCGACTTCTCTGTCTTCCACTTGCCTCAGTTCGGGTTCTTCCTCCGCACAGATATCCTGGGCGTACGGGCACCGGGGGTGAAACCGACAACCGGATGGAATGTTAGTGGCATCCGGAACCTCGCCTTTGATAGGTATCTCCTTTATCACCTCGACCATTTCGGGCTTAGGCTCCGGCACCGCCTTCAACAGGGCCTGAGAGTATGGGTGAAGCGGGTCATCAAGCACAGTCCCGACCTCTCCCTTCTCCACGAACTTGCCCAGGTACATTACGGAAATGGAATCGGAAAAGAACCGGGAAGTGGATATGTCGTGCGTGATGTAGAGATAGGTCAGGTTCTCCTCACTCATCAGGTCTTTCATCAAATTGAGTAACTCTGCCCTAACTGAAACGTCAAGCATCGAGGTCGGTTCGTCAGCTACGATAAAATCGGGATTTAGTATCAGGGCACGAGCTATCGCGACTCTTTGCTTCTGACCACCGGAAAGCATGTGCGGGTACCGATCTACGAACTCCTCGGCCGGCGTCAGCTGAACTTCTTCGAGCGCTTCCATGATCTTATCCTTCCTCTCTTCGTAACCTCCACCGATACCGTGGATATCCATCGGCTCTTCCAGTGTATTAAAGGCGGTAAACCTCGGATCCATGGAGGAAAACGGATCCTGAAAGATCATCTGAGTCGTCCTCCTGTAAGCCTTCATCTCACCCGATCCACTGAGTTCCGTGACGTCATTCCCCTCCATTATCAGCTTCCCGCCGGTCACATCGAGAAGCCTCATCACGACCTTTCCAAGAGTGGTTTTGCCGCAGCCCGACTCACCGACCACGGCCATGGCGTTCTTCCGGGGAATTTCGAAATTCACCCCGTCCACGGCCCTGACGTGCTTTGTCCGACTGCCGAGCAACCTACCGAAGAAGGACTGACTCATGGTATAGTACTTCTTGAGGTCTTCGGCTTTCAGGACGGCGTTCATGGTCTCAACTCCTTCACGTTACCTCGCCCGCGAAATGGCAGGCAACCTTCCTTCCCTCTACCTCTCTGGGTTCCGGCACCTCTTCCTGACATAACTCTTCAGCGTAAGGACATCGTGGGTGAAACCTGCAACCCGAGGGAGGTTCAACCAGGTTCGGCGGTGCTCCCGGAATTCTTTCCAGTCTCTTTACGTCCTTGTGCAACCGCGGTATTGAAGCGAGAAGCTTTTCGGTATAGGGATGTTTCGGGTTGTTATATATCTTCTCCGCGTTCCCTAGTTCGGCGAACTTTCCAGCATACATTATGGAGAGTTTGTTGGAAACCTCCGATAGGATACTGAGATCGTGAGTAATAAATATCATCGATATACCAAGCTCCTTCTTAAGGCGCTTGAGCAGGTTCATTATCTGTGCCTCAACTACTACGTCGAGGGAGGTCGTCGGCTCGTCCGCTATCAGGACGTCCGGTTCCAGAAGCAGGGACGTGGCAATAATCACACGCTGTTTCTGCCCCCCGCTCAGCTCGTGAGGATACCTGGTGAATATTTCCTTATCGAGCCCGACTTCTCCCAGGTACTCCTCGCACTTCCCCCTCGCCTCTTTACCGGTAATTCCCTTGTGATAATGCAGCGGCTCCTTCATCTGGTGCCCGACGGTATAAACGGGGGTCAAAATATCCATAGCACCCTGAAAAACCATCGAAATCCTTTTCCACCTTACCTTGCGCCTCGTTTCCGTTTCGGAGAGCTCGACCGTATTGATCCCGTCGACGTTGACCTCCCCGCTAACCACTCGCCCCGGGGGCTGGACCTGATTGATCAGGGAGAATGCCATCGTGCTCTTTCCACAGCCGCTTTCCCCGGCCACCCCCATCGACTCGCCTCTGGCAAGCCGGAAGCTGGCGTCGTCCAGAGCCTGTACTTCACCCTTTCTCGTGAAGTAGTGGGTGGTCAAGTTCCGCACGTCGAGAACAGTTTCAGACATTTTCCCCTCCCGGTCACTATTCTTGCTTCATTTTCGGGTTAACTATCCTTTCAACCGCCATGCCGGCCGATATGAACCCAAATCCAAGTAGCGTAATTCCAAGACCCGGCAACAGAACCCACCACCACATGCCCCGTATCGTGGCGCCTGCACTGTTCGCCTCGCTAAGCATCGTACCCCAGGTCACGACGGTAGGATCACCGAGTCCCAGTACGTGCAATCCAGCAGCAGCAATGATTGCCATGGGAACCATCAGCGCTGCTTCCGCAAAAGCATAGGGTAGCATCTGCGGAATCATGTGACCGCGGATGATCCTGGCACCACTCGCTCCCAACGCCTCGCCGGCCTCGACGTAAGTATTTTCTCTTATCTGCAGCCCCCTGGCTCTGATTGTCTTGGCTATGCCGCGCCAGTACAGTAAAGTCATGATAAATATTACAAACCAAATACTCCTCCCCCATAATGTCGCTACTACGACCAGTATCGGGAGGGTGGGAA
The DNA here is from genome assembly GCA_964645955.1 of uncultured Thermotogae bacterium. GTDB lineage: Bacteria > Bipolaricaulota > Bipolaricaulia > M55B111 > M55B111 > JAGXLP01. Next base: position 28,892 of record CAZYCI010000002.1, read on the forward strand.
TACCCATGACTATTTCGTTGATTCTCTGCATAAGTTCGTCGACCCATCCTCCATAATAGGCACTTGTCATTCCAAATATCAGCGCGATAATCACGGTACCGGCTGCGACGGAGAGTCCAAGTATGAGCCCGTATCTGGCACCCCATATCCAGCCCCGGGCTATATCGTGACCATTACCGTCCGTCCCCATAAGTCCGTAAACTCGACCCATGAAGATCCCTTTACTATTAGTTAACTCCGTTTCCGGGCCGACGAGAAGTAATTCAAATCTGTATTCCCCCTTCAACGGTTCCGGGCTGGATAACATCTCTGCCTGTGCCTTTGCGAATGTAGTCCGGGTCACGTCTATCTCGCTCGGGGCCGGTGTCGCGCCTTTTTCGTAACTCTTGGCGAACCGGTGTACTCTAGTCCTCTGCTGGTTCCCCCCAAACATACTCAACCTGGTTCGAAAAGTGTAGCCGTCCTCGACCTCGCGCCCCTGAATCGTCTTGGTTGCAAGCTGTAACTTTTCTCCGTCCGGCCTCACCAAACTGGCTATCAGCTTTGGCTGTTTGCTCGCGTATGTACCTTCGAGGTAGAAAACGACGTCCTTTGGGGGCATCTTGGTCTCAAACTGGTAGTCATAGACAATCTTGGTGATTACGGATTCACTCGAAACGCTTGTGGGGTCCGATTTTACTTGCTGGGTTGCTTTTTTCGTTCCTGGAAGATAGTTTACCCAGGCGGGCGGGGCACCTTTAGGGAGGTCCTTCCACCTGTCAACGTTGGCCCACTTGCGGTTCGTCTCCGGTGCAAGTGAGGGAGCAAGCAGAGCAAGAACTATCATGGAAACTATCAACCCCAGGCCAATCATCCCCGTCGTTTCTCCCCGGTACTCCCGGAATACTGCTACAAAGCCCCGAAACAAGTCCTTCAACCTTTTTCGGATCATATTACCACCTAACGCATCGAACGCGAACTGCCGACCTCAACCCTGGGGTCGAGCAGGCCGTATAGCAGATCAGCAACTAGATAACCAAATATGTAAATGGCGGAAGTAATAAACATAACGCCCATTACAACCGGTATATCCCCTTGCATTATCGCTACCCTTGTCAATAAACCAATCCCCGGCCAGTTAAAGATAACCTCGGTAATCATTGCCCCTCCAATTGACATGAGAAGCGACAACAAGGCCGAAGTCACTACGGGCGGCGCCGCCGTTCGTAGAGTGTGGCCGTAAATTACCTTGCGTTCGGGCACACCTTTCGCCCTTGCAGCCATTATATAATCGTCCTGTAAAACGTCGGTAACGATATTACGCGTCACCCAGGCCCTGGCTCCGAAGATATTGAAGACTATCGTTGCCAGCGGTAAAGCCAGTCGATAGAGAACGCCAAGATAATAATCCAGCCCGGTAGTTTGCGGAAGTGGCATCGCCGTTGAGGGAAACCAGCCGAGCTGGTAGGCAAAGATCAATATAGCCAACATTCCGAGCCACCACATGGGCATACTGGAAGAAGTCATGCCAAAAATTGACAGGAACCTATCTAACTTTCCGCCTGCCACCTGCGCTGCCTTTAAACCGACGACGAGGCCCAGTAAAACGTATATAACGGCCGCAGTCGTAAACAGAAGTATCGTTCTTGGAAGTCTGGATAAAATGATATCCATTACCTGCCTGCTTCCCCCGGGTGCCGTCATCATGTATGACTGGCCGAAATCCAGGGTCATTCTATCCCAGGCATCCATAAATATCCTCTTCCAGACGGGTTCATCCAGTCCCCATCTATCCCTTAGTTTTGCGATTTCGTTTTCTCGCCACTGCTTCAGTTCTTCATCGGATAACTGCTGTAACTCGGTGCTGTTACGAACGCGAGCAGTCACCGTCTGACGAATTCTAGTCTGCAACTGCTCCTCGGACATACTATTAAACAAGGAAGAGAGGATAAGAATAACTATTCCCAGAGTAATTAAAGCCTGAAAAGTCCTAAACACCAGGTACTTCAACCTAGCTGGCATCGCTTTTCCTCCTGACGAAAACGTATTTGCCGGAAGTAATCATTGTCAGGAACCCTTGACAAACTCGGTTTTTCCAGGTAAATTCCAGTCTGACATATACAAACACCGCGCATAATCCAACTGAGCAACTGTAGAAAGAAATTAAGCCAGAGAATGAAATAATTCAAATAAATTAACGCGCGTCTCCTAATTGTTCCGCCCCTATTTCTTTATTTCGTGAAGCAACTTTAGAAGAAAAAACCAGGGTTGAGGCCAAACAGGCCTCAACCCTGGCTGTAATAATTCAAAGACTAGCTAACCTGAACACTCTACCAGTTACACCAGAACTATCGTGCTGGTCGACTCTACCACGGATGCTTCCTGGCCGGGCAGAGAACCGACGACCTTGACTTCGTATGCTCCCGCGTCGAGGTCCACGGTGGCGTCAGCGGGTATCGTCGCCTTAAAGGTCCCGGGCTCCGAAAGCTCCGCCTTGGTCGAGTAAAGCAGGTCACCTTCCGAAAGCAACCTTACTTCAACGTTTCCTTCTTCGGCTGGAGAGGACTCCTCGGTCGGATACGTCTGAGTCCTTTCCGCGCTGATGGTTACATCAAAATTGGAGCCTCTCGGAGTGTTGGTCGGCACCTGGATGTTACCGATCGTCAGGCTGACGAACTCCAGGTTCTCGCTCCAGTAATCCCAGCTGTAAGGATATTCCGGATTCTCCACGACCTGGTCAAACCTCTCAAAGTTCATGACCTTGTTTTCGGCGTCGTAGTTGGTCAGCACAAAGGGCCCCTGAGAGGCGTAGAAGTGGCCGTACTCATCGTAGAACTCTATTACACTATCCACTTCCGCTTTCAATTCCTCTTGATTGATTGGGGCCGGAGAATCGTTTTCCGCTTTCAGGTAAGCTGGAACGTTGAAGTTCTCACTCATGCCCTCCAGTTCTGCTTTAAAGTCCTTACCCTGGTTTTCGCTAATAAAGTGAACCCATTTAGAACCTTCCGACTCCTCCCAGGTATAGGACGATTCAAGTACAGGTGAAGGCTCTTCCGATGCGACTAGCTCACCCGCTGCATAATTGACCTCCCACGGTTTGAATACATCTATGTTGTAGTACATACCGATATGGGAATCGGCCGGGAAGGTGTAATCGCCGTAGACGGTGAACTTACCGTCCCCGTGCCAGACGACGCCTTTCACTTTTTCGTAGAAGGGTTTGGCTTGACCGGAAAAGCCGCTATTGAACTTTCGATCGTCTTCCCCGTCCTTGAATGCCCATTCCTTGTCAAATGCCCAGGAAGCGACCAGATCCGTATCGTCCATCATGTGGCCGTCGTGGAATTTGGAGAACTTCCACTGATACGTGGCGCTTGTCGCAGCCTTTGTTCCTTCTTCAACTTTTTTCCATTTTTCGTCCTTGGTATCGTAATAAACTGCGTCCTCCGGAACTTCCAATCCTCGTTGCAGTTCGCCATCAACGTACTCGAAGTCCTTGTTGATCTCCGTCCAGTCACCACGCAGCGGTCTATTGAGCCCGGTTTGGGGATCTGTCCAGTAGGAAGGATCCCGAATCAACCTCAGCAATCGCGTGGAATAGACGTCGGTTGACCCCCCAATGAAGTTCCAGTTATCCATGAACAGGTTACCCTGGCTGGCGAATTCGGCAGTATCCAGTACGCCATCAAGCGTTTTAATGGTTCTGGCAGTCCATATGCTGGACCAGCCTATCTTCCCGTCCGGAACGAAGGAAGTTACCTGATTCTTGTTATAGGGGTAGTAGTCGAAGGTCGTGGTCAGAAATACCCTGACGCTCTCTCCCAGTCCGAGGTCAATGCATTTCTGAAAGGTCTCCCAGTATTCTTCCTCGGAACTTAACTTGCCCTGCTGTATCTTCTTGCCGTACTTGTTTAGTTCTTCCTGTTTGTACTTCCAGGCGGTTTCCCCGGCAAACCCTCCGGGCATGTACCCGTAAAACGGAGCGTACATCTGGAAGGCGCTGAACCGTTCGAAATACGAGTTACCGGAAGCAATCCACCCTCCCGTGTAGACGTTCCATTTTAGGTCCTTTGGGTCGGTGTACCAGGCGTTCTGGATGGCCTTTCTCCTGTCCCACTGCTTCCTGGCTGGCTTGATACCGACCTTCTCCAGCTGGTCGCAGTAGTACTGGCCGATCTGCTTTCTTTCGTCCTCGACTCTTATCATGACGATCGGGTTTATTGCGCTGAACTCTTCTTCGTTCGGTCCTTTATAGGCCCACCAGTAACCGACCGGCGAGTCCTCAGCTTCCATCTTCTTCAGCTCGCCTTTGAGGTCCGGATCCTCCATCGCGGACTCCATTGCCTCGGTGATCATCGTCTTGGCCTTTTCAAAATCTCCGGTCGGAGTAACTCCGTGTTCTTTTACTACCGGCTGGACGTATTTGTCGTAAGTAGAGACGCTTTTGGCTACTGAAGTAGGTCGGACCTCCGCGTAGCCATTATACATTTCCTCTACTATCTTCTGCCTGTCCACCAGCCAGTTCATTGCGTAACGGAATTTTTCGATGGAAAACGGGTTGAACTTCCTCTGACCCCCTACTTCGGAAGTGTACTTGCCGGTAGCAGCAGGGTTGAAGTAAAGGTTGTTGTAAGAGCCGGCACTCCTAATTCTACCCAGGTTTTCTCTCATGCTTTCCGAGATTCCTTCAAACTGTTTGCCGGACACACTTTCCATAAAGAGATCAAGAGTACCTTCAGCGGTGTCACCGATACCTGTAGACTGACTGGTCCTCACTTCAAGGTTGATCTCTTTGATCAGTTCTCCTTCTTCGTCCTGGGCAAGAACGGTGGCAAAGGAACTCAAAACTAATATCAGTGCAAGCGAGATGACTAAAGCACTTTTATAGCTATAATTCATTTTACCCTCCTTGGTTAATTTTATTTGCTACAACTCGAAACCAAATTTTTCTACAAAAACGACCAATAGGGTCGATTTTGAACCTTTGCGGCAAGAGTAGTAGAGATTACCACCTCCTTGCGGGGAGCTTTTTCCAGTGTTAACCGGATCAAAACTAAGCAGATGAATATTTATTTGTCCTGAACCAGTACCAGATGGCAATTTAAAGGTTTATTACGGATCAACTTTATGTTATATATTAAACTCAAAGATGTCAAATTCCTCCGGTAGTGCAATCAAAAGTCCATTAACCTTTGAAAAGTCCATCAACAAATCCCGTTAAGCGAAACAACCGCGCGCTTGAAAACAACTGCTTTAAGCAGGAAACTAAGAGCGTCGGGTAAAATTTTTACCAGGTCGAACCCGTAATTATAGCCAGGAAGCCAAAAAAATGAAGATAGTAACGTTTTATATCTTGTACTTTCTCGGTCTGCCAGTAATACTAATCTATTTTTACTCCAAGCTTAGACACCAATCGGGGTTCGCGGGTTTTCTTAGTTCAGTAAACGGGAATCGGGGCAAAAAAAGTTCGGAAAGAACGGAGAAAGCGAAGAAAAAAAGCCAGAGGACAAAGATCATCTTCTCTATCGTCCTTGTTTTGTTTCTCCTTTCCTGGCATTTCATTACGGCGGATCTGGTTGACCTTCGGTTTAAAGGGGAAGTAAAGTACGGAGGGGGCGGAATGTATACGGAGAATCCGGTCGTGGTTTCGCTTGGCCCCACCTACAACGGGGAAAAGGTCGTCCGGACCATGAAGGAGAAAGAAACTCGCTGGCTTCCGGACCAGGTCGAGAAAGTAGTTGCTCTAGACAAGATTGCCAATTCCTGGGGCAGGATAGGGGTATATAGAACTTACGATCAGAGATACGTCATTACGATTACTTACCTCTCTCCCTGGCCGGTAGTCAGGAGTTACGGCTTCCAATACGTAGAGACGGAGGAAGGGAAGAAGAAGATAATCAAAAAAGAACGTAAAACCGTCTTTTACCCTCTCGACCCCGGAACCGTCGACGAAACTGCAAAATTGTAACAGGTCAAGCTCTTGCTTCCCAGGCACCCTTAACGGTGTGCTTTTTCTTACCTGGCACTTCGACGTTTCCACGACAACCGATATCAGAATGAGACAGGAGGACAACTTCAGCGTAAGAGGAACCTGCACGAAAACTCGGTATGAACTCCTTCCGACAAATCCCACTTACACCCTGAATTAATCAAGCCAAATCTCTCAGAAAGTCCTTAAGATCGGCTTCGGTTTTCTCCAGCCCCTGTCCGAGTGCCTTTCTCAAGGCGTATTCCAGCGAACGATCTCCCCCGAGGGGTGTCGTCATCCGCCATATTTTTACGAATTTCCCCGATCCGTACTGATCAATCACGTAACCAATGAAGGCAGCAGCCTGGATTCCGGAGGCCGTGCTTCCATCAGTTGCAAATACCGCCCCGTCAAGGGGGGTCCAGTTGTCACTGGCAAGAATCTCGTAGCCCCTCTCGTATATTCCTTCTTCAGCCAGGTAATGAATCAGCCCCTGGCGCAGGAGGGAGGAGTAAGTGGGGGTTTGAGTGACCGTGGATACCAGGGCTTCGGCGAACCCCGGTTTTAACTCTTCGTCTTCTCTAAGAACAGCTACCCAATCGGGTAAATCCACTTTTTGCCAGTAGTTGAAACTTTTTGAGCTTTTGACCAGAAAAACGGTTGTCCGAGGGTAGTTCGGAACCAGATCGGGTAACTTTTCCCGTTTCCTTTCAATAACTTCAAAGAACTCTTTCGTCTTTTTCGATACGTTTTCGGTGTCTGCCGGCAGAAAGATTTCAAGTCCTTCTCGGGTCAGCGATTGACCATCCCAATAAATCGCATTCAGTCTAGAAAAAGCATCTAACTCTTCGGCTGCCTCCGGAGAAAACCTTTCAGAGTTTAACGAGCTTAAAACTGCTTTCGCCTTTTCCCAGTTCCCCCGGTAGAATTCTATAGTCCCGAGCAAAAAAGTCACGTTTTTATTCAGGGCATCTTCATCACTCAACCCGGCCAGCTCACTCCTTGCTCGATCGAGCTCGCCGCGGGCCAAGAGGGTGCGCGCCCTGTAATACCGATATTTCACGCCCTTATCCGTGGAACTGGCAAGAAAGCTCTTCCAGTCCTTCTCAAGTTCCGTCAGACCGGTATCCAATACCTCTTTTACACCTTCTTCCAGAGAATCGGCTTCCCACAAAGCTCGAAACCGATTCACGTCAAACTTTTTCAGCAGGTAACTGATGAAGGACTGGGCCCGAACTCCGATCCGGTACCCGTATTTCCTCTTGGATTCATCAAATCGAGTCAACTGCCCGAAGGTTCCCAGACTCAAACCGGCCGAAGCTTTGGGGGAATCGAAATTATCGTATATTCTGTCCTGAAGAGATTTTAAGTAATCCGTAATCCTGGCGAGCTTGACAATCTGGGGAATTGTAAAACCGGAATCTTTCAGTGCAGCAGCACGAATTGAAGCGTCTACGTACTTGTCCGAAAGGTAATTTTCGAGGCCAAGCCGCAATAGTTCGGAGGAAGGGCGACCCCAGGCAAAAGTCAGCAGCAACCTTACGAGAACCCTTTCGGAATCCCTCCCATCGATTACGTCCATTAAACCCAGGGGTAAATCGGATTCGGAGGAACTCTTCCTTTCGGAGATAGTGGATTTTAAGGAACTGACATCCTCGTGCAGATAAACGTAAACTTCCTCCGGAACCTGCTCGGGATCCAGGTTAAGCTCACTCGCGACTCTATTCTTTGTCGCCACCAGGTTCCTCAGCCGGGCGCGGATATCTTCGGAACTAAAATTTTTCGCTTTGTAGCGTAAAACTATCCCCCGGTTCTCAACGGACTCCCAATCTTTGTCGGGGGAACGCAACGCCGGTATGAGGTATAAAAATATTAGGGCAAAGGCCGCAATGACTGCAGCGCTGAAACCCAGTCCTAGTATTAGGCTTTTTACTAAAGCTAGCGGCCTTTTACCCTGATTTTCCGACATCGCTTTTTGTAATTTAGTATATTATTGGTTTCCACCGACCGATGTGAACGGGTCCGCCGCGTCCCTCAGGCCGTCGCCAAAGAAGTTAAACGCAAGAACTGTAATGACGATAAAAACTCCCGGAATCAACAGCCACGGATAAGAAGTTATCGTCTCCAGGTTGTTGGCCTGACTCAACAGTAGCCCCCAGCTCGTCTGTGGTTCCTTGATCCCGAGCCCCAAATAGCTGAGACTGGCCTCCGAAATTATCCAGGTGGGGATGCTCAGCGTCGATACCACCACGATATAAGTCGTAGTATTGGGCAGAATGTGCCGGAACATGATTCTGATCGGTCCCGCTCCCGCGGCTTTGGCTGCCATGGTATAATCTTCCTCCCGGGCGGACAGCACCAGACCACGCAGCGTTCTGGAAAGTCCTGTCCAGTCGACAAGCGAGAACACCGCAACGATGAAGAAGAACCTGTAGGCTGAAGGTAACCCCTGAATAACCATAGCCAGCGCCAGCCAAAGGGGGAGTTTCGGGAAGGCCATGACGACCTCGGTCAACCGCTGGATCAACATGTCGACCCAGCCACCGAAGAAACCCGAAAGCAACCCGATCGGAATGGCAATCAACAGCGTCGTTATAAGTGCAAACGGACCGATCAGCAACGAGATCCACCCGCCCCAGAGCGTCCGTGAAAATAGATCCCTGCCGAACTTATCCGTTCCAAACAGAAATAGAGGCGCCTCCTCCGTACCGGTCCCAAAGAGGTGAGTTCTGCTTTCGAATAGGCCCCAGAAACTATACTTTTCCCCCCTGACGAATAACTTAATCGGGTACTTCTCCGACTTGTCCTCGACGTATACTTTTTCGTAGTACTCGTTGTACTCCTTTTTCGTGCCGTAGACGTAGGGTCGAGTCAAGCCGTCTTCATCGGTGAAATGGATCCTGGTCGGCGGGGCGTTTGAGAAATCCCTGTTTTGAGTGGTGTAGTTATAAGGAGCGATGAAGTTCGCCATGAATACCACAGCTGCAATAACCAGGACGAGGACCCCTCCAACCTGACCGAGCGTATGTCTCCTGAACCTGCGCCACATCCGGCGCCACTGAGACCTCTCCCTGGCCTCACTACCGTCGTCGACTTCGTACTCTTCAGCCAATGTCATCACCTTCAGTCATAGCGAATCCGGGGATCGTTCCAGGCGAGCAGAAAGTCGGCAAAAAGGTTCCCAACTAGCAACATCAGGGCAAAGAAAACCAGTCCGGCCATTATCACCTGCTCGTCCTGCTGGTTGAGTGCGGTCCAGTACGCCCTCTGAACGGTGGGGACGCCTAGAACAATCGCCGTAATCAAGGAACCGGAAACCAACCTTCGGAAGGCATAGCCGAAGTTGGTGATGATCGGGTTTATCGCATTCCTAAATACGTGCTTGTAGATGACGACCGTCTCCCTCAAACCCTTGGCCTTGGCGGTCTGGGCAAACTGCCTGTTCATGAACTCCAGCATCTGCCCCCGCATCAACCGGACGACGCTTGCAAGCGAGGCCGTCCCGACCGCCAGTACGTAAGGCCAGACGTGCCAAAAGAAGTTGGTGATCTTCCCCATATTCGGCACGAAGCCGTTAAACCACGGCGCGCCCATGTACTGCTCTACCAGCAAGCCCCCTACTCCTAAATTAGCTCCCACGTCGAGAGGACCCGCAATAAAATAGAGCAGAACCAGAGCAAGGAAGAAATTCGGCACGGAAAGTCCTATGAATGCAAAGAAGGTTAAAACGTTGTCCGGGATGGAGTATTGGTTAACCGCCGAATATATTCCTATTGGGATCGAAAACAGGTAGACAAAAACCAGGTTCAACAGCCCGAGAAAGATCGTAAAACCAATTCTACCTTCGAACAGAACGTCGGCGACAGGACGGTAATTGCTAAAGGAATAACCAAAATCACCCCTGGTAACCACTCCCTTGATCCACTTCCAGTAACGAATGGGAAGGGGTTGATCAAGTCCAAGGTTTTCCTTCTGTTGCTCCAGAGTCTCCCGCGAGATCGTGGGATCCATCTGGCGTTGAGTAAGGTAATCTCCCGGTATCAATTGAACTACCCCAAAGGAGATAATCGAGACGAGAATCAGGGTCGGCACCATATAGATGAGACGTCGAATTAAGTAAGAGGTCATGGTTAAAATAGTTCAGCCGGCCGAGAAGTATCGGCCGGCTGGCTAATTGTCCTATTCTCCCGATTCAACCCAGACGAACTCTGCAAATCCGATAAAGGAGCCAAGCGGGCTAAACCTTTCCGTATTCTTCACGTAATCTTCGGTCGCGTAAAGGTATACCTGGTCGGCAGTATAGATCAGCGGTACCTGTTCGGCGGCAATCATCTGCCACTCGTCGTAGTAAGGTCGCCTGTTTTCGATGCCGATGTGTTTTAGTCCCTGGTTAAAGAGTTCGTCGATCCGTTTCTCCCATTCCACCGGATTTTCGCTCGCGTTCAGGTGCCACATGTGCAGGCTTCCGTCCGAAGTCCAGACGTTGTTCCCGCTATTCGGTTCGATGGGGTCTCCAATCAAGCCAATTATCACTGCTTCGTAGCTTCCCCCCATAAGCTGCTGGACCAGAGAATTGAACTGGATCGGATTGAGGGTTACGTCCATACCGATCTCCCTCAGATCCGCCGCAATCGTGTTTCCTATGTCAACTCTCTGCTGAGCACCTTTATTAGTCCGAATCTCGAAGGAAAGATCGTCACCGTTGGGAAGTTCCCGCACGCCGTCATCGTCCTCGTCGGTCAGACCAAGCTCGTCGAGCATGCTCCTTGCCTTGTCCAGGTTATACTCTTCCGGAAAAGCTTCCCCGGCTTCCTCGTTGTAATAGGGTGAAAGCTTTGACATCGGACTATCCTGGGTCACGGCAAGCCCGTTAAATACGTTTTCTATGATGCTCGGTCGATCCACCGCATGAGATACGGCGCGGCGGAATTTCTTTTCTCTGAAAACTTCAGCTAAAGCTTCCTTCTCCGTATCCCAGTTGAGGGAAAGAAAGTCAGTGCCGGCCGGAGCACCGCGCGGACCGTCCTTGACCATTACGTTCCAGCCTTCCTTCTTTTCGTTCTTCAACAACATGGGTATTTTGGATGCAGCCGGACCGTATACGTCCGTCTCGTGGGACTGGAATTTAAGAGCCTGGGCGTCTGTGTCTTCGACCTTTAATATCGTGTATTCGTCGATGTACGGTAACTGAACGCCGTTCGGACCCCTCATGAAGTAGTAAGGGTTCCGCTCAAGCGTCAACTTCTGCTCCGGTACGTATTCCTTGACCCGGAACGGACCGGCACCAACGATTTCCTCCGGGTTTTCCTTTGCTACTTCCTGACCCCAGGCACTGTTGAACTCCTCCGCGGTAACGCCTTCGAACTTGTGCTTGGGATAAATCATCACGCCACCGACCGTCCTGATAAAGGGGCCAAAGACTGTAGGGGTCTTAAATTGAACCGTGTATTTATCTATTTTCGTCACTTCGGGTAGCTCTCCGTCGATCGTGAGCAGGTCCCGCATGTCGGCTTCGATCTTCTCATTTGCTACTAGTTCGTTAAAAGTAAATACCACGTCGTCTGCCGTCAGGGGCTCGCCGTCGGAGAACTTGAGACCTTCCCTCAGGTGGAAAGTATAGGTCTTTTTGTCATCGGAGATCTCCCAGTCCTTGGCCAGAGCCGGAACCAGTCTACCGGTGGAAGGACTGATGTCAGTCAAGCCTGCCATCAGGTTTTCCGTGACGTCAGTGGTCGAAGTCTCGCTTGCTACCATGTTATTAAAGGTTTTTGGCAGGGAAATGGACGCGTAAGTAATGGAACCACCGGGTAGTCCCGGTTCCAGCTCACCCAGACCCCAGTCCTTGTCTTCCATACCGATCGGAACAACCAGTTCGTCCTCTGGCAGGTTGGCCTCTCGTCCAAGACCTACCAGCGCAAAGCCCGAAAGCACCAGCATCACGGCTAAACTCAGGACCAAAGATTTCTTAAACATTTATACCTCCTCGTAATAAAACTGAATCGACTATGACAATAAATCTTTTGAAAAATAAAAATAAGCTAAATTAACCCTAATCTCACCATTCAATAACAACTAAAATTAAGGACCCTACCACCCCCAAAATGCACAAAAATGCACAATTTGAAAACCCTGAATAAATACTTCTTTACTGGGTTTTCTTAAGTTATACTAAGGAAATTGGAAAAGGACCACAAACAATTTCAGGGGGATAATTGACTATTATTAGGTAGCTCTTCTTCCCTTTTCTTAATATTTGATTTAATAATCCCCCAATTAAAATCTCCAGGGTTATTCCTTTTCGGATGAATCTCCGCCGTAAAGAAGCCCGACAAAGAAAAGAGATATTTCGTAAAGAACTACCAGCGGAATCGCCATAAAAGCCTGAGAAAACAAGTCAGTCGGCGTGATAAAAGCCGCGGTAGTGAAAGCGATTAACACTACGTACTTCCTGTTTGCACGCAGGGTTTCGATTTTGACAAAACCCAGGCGAACCACCAGGTAAATCAGTAGCGGTAGTTCAAATATCAACCCCATGGCAAAGGAAAGGAGGGAGGAAAAGGTGATATAATTACGGACGGTAAAGCTGGAAACCAGGTTTTCTCCCCCCACTCCGGCAAGGAACCTCACCGTATAAGGAATACCGATCAGAACCGCGAGAGCGATACCTGCGTAAAAGAGAACCCCTCCCAGGGAGAAGCCAAGACGAAAGAGTCTCGCTTCGTTCTCCAGCAGGGCCGGTAGCACGAACTGCCACATCTGATAAAGTAACCACGGGGTGGATAGAATGATCCCCGTTATAATCGCAAGTTTTAGGTAAGTTAAAAAAGCTTCCGTGGGATGAAGGTAAATTAACGATTCTTCTTTAGAGGCCCTGAGAAGAAGCCCCAAAAGCTCGGTTCTGAAATAGTACGCAGCGCCTGCCAGCAGAACGATCGCACCCAGGGAGCTGATAACCCGACTCCTCAGTTCCTCTAGATGCTCCCCGAGCGGACGTTCTTCGTCTTCCATTCAGTTTCTAAAGGATCCTTAACTTTGGGATTCTTCTTCCGAGCTTTCCTCTTCGGCGCCATCCCCTGAACTCCTATCGGAATCACGATTGCCCGTTTCCGTATCAACATCTATCGCATCCTCGGCTTCGTCGTATTGATCCTGGATCTTCTGTTTTTCCTTGTTAAACTCTCGTACGCCCTCCCCAAGTGAACGCGCTAGATCGGGCAACTTGTCCCCGCCAAATATTACGAGGATAATTACCAAAATGATTATTAGTTCTGTCGGTCCAAGTCCAAACATGTTGCTTTAACACCTCCGAACTTCCGTGAACAAATCATAACCCATCAGGTGACAAAATGTAATACCCGGGTGAACTGTATCAATCGGGCTCAGCTATTCCGGCAAGTACTATTGATAAACCGTAAAGCAACAAAAGAGGTCCCCATAAAAACATCTGAGTAATTGGATCCGGTGGTGTCAGTACGGCCGCCAGGATCGCGGCGGATACAAGCGCTATGCGCCACTGGCTAGTTAAAGTTTTCCGTCTTATAATATTTAACCTCGCCAGCCCGTACGATATCACGGGCATCTCAAATAGAAAACCAAAAATTAGTGTAAACGCCATTACGAAAGAGGCGTAGTTACCCACGGTAAAGGTCGGGTCCAAACTCTCGCCACTTATCCCTCTGAGGAAATCCAGCGCAAAAGGTAGGACGCCGAGCAGGGCAAACCCGGCCCCGGCATAGAAGAAAAAGCTTCCGAATCCAAATAGCCCGAACGTGAAACCACGCCCGAAACGCTCGCTTTTATTCAGAAACGGTGAAACAATTTGAATTAACTGATAAAGCAAATAAGGAGCGCTCAACAAGACCCCTACGAAAAGAGACAACTTGATGTAGGTAAAGAACGCCTCCGTCGGGTGGATAAATATTAATTCCTTATCCGCCAGCGGCCGCTGCAGGAATTCGAGGACCCTGTTCCTAAAAACGTATGCCAGGATAGCGAAAGCGACGATTAGAATAAAACTCCTGATAAGCCGCCCTCGAAGGTCCTCGGTCCTTTCCAGTAAGTCCTGGATAACGCTATCAGACACTGTATTTAAAAGTTCCTGGAATCAATTTATTGAAAATTTAGCGGTCAATCTTCCATCTGCTCTTCCAGTTCTTCCTTGTCCATGTCCAGAGCCTCCGCCACTTCTTCCGTTCCGACGTCCTCTTCGACCTTCTCCGCCAGATCCATAAGTGCTTGCTTATTTACCTGTTCGTCCAGCCACCGGTCTATCTCGGACTTCCTGATTTTGGTCTGACCGTTTAGCTCCATTGCGTCCAATTCGCCCTTATCGATTAAATCCCTAACGGCCTCGGCTTTCAAACCGGTATACTGGGCAACGTCCGATACTTTCAGGTAGGCCTCAACTTTACTCATGATATCACCTAAACATATCAGCTATGTAGTATTATCTCACAAAGCTTACCGGAAAAGTCCCGGTTTTTTAATGGGGGATCAAGAATCGAGTGGGACGAGAGGGGGTCAAGAGTTGACCCTCCATTTGGTCCCTCCCTTCTGGTCCTTGATCTCTATCCCCATTCCTTCTAACTCGGACCTGATCTTATCGGCAAGTTCCCAGCGTTCTTCCTCCCTGAGATCGTTCCGCACTTCAAGCAAAAGCTCCAGCAATCCTTCCTCGAGACCTTCAAGCCGACCTTCACCCTCGCCCTGAAACAGCCCTAACGGCCGGGAAAGCTCCCTGACCTTATCGGCTGCCTCCTCCAGCAAGAACAGGTCTTCTTCGGGGCTACTATCACGGAATTTATTACCCCGCTTGATCAAGTCAAAAACCACGCCAAGCCCCCCGGGTGTATTGAAGTCCTTATCCATTTCTTCAATAAATCGGTCATCCGCCGATTCCACGTAATCTTGAAACTCCTTCCCGCGTTCCGTGCTGGCGGTATTCTTCCCCTCGGAATTATTTATTCCTTCTACAGCCTCAAAGAAATCGTAAACCTTCTTCACGGCGCTGGCGGCGTCATTTAGGTTCTTCTCGCTGAAGTTTAGCGGTTTGCGGTAATGGGTCGAGAAATAGAAGTAGCGTACAGTCTCGCTGTCGTATTCTTCAAGGACGTCACGCGCGTACTCGAAATTGCCCAGGGACTTTGACATTTTCTCTCCCTCGAAACGCAGAAGCCCGTTATGGAGCCAGTACCGGGCAAATGGCTTTCCCGTACGGGCCTCCGACTGTGCGATTTCGTTCTCGTGATGAGGAAAAATGAGGTCCTGTCCTCCGGCGTGGATGTCTACAGTATCCCCCAGCGTTCCCTGAGCCATGACGGAACACTCTATATGCCATCCCGGTCGGCCTTCTCCCCAGGGACTTTCCCAGCTGGGTTCACCAGGTTTGGCGCTCTTCCACAGTGCAAAGTCCAGTGGGTCTTCCTTTTTATCGTTTACCTCGACCCGGGACCCGCTTTCCAGATCGTCCACCGATCGGCCGGAGAGCTTTCCGTAATCCTCGAACTTCCTGACCCGGAAATATACGTCGCCCTCGACCTCGTAACCGTAACCTTTATCGATCAGCGCGCTCACGTGATCTATTATTTCGTCAACGTATTCCGTCACGCGCGGGCGATAGTCGGCTTCTTTGATTCCCAACCGCTCCAGGTCTTCAAAGTAGGCATCGGCGTACTTGTTTGCCAGTTCCTCGGGCTCCACCCCTTCTTCCTCAGCCCTATCGATTATCTTATCGTCGAGGTCAGTCACGTTCTGGGTGAATTCGACTTCGTAACCTTTGAATTCCAGGTACCGTCTTAACCCATCAAATACTATGAAAGGCCTGGCGTTGCCTATGTGAAAATAATCATAGACGGTGGGACCACAGCTATAGAATCTGACCTTTCCTTCTTCCAGAGGCTCGAATCCCTCCGCTTCTCCGGTCAGCGTATTGTAAAGCTCAAGCATGTTTTAATAACACCTTCCCTGAAAATACGGGCCTTAAAATCAGGAATGACGGTCAAAAGGAAATCGTTACAGGATAAACATCCGACTATCGACTATCAATACAAGCTCTCGCGATTATATTCATTCGAAACGGGTGTCTCTTACACCCAACCCTTAAACGCTAAGACAGTATAAGCAAGGGGTTTACTGATGACAAGCAGGGTTAGACCATTGAAGCTGGTAAAAACACGGTTGATTGCTTATACATAAGGGAATGTCAG
>CAZYCI010000002.1:45146-49296 GCA_964645955.1 uncultured Thermotogae bacterium
GACCATTGAAGCTGGTAAAAACACGGTTGATTGCTTATACATAAGGGAATGTCAGAGAGAGCAAACAATATATTTACCCCGGAGAGCACTCAAAAATGAGCAGGGATAACCTCCCCAACGTCCTGACGCTGGTTAGGATAATAACCGTGCCTTTCGTCATTTTCCTCCTGTTGGGTAGAAACTACCTCGCTGCTCTGGGACTTTTTTCTTTTGCCTCTACAACGGACTTCGTGGATGGATACCTGGCTCGAAGGCATGGTCAGATCAGCCCTTTCGGCAAGTTTGCGGACCCGATCGCCGATAAGTTACTGGTAGCAGGGGTGCTAGTAACTTTCATCCAACTGGAC
This sequence comes from uncultured Thermotogae bacterium, assembly GCA_964645955.1. Taxonomy (GTDB): domain Bacteria; phylum Bipolaricaulota; class Bipolaricaulia; order M55B111; family M55B111; genus JAGXLP01. Next base: position 45,494 of record CAZYCI010000002.1, read on the forward strand.
GTCCTGACTGCAATTCCGGTGATTGTTATCATTGCTCGAGGCTTTCTGGTCACAGGGATCAGGCTACTGGGAACCACTAAAAAAGAAGTGATTTCGGCAAGCTGGATGGGGAAAGCAAAAACCGTTTCACACATAACCCTGATAGTCGTTATAATGTTAAACCTGGAATTGGGTTTCAACTGGCTGGATAAAACGGTAAATCCATTGATTTACCTGGCTATGACAACTGCCCTAATTTCTGGGGTTGATTACCTATATCGGAATAGGGAATTAATTAGAACAAGCTTCCGGAATTGATGCGCGAGCGGTTAACCTTCTTCGACTTTTTCCAGGGAAAACTCCCGTTCGACCCAGAGGTCATCGAGGTCGTAAAAGTCCCTGACCTCCTCGTCGAACAGGTGCACCATCACTTCACCGTAATCTAGAGCGACCCAGCTACCATCCTCGAGCCCGTCCCTGCCGAGCGGCTTCCTGTCAAATTTCTCTTCGAGGTTTTCGGCAATCGCTCTCACGTGCTTCGGGTTAGTGCCATTGGCAAGAACGAAAAAGCTGGTAGCAAGGGAATGGTCCCGCATATCGATAATCCTGGCCCTCTCACCTTTCTTATCCTCTATTAAATTAAGTAAAGTACGAAGGTCCTCTCTTTCTTCTAAGTCACGAGACAAAGCTAGGGGATCCCTTTCCCATTATTAAAAGTAAGTTCGTGTCCTCGGGTAAACTTACGCCCGCGCTTTCCAATGCAGCCATAGTGTCCTGGAAGTTATCCTGGCTGACGGTTTCCAGGTTAAAATTTAGCTCCTGTTCCAGTGAATCAGCCATTTCCCGACCTTCCTGGTTGAGCGTTACGAGGTAGCTGGTTTCGTAATCGAACCTGTTCGCGTTATCCGTACCGGTAACCGTAAAGCCAAGCTCAACCAGCTTGTCAGCAGTTTTTCGGGCGAGGTAGTTTGCCCCCTCTCCGTTCAATACATAAACTGCTGCATCCGTCTTGCTTTTTATGTTGAGCCCGTTAATTTCCTGCGCAACGACCCTCCTGGTTTGTACAATTCGGGGGAGAAGGACGGACTTATTATCAACCCTTGCGGGCTTTCCGGAGAGCGTCACCATGTTGAAATCTTCCATTCCGAGATTCTGAACGGTCCTGCCAAGGTCGTACATATCCATTAGCGAAAGATTGGTCTTCGTATATTTTCTCCCCGTATCTATCAGGCTTTTTATTTGCGACCAGCCCTCCATCTGCACTCCCCCCTTGAGGAGCGCCTTCAAAAACTTCTGCTGTCTGCTAATTCGCTGCAGGTCGCTCTGACCGGCCCTGTACCTGACGTAACCCATGGCCTCCTCTCCGTCCAGAGTCTGCTGACCTGGTTCTATATCAATGTTCAACCCCGCCGCTTCGTCGGTATACTGTAACCTTTCTTCGACGGTAAGCTGGACGCCACCCATTAAATCAACTATTTCCTTGAACCCCTGGTAATCGACCACCAGGTGAAAATCTATTGGCACACCCAGAAAGTTGGAAACCATTTCCGTGGCAAGTTTGGGCCCATCGATGGCGTAAGCAGCATTGACCCTTCGGAACCCTCCGTCCGGATACTTAAGATAGAGGTCGCGAGGGATTGAGACCAGACTGGCCTTATTGTTTTCGGGATCGATGCTGACGACCATCATCGTATCGCTACGTCTGGCCGTGGCGCCTTCGATATGATCCAGACCTAGAACGAGCATGTTAACTCGCTCGCCCCTTTCAACCAGCTCGTTGACGTTGCGCTGATTCAGGACGTAGATACCTATCCCGGATCCAATAACCAGGATAACTAAAACGACGGAGATAGTTATTTTCCATTTCATCTCGGCATCAAGCTTAACATAACGCATCCTGCTCGACAAGTCAAGAATTAGCTTTTTACCGACCCTGCTTTGAATAAGGGGGGTTTTCGGTCTATAATAAGGTGCCATGGAAGACAAATACGTAAAGCTAGCAAAAAAAGCCGTTAGAAAGGCCGTTACGGGGAATGAAGTTAAAGGAATTCAAGAGTTAAAGAAAAAGCTACCCGAATCGCCCCGGGGGGTTTTCGTCACGCTAAAAAAGAACGGTCAGGACCTGAGGGGCTGCATCGGAACCTACACTCCGGCCACGGACTCCCTGGGTGAAGAGGTTGTAAGAAACGCTTCCTCGGCCGCCCTGGATGACCCGCGCTTCCCTCCTGTTCGAGAAGAGGAACTCTCCCGGCTTACTGTATCGGTGGACGTACTTACTGAACCGGAACCGTGCGAAATCGACGAACTGGATCCGAATAAATACGGAATCATGGTCGAAAAAGGGGGCAAATCGGGCCTCCTGTTGCCTGATCTGGAAGGAGTAGAAACCGTGGAAAAGCAATTAAAGGTAACAAAGAAAAAGGCCGGACTCTCCCCCGCCGAGCAAGATTTCGAACTTAAACGCTTCGAAGTCGAGAGGCACGAGGGAGAGGAACCGATTGGCAATTGAATTCATTCCATCCGTACGCCACAAACAAATCCTCGGATAACATAGCCACCAGAATTGCATTCTATACGCTTGGTTGTAAATCCAACCAGTACGATACCGAGATAATGAAAAAGGAAGTCGAAGAAAGGCCGGGTTATCGGGTGGTCCCTTTCGGCGAGAACGCGGATATATCAGTTATCAATACCTGCAGCGTCACTACCGGGGCCGACAGGAAGTCCAGAAAGCACATTAGAAGAGCAAACCGGAGGGGGGAAACCGTCCTTGTAACCGGATGTTACGTGACTCTGGACTCCGACGTGATATCAGATATAGAAGGCGTGGATTTGATTTTCCCGAACTCTCATAAGTACGAATTTCAGCGGGTTCTTGATAAATTAGAACGAGAGGCCTCTGGAATGATCGACAGCCGCAAGGCAGTAAACTGGGACCTGGACAGCGAAACCATCGCCCGGGACAGGAACCATACCAGGGCCTTCGTAAAAGTTCAGGATGGTTGCAGCAACAACTGCTCATTTTGCAAGGTCCGCTACCTCCGAGGTCCGACCAGGAACAAATCTCTCGAAAAAACACTGGAAGAAGCCAGGGAGCTCGGGGCAAACGGTTTTGAAGAAATCGTGTTAACCGGGGTAAATCTGGCAGAATACGGGGAAGGGGGCTTGAATCTACCCGAGCTTCTCGAGAAACTGACAGGGGTGGAGTCAATCAACAGGATAAGATTGAGTTCGATAAACCCTGCGGGGATTACTGAAGAACTTATAGAGGTTTTTCGGCACTCTTCAAAGCTCTGTCCCTACTTTCACGTACCGCTGCAGTCCGGTTCCAATAGAATTCTGGACTCAATGAACCGGAATTATACCCGCGAGACGTATTTAGAAAAGGTCAGTATGGTTAAAAACGAACTCGAGCATCCTACTTTTGGGACCGATATTCTGGTAGGCTTTCCCGGGGAGAAGGGTACTGATTTCGATGAAACCCTGGAGGTCATTAAACAGGTGAAATACTTAAACGTGCACGAATTCCGTTTCACCCCTAGAGAAGCGACCCCCGCGGCAAATTACGAGGACAGGGTACATTCAAAAGTGAAGAAGGAAAGAGCAAAAGAGATAAGAGAACTGGCTTCCAGGGTAAGCAAGAAAGTCCGCAGGAACTTCAGGGGAAACACTGTAAAAATGGTTCTCGAGGAACCAAGCGGAGCTGTGGACGGATGGAGAGGTTATTCCACCCGGTATCTGGACATTCATTTACCGAGGAAAGAGATAGAAGAAGGCTTTAAAAAGGGTGATACGTTAACGGTCAAACTGGATCGAGTCAAAGA
>CAZYCI010000002.1:49396-53944 GCA_964645955.1 uncultured Thermotogae bacterium
GAAGGAGAAAAGTTCTCTAATTATCATCAAGGATTTTACGTCCAATAACGGCGAGGAGTGATAACATCAGTAACGGAAAAGAGATTGAAAGGGAATTAACTCTACGGGACCACGATCAAACGGTGACCTTACTGGGACAGTACAACAAGAACCTAAACTACATCCGTGATAACTTTGAAACCAAGATCATCGTCAGGGACGGCTCGATAAAGATAAAAGGGGACGAGGAAGAGGTTAAACAGGTAAGGTCCCTTTTTGACGAACTGCTCGAGATGATAGAGAGCGGACAATCGCCAAAGTTCGAGGAAGTAAAAAAATTAACCCAGATGGTTAAAAGCGGAGAAGAGGAAGAACTCCAGGGGGTCCTATCGGACGTCATTCAGACTACGTACTGGGGTGAACAAATCAAACCAAAGTCCATAAACCAGAAGCAGTACGTAGAAGCCATCCGGGATAAGGACATAGTATTTTGCATAGGTCCTGCAGGTACGGGTAAAACCTACCTGGCGGTGGCCATGGGAATAGAGTTTCTGAAAAAGGGTAAAGTAAAGAGGATGATACTGACGAGACCGGCAGTGGAAGCGGGTGAGGAACTCGGGTTCCTTCCCGGTGACATGCAGGCAAAGGTAAACCCCTACCTGCGACCACTATACGACGCGATTTACGACATGATCCCGGGGGAAGAGTTCGAAAGGCTAAAGGACGAGGGAAGAATCGAAATCGCACCGCTCGCCTTCATGCGGGGCAGGACTTTGAATAACTCCTTCGTAATCCTCGATGAAGCACAAAATACAACTTCGACCCAGCTAAAGATGTTCCTCACCAGGCTCGGTTTTGATTCAAAAGCGGTAATCACTGGTGATATAACTCAGATCGATCTGAAAAAGGACGTTTCGGGACTTAGTCATGACAGAAAATTTTTGGAGGACATACCCGGAATCGAGTTCATCTACCTCGATAAAGCCGACGTAGTCAGACACGACCTCGTAAAAGAAATCATCGAAGCTTATGAGCAGGAAAAACAGGAATAGCGGCGAGGGAGCCAGAGGTTTTCTGGAGGTTACCGTCGAGAAGCTCCTGAGCGAACACGCAAAAGAGGGGCTATTTTCGACCGGTTACCTGTTACTGATCTCCTTCCTTTTCACGTTCAACCTGCAGATGAGCGAACCCTTCTTCGTCTTTCTTTCGTGGAAAGAGGCACTGGCCAAGGGGCTCGTGGTTGCAATTTCGGGAGTCGCCGTCGCTTCCTACGTTTCGATACGAAAAAGCACGTTGACGGGGAACCGCCGAAAGGTATTTTTCCTGCTCGGGTTAACCCTCTTCCTGTTATTGACGATAAAAGGCTCCTCGCTGGTATCCCTTTACATCGTCCCCGTGGCTTTTACCACTTCAATGGTCGCAATCTTTACCGATTTTGAAACTGCTCTGAGCGTAAACCTATTCCTTGCCACGGCAGTGGGAGTACAACTCGGCTTCAGCGGAATGATCGGTCCGACGATCGTCGCCTTCGTCGGCGGTCTCGTCGGGATACTGGAGTCAAAAGATATCGGAAGGATGTCGGACCTGACAAATATCGGATTATCCGTCGGTCTGGTTAACGTCGTTCTCGTCTTCGCCTTCCGCTTTCCCGACCTCTCGACACCGTTCATCATAAACCTGGATTGGGCCAATTACATCTGGGCGGGGTTGAACGGCTTTATCAGCGCCCTCTTCATTGCAGCTGCAGTACCCCTGGCGGAAAAAGTTACACAGATTACCAGCCCGATTGGCTTGATGGAATTGCTCAACCCTTCTCACCCTCTTATGGAAAGGCTGAGAACCGAAACCCCCGGCACCTACCACCACAGTCAAAATATAGCCAGTTTAGGTGAAAACGCCGCGCGGGCCATAGGAGCGGATCCCCTGTTGACGAAGGTAGGTGGCTACTACCATGACATCGGGAAGATGGTCCGGCCCGATTTCTTTATCGAAAATCAATCCGAGGATTCCAACCCACACGATGAACTTACCCCCTCTATGAGCAAGATCGTACTTACGTCGCACATCAATCAGGGGATAAAACTGGGAAAAGAATACGGGCTGAGGGACGACGTCCTGAACTTCATCCCGACCCACCATGGAACTTCGCTCATTCGGTACTTTTACCTGAAAGCGCTGCGGGAGCACCGGGACGAAGTGGAGTTTCCCGAGGGCGACTTTCGTTACGAAGGCAGGCTCCCCCAATCAAAGGAAACATCCATCATCGCTCTTGCCGACCCCGTAGAAGCGGCCTCCCACACACTTGAGGACAGCGGACAAAAGCTAGAAGAAATGGTCGAGGAGCAGGTTGACAACAAAATCGAGGACGGACAACTCGACTACAGCCCGTTGACACTGGGGGACATAGCCAGGATAAAGGAAGCTTTTACGGAAACTCTCCGGGCAATGGATCAGAGACGTGTGCAGAATTATCCCGACGAAGGAGCTGAACAACTAGAGGTGGACGAACTTGAAGAAGAGTGAAGCAAAAGAAGAAATAGCGAGGCTTCGCGAGGAAGTTAGGCAGCACAATTATCGTTATTACGTCGAGGATAACCCTACTATCTCGGATCGGGAATACGACGAGCTCCTGCGGCGTCTGCAGGAACTGGAAGAGAAGTACCCGGAGTTTCGCACCGACAGCTCTCCAACACAGCGAGTCGGAGCATCGCCCGCGGAGGAGTTCGAATCGGCTGATCACCGAGAACCGATGCTTTCTCTATCAAACGCTTTCGAGGAGGAAGAGATATACGAGTTCAGGGATAGGTTATTGAGGAGCCTGGGCCGAAAAGAGGAGCTTACTTACGTAGCCGAACCGAAGCTGGACGGCTTGGCGATAGAACTTGTCTACGAGGACGGCAAATTAACGGAAGGGCTCACCCGGGGTGACGGTCGGACCGGCGAAGTAGTGACCAGGAACGTCAAGACGATCAGAAGCATTCCGCTAAGACTCAGGGAAAACGACAACAAAATACCGTCACTCCTGGAAGTGCGGGGGGAAGTCTATATGGAAAAGGGAAGTTTTCAGGAGATGAACGAAAGGCGGGCGAAAGAGGGCAAGGACCTCTTTGCAAACCCACGAAACGCAGCTGCCGGCTCCCTGCGACAGCTCGACCCCTCCGTCACTGCCAAAAGACCGCTAAACGCTTTTTTCTACGATACGGGCGTCGTCGAGGGAAAGGAATTTCGTACCCAGGAGGAATTGCTTGACTACCTTCCAAAAATCGGCCTCCGGGTCAACCCACACACGGAAAAGTGCGAAGGGATAGATGAAGCCAGGGAATTTTACGAGCAACTCGAAGAGAAGAGAGGAGAAATACCGTACGAAATAGACGGAATAGTTATAAAAGTAAACAATTTCGACCTGAGAGAGGAACTCGGGACCAAAACGAGAAGTCCTCGGTGGGCAATAGCCTACAAGTTTCCTCCGGAAAGGGCCACTACAAGAATCGAGGACATCGAGGTCGGAGTTGGGAGAACTGGAGCCCTGACACCGGTGGCGTTGCTGGAACCGGTCGACATCAAGGGTGCAACGATCAGCCGGGCGAGCCTGCATAACCAGGACGAAATAGACGAAAAGGACATCCGGATAGGCGATCACGTAATTATTCAGCGCGCCGGCGACGTGATTCCGGAAGTTATCAAGCCGATAACCGATAAGCGAACCGGAGAGGAAGAAAAGTTCCGCCTCCCCGAAGATTGCCCTGTCTGCGGTGAGCCCGTCAAAAGACCCGAGGGCGAAGCCATTCACCGCTGTGTAAATATATCCTGCCCGGCCCGGGTCAAGGAATCGATCAAACACTTCGCCTCGAAGGGCGGTGCCGATATAGAAGGTCTGGGGGAGAAATTGGTTGAACAGCTTGTGGATGAAGGGCTGGTGGAAAATATAGCCGATTTGTACAGGCTGGATCATGAAGAAATCTCCAACCTGGAAAGGATGGGCGACAAGTCCGCCGAAAACTTGCTGGAAGCGCTGGAGGAAAGCAAGGAAATTAGGTTTGCCAGGTTGATCTATGCACTCGGAATACGGCACGTCGGAGAGCACCTCGCAGACGTCTTGACCGACAACTTTGAGGATTTCGAGCAGCTAAAGAAAACCTCAAAAGGGGAATTGACGGAAATAAACGAAATAGGCCCTGAAGTGGCAGAAAGCATCGAAAACTTCTTTGCAAACGAGAAGAACCTTTCACTCCTGGACCAGCTTAGAGAGGTGGGAGTTACGTATTACCGAGAACCGGAAGAGAAGGAGGACCTGCTGGATGGAGAAAGGTTCGTCTTTACGGGACGACTGGACGACTTCACGCGTTCCGAGGCGGAAAAAGCCGTTGAGGACCTCGGAGGGCGGGCAACCTCTTCAGTGAGTTCAGTCACTGACTACCTCGTGGTCGGCGAAAACCCCGGATCGAAGTACGACGAAGCCCGGGAGCTCGGAACGACAATAATCGACGAAGAAGAGTTCAAGGATATGATCCGAACCTAACACCCGCTGCCGAACACTAAGAACACTAAGTTCCGGGAGCCGCAAACGAG
>CAZYCI010000003.1:0-44688 GCA_964645955.1 uncultured Thermotogae bacterium
TTATAGTTATAAATTGCTGTTCCAGTGCCTCACGCAATACCGTACCTGTGCGGAAGGTCGCCCAGTAAATCCTGCTTCCTGAGGAGCTCCGACACCTTCTCGATCAGAGTGGATAACTCCCTATCTTCCTTTACCGGGGGGACTTCCTTCCGTACTGACTGATAGACATCTTTTAACGGGTCCGGTAGTTCGTATTCTCTGCTTTCCTGAGCCTGGACTGCGACTATCAATTCTACCGCGAGTATGTTTCGAACGTTTTCAACTATTTCCTGGAGCTGCTCGGCCGAGTGCATACCCATCGACACGTGATCCTCCTGGTCCCCGGACACAGGTACCGTGTCTACAGAAGCCGGATTTGCCAGGTTCTTGTTCTCCGAAGTCAGAGCGGCACTGGTGTACTGAGCCAGCATGAAGCCGGAGTTGGTACCAGGATCTTCGGCAAGGAACGGAGGTAAGTCTTCGTTTAAATCGGGATGAAGCAACCTATTGACCCTCCTTTCCGACACGTTACCGAGTTCCGTCAGTGCAATACCGAGGTAATCGGCGACGAGCGCAACCGGCTCGCCGTGAAAATTACCGCCGGATATTACCGGAGTATCGTTTTCAAACAACAACGGGTTATCCGTAACCGAGTTGATCTCGGTTTCCAGGGACTCTATCGTGCGCTTCAGAGCGGAACGCCCCCCTCCATGAATCTGCGGCACGCACCTGATTGAATAAGGGTCCTGGACGTTTTTGGGCTGGTATTCGTCCGGTTCGTACGTCAGCAATTTTCTCATGTTACCCGCCACAACGCCCTGGCCTTCGTAGGGTCTCAGCTCGTAAATCCTTGAATCGTATTGAGAAAAATTCCCTCCGACCATGTAAGCGGTCATACCGGCCGTAATATCAGCAACCCGCAGTAACCTCCTTGCCTCCGCCGTTGCAATTGCGGTAACTGCCGTCATTGCCTGGGTGCCATTGATCAGCGCCAGCCCTTCTTTTTCCCTTAGCTCAACGGGCTCTATCCCCGCCTCAGCCAGCGCGTCCGAACCGGAAAGTAGTTCGCCCTCGTAGTAGGCTTTTCCTTCACCGATCAGGACAGAACCGACATGCGCCAGCGGAATCAGGTCTCCACTTGCGCCCAGCGAACCCTTCTTCGGTACGTGCGGAATTACGCCCTCGTTCAGTAGGTCTGTCAAGCCTTCCAGCAGCTTAACTCTAATTCCGGAGTAACCTCTTCCGAGCGAATTCGCCCTGAGGGCAATAATCCCCCTGACGGTCTCCGGTGATAACGGCTCCCCCACGCCGGCGGAATGGCTTCGCAGGAGGTTGACCTGTAATTGACGACGCTTTTCCTCCGGAATTTCTTCACAGACGAGATCACCGAAGCCAGTCGTCACCCCGTATATCGGCCGATCACGCTCTTCGATCGTCTTTTCCAGAAACTTCCTGTTTTCAGCAACCCGTGACCTCACTTCCCCTCCGAGTTCGACCCGGTCTCCTTCCTTTGCCACGGTAACCACGTCATCGATCGTCAAGTTTCCATCAAGCCTTACAGCCATAAACGAATCACCTGTTAGGTCTTTCTATTTCTATCGCTAAACCAATACGGTCGAAAAAACCATCATCAATCAACGAACCCCCTCAGGTCGAGCTCTTCGAGCTTGGACCGACTCGGTTCACCACGAGAACTCCAGCCCATCCTGGAGTAGAACTCGGCCCGCATCTTTTTGAGATCAACGATGGAACCCTTCGCCGGCCCGGACTCCAGCTCCTCCGTGGTAAACTTCTCTGGCAGGCGGTCGTCCTCGGGGGTAAGCCCCCGGCGTAGATTAAACAACCTCTCGGCATTCAAAATCCTTTCCCCGGCGAGAAATAGTTCATCCGAGCTGATTTCCTCCCCCACGACTGCCGACGTCAGCTCGGCGGTAAGCTCCAGACCGTAGTCCTCTACGAGCGAAAGGAGAGGAACCTTACAGATTCCGAGCGAGTCGGCAATTGCACTCGCCACGGCCGATTTCCTGACTAACTCAGCCTTCCCCGTTTCAACCAGCCGGTCGGCCGCCTTTGCACTACCAAATTCCTCTTCTGCTTCCTCGGGGGAAAAGCTGTATTCCGGTCTGGCGTATATTCCAGTGAAATCCCCACCTCGGCTCCCAACCGCGTATCCAAGCGCGGACCCCTTAAAGCCCCGCGGATCCATTGCCGTCATGGCCAGACCCTTTACGTGGAAAGCGTAATCCCTTGCTTCGTCGCCTATCTCGTCAGCGGCTTTTCTTAGACCACGGCTCAAAGTCTCACCCAGCCAGCTATCTCTATGTGCGATATCGTCGAGAAGCCTGTTCATCGCCTCCGAATTGCCCCAGTCAAGCTCCAGCCCCTCCGTATCCGCGTCAGTCAGAATGCCCCGATCGTAGAGATCCATTGCAAAGGCGATCAAGCTACCGGCCTCAACCGAATCTAGACCGAGTTCGTTACACCGATTGTGCAGGTGGATTGATTCCATGGCGTCCAGGTTGCCACACTTTGGCCCGAGAGCTACAAGAGGCTCAAAACACGGCCGCTCGGCTGTTTCACCCTCGTGAGGCCCTCGCGTCACTTCCAGTTCGGCCTTGCAGTGAACCGGGCACCTGTAGCAACTTGAGGTATGCCTCGGCAGGTCCTTAAAACTTCTTCCATCGGCAGCCTCCACACTTTCAACCTGAGGCTCCCTGTAATTGTTCACCGCACTCGCACCGAGATCGTCGACCCATTTTACGGACGTCGAATTATCGTAGCGCGACCACTCATCGTAATCCGGGGCCGACCGTATTTTCTCGAGGTAATCGCTCATGATTTCAGTACCCGAAACGTCCTCCCCCACGGTGGAAGGTCCGGACCCTGCAGCCAGTGCCTTCAGGTTTTTCGAACCCATGACCGCCCCGATACCGGTCCTCCCAGCTGCATGGCCGTCATCAAACATCAAACAGGCCATCGAAACAAGGTTTTCTCCCGCGGGTCCAATGGCACCGACCTCTGCTGAATCATCGACCTGTTCTCTGATCAAATCCCTGGCTTTACCAGTTTTCTTCCCCCAGACCCCTTTTGCATCTTTTATTTCCACTTTTCCATCGTCAATCCAGATAAAAACAGGACTTTTCGCTTTCCCGTGGACGTGTAACAAAATGATTCCTTGTTGTCTTATCCTCGCACCAAGGTCCCCACCGACATTCGAACTCCCAAGAAAACCGGTCAAAGGTGAGGTTGCTCCCAGGTGAAGTCGGGAAGAGGAATAGACCCCGCTACCCGTAAGTAAGCCCGGAGAAATGACAAGAGTATTTTCCGGATCGAGGGGAGATACTTCGGCGTCGTTTTGCTCAAGCAAAAAACGAATATCGAGTCCCCGCCCGCCCAGGTACCTTTTGATAACTTTTTCTTCAGGCAGTCTTTCCGAAACTCGGGATTCCCCGAGGTCCACCTCAACTATCTTTCCAGTATCCTCCAAATCGAACACCTCGATGCAGAGTTTTGAACTATTTAATTCCCCAACCCGGAACAACGTAATATAAAAAGGGGCGGCACGGACCGCCCCTTTGTCAGCGTGAACTAGTCTTCCAGTTTAACAAACCTCAGTTCGTGCGAACCGTTCCTTACCTCCCAGAAATCCTTGACCGACTTCCTGGCCGCGCCGTAGGAAGCCTGATGGAAGGGTATGACTGACGGTCCCTTCTCCCGGAGGATCTTCTGAATCTCCGTGAAGTGTTTCTGTCTGGCTTCCGGGTCAACCATCGTGGAAGCTTTTTCAATATGCTCGTCAAGGGTCTTGTTGGAATAGTGACCTTCGTTCCAGGGAGCACCCGTTTTGTAAGCCAGGTTCAAAACGTCGAGAACGTTTACCCTGTGTGCCCACTGTGTGACGGTCATATTCGCCTTTAGCCAGTACTTGGAAAAGTATACGTCGGAGGTCGAGCCCTCCAGCTGGAGGTCGATCCCCGCCGGTCGTACTACCTGTTGCATGTTCAAAGCCGTAGCCGGACAGGGTGGTATATTGGTCGGGTAGTGAACCTTCATCTTCAAACCGCCACCGTGACCAGCTTCCGCCAGCAGGGATTTCGCCTTTTCGATATTCTGTTCTCTGGTGCCAAGATCGGTATGCCACTTATAACTCGGCGCTATCGGATGGTCGTGACCAAGGTCTCCAAAACCGGAAAGCACCGACTCGAGCATAAACCTTCTATCGGCCGCGTACTTCATTGCGAGTCGTACCCGGTTGTCGTCAAACGGCGGTTTGTCCGTTCTCATGCTTATCGGTGCCTGGAAGCCACCCGTAGCATAATCTACGTAGACATCCTCTTCCTTGTCCAGCCGTTTGAAATCGGAAAGGGTGACCTTCGTGAGTACGTCCACGTCGCCGGACTGAAGCATCAATCGCTTGGTCGATGATTCGGGAATCAGGTTAAAGTGAAGCTCGTCCACGTAAGGCACGTCCGGCAGGAAGTAATCCTCGTTCTTCTCCATAACCATTTTTTCGCCCGGCTCGTAGCTAGTAATCTTGAAGGGGCCGGTACCGCTCGGTCTTTTCTCGCCGTATTTTTCGTAGTCAAAGTCGTGGGCAACTATGGACGTATTGTAATCGTAAAAGTTAAGATCGAAATCCGGATCGGTGTTATTGAGGTAAAATTTGGTCGTATAGCGACCTGTGTTTTCGATCTTTTCCACGTTTTCGAACAGTGATTTTGCCGGCGAACCGATATCCGGATTCATTATCCTTTCGACGGTATATTTCAGGTCCTTCGACGTCAATTCCGTACCGTGGTGAAACTTTACGCCTTCCCGGAGCTTGAAGCTCCATTCACTCCTATCCTGAGAGTAACTATAGTCCTCGACCAGGGAAGGAGTCCTTTCGTTTTCAGGTCCCCTGAGACGGAAAAGGTAATCCGCAAAAACTCCCGCCATCACCTGCCCTGGAGAATCACCCAGAACCCCTGGATTGATGCTTGTTGGGGGTCTAACCCCGACCCGCACTATCTTTTTAGAAGTCTGGCCCTGGCCGGAATAGGACCACAGGCCGGACAAAGAAACAGCCGCACCGGTAATTGCCGCGTTCTTGATGAAGTCTCTTCGTGAGATCTTTCTCTCTTCGGTCATATTACCTCCTCGCTCGATAGTTGAAATTAACCCGCATTCACTAAAAGGTACGTAACTTTCACCTCCGGATAACTTATGTCTTAAAGAACTGCCTCCACCTCCTGGAGTTCGTCCAGTGGGATATGGCAGTGAATCTCGTGTCCCCCGCTCCCAGTTAGAGGTGGGGTCTCTTCCTCACAAACTTTACCAACCTTCCGGGGGCATCTCGTATGAAAGACGCAACCGGAAGGGGGGTCTATCGCTGAAGGGACAGAACCTTTTAGCCTCAGCTGTTTCTGGTCGATCTCGGGATCGGGAACTGGAATGGCGGATAACAGCGCCTCCGTGTACGGATGATAGGGAGGTGAAAATATCTCCTCGGTCGTTCCGACTTCAACGACGTTTCCGAGATACATTACCGCGATGTAATCACTAATATAGCGGACTACGCTGAGGTCGTGAGATATGAACATGTAAGATACGTCGGTTTCACCCTGCAGGTTTATCAATAGATTCAGAATGGTGGCCTGGATCGAAACGTCAAGGCTGGAGGTCGGTTCATCCGATAAAACTAGTGAGGGATTGCTGGCGAAAGCCCGGGCCACGGCTACCCTTTGCTTTTGTCCGCCGCTCAGCTGCTTCGGATACCTGGATTTAAACTGAACGTCAAGGCCGACGGCCTCCAGAAGCGAATCAACCACCTCGCCCAGTTCTTGCGAAGCAAAATCACCGTGCAGCTCCAGGGGCCTCCGGACGGCGGCACCGATCGTTTTCTTCGGATTCAAAGTGGATCGCGGGTCCTGAAATATGATTTGAATTCTCTTGAGGATACTTCTCTCTCTTGCCTCCACCGGAGTAGAAATGTCGGTTGATTTAAATTTTATTTCCCCGGAGGTGATTTCTTCCAGCCCAATGACGCTTCGGGCAAGCGTGGTCTTGCCGCAGCCACTCTCTCCAACCACGCCCAGCGTCTGACCCCTTTCGAGGTCAAGACTTACCCCGTCAACCGCTTTTACCTCCTTGCTGCCCTGAAGGCTAAGTTCCCAGCCCGAACTCTGGCTAAAGTACTTCTTTACCTCGTTGATTTCAAGAGTCTTTCCTTCCCCTTCTTCACTCCTTTCCCAGGGATATATCTCCCCCTCTTCTTCCGGCAGGGTCTCCAGCATTTCCGGCCTTGTAAGGTCCTCTTCGCTCAGAGGAGCAAAATGACAGCTTGCCTCGTGGATCCCGTCCCTGGTCTCCAATCCCGGATCCACTTCAGCACACTTTTCCTTCCTGTATGGGCAGCGACTGGCAAAACTGCAACCTTTCGGTAAATCAGTCAGGTCGGGTACCGATCCACCGATTGGATTTAGGCGACCCGAAGACTCGTCGTCCTCAGGATGCGGTATACACTTCAACAGGCCTTCGGTATAAGGATGGAGTGGTTGAGAAAATAGTTCCCTGACACTTGATCTTTCTATTATCTCCCCTGCGTACATCACCTCAACGATGTTGCTCGATCGGGCAACGACACCCAGATCGTGCGTTATGTACAGCATGGCAGCGTTGAACTGATCCTTAAGTTCTTCAACCATATCCAGTATTTTTGCTTCGGTGGTGACGTCGAGGTTCGTAGTAGGCTCGTCCAGTATCAACAGGTCCGGATTGGCCATCAAGCTCATCGCTATGCTCACGCGTTGTTTCATACCGCCGCTCAGCTGGTGCGAGTAACGGTTAGCAGTCGATTCCGGATCCTGTATGTGGACTTCACCCAGGGTCTTGACGGCTTTCTCGTTTGCTTCCTTCCAGGAAAGGCCTTCGTGAACACGTGATACTTCAGCTATCTGCTCGCCAACCCGCATTGAAGGGTTGAGGGACGCCGTCGGGTCCTGATAAACCATTGCGATTTCGTTTCCCCATATTGACTGGAGCTCGCCTCGGGACTTATTTGCGAGGTCTTCGCCCCGATAAAAGACCTTACCGCTATCTATATAGCCGTTCTCATCCAGGTACTGTATTATTGCAAAAGCCAGCGTACTCTTTCCACAGCCGGATTCTCCCACAATCCCGTAAATATTACCCCTTTCAACTTTTAAGGAGACTCCGTTGATTGCCCTGACCGTCGCTTCGGGAGTTTCGTAGTTTACTTTTAAATCCTTGACCTCAAGTAGATATTCCTGGCTCCGGTCCGCATCCGACTCTTGATCAACTTCTTGATCTGGAGACATTATATATCACCCGAAGAAAAAGCTTCGACCCCTTCGGCAAGGAAGTTAGCTGCGAGAACCAGTGAAGCAATGGCAAGAGCAGGAAAAATAACCATCCATGGTGCCGTCTGGAGGTGATTCCTTGCCTCGGAGATCATCAATCCCCAGTCCGGAGTCGGCGGTTGGACGCCAAGACCGAGAAAACCAAGAGAAGCGCTGAGAAATATCGAGTAAGCAAATCTAATGGCACCTTCAACTCCCAGAGTATCCAAAATGTTGGGTAAAATATCGGAAAACATTATGTAAAAATTGGACTCGCCGCGAACCTTGGCCGCTTCCACGAACTCCTGTGCCTTGACCTCGAGAGCGGCACTCCTAGCCACTCGCCCTATCCTTGGCGTGTGGGCAAGCCCGATGACCAGAATTACGTTAATGGTCCCTGGCCCGAGCACACCCAGGATGAACATGGCGATGAGCAAGGCAGGAAAAGCCATAAGTATGTCCATCGCCCGACCGAGTAATTCCCCAATTACCCCCTCGTAAAAAGCTGCAGTGAGACCGATCAGGGTTCCTCCGAGCAGTCCAAGACCCGTAGCCGATAGCGCCAGGATGAATGCAGTCCGACTACCTGCGATTACCCGACTGAATATATCACGACCCCATCGGTCCGTTCCAAACCAGTGGTCCAGACCCGGCGAAGCGAACTTGTCCGTGGAGAAATCCGTCGGGCCATAGGGAACCAGAACCGGGCTTAAAACCGAAACGACGATCCAGAAGATAAGTACAAGCAACCCCGTAAAAGCCAGAGGTTTCTTCCTCAATCGTAATGCAAACTCCTTGAGAAAAATTAACCGTGACCATAACCATTCGGGGAGGGCAACCAGAGCGTCGAACATCCTATTCCCCCTCCCCATACCTTAATTTGGGATTTATGAAGCTATAGAGGAGATCGGTAAAGAGGTTGACGAAGATATAAGCCGCAACGACGAAGAGCAAGCCCGCTTCCATTATTGGAATATCCCTCTGTTTTATTGCAGTAAGTATTAAGCGCGCCACGCCTGGATAACTGAAAGTGGCCTCAACGACAACTGCCCCGCCCAGTAACCAGCCCAGGTTAATGGCTATTACCGTTACCGTCGGGAGCAATGCGTTACGCAATACGTGGTTCACGATAACCCTTTTTGAATTCATCCCTTTGAGTATGGCCGACCTGGTATAGTCGGATTTCATGACTTTGACTACGCTGGCCCTTGTGTGTCGTACTATATAACCCGTCATAACCCCGGAGAGAGCCAGAATAGGAAGTATTAATTTGTTCAGCTGGCTGAACAATCCGTCGCTCCAATTCATCGCTCCGGAGGCGGGTAGCCAGCCAAGAAATACGGAAAATATCAGGATCAGTATTAACCCGGTAATGAAGGAGGGAAACGAAATTAGTCCCAGAGTGGTTACGGAGATCAACCTATCCAGCCAGCTATCCCTGTTCAAACCGGCAGTAACCCCGAGCAATAGCGACACCGGCACGACAAATAATAGGGCCCCAAGCGCAAGAACCAACGAGTTCTTTGCCCGCTGCAACAGCAGAGGCCCCACCTTGAGGCCGGACCTGCTGAGAGACGTGCCAAAATTCCCGTGTAAGACACCGTTCAACCAATCCAAGTACCTTGTATGCAGCGGTCTATTTAAACCTAGTTCCTGACGAAGCGCGGACAGGGACTCCTCAGTGGCGTATTGACCGAGCACCATCTGTGCCACGTCTCCCGGCAGTCCTTCCGCAACCAGGAATATAAGCAAGGAGGCAATAAAGATACTTACTACAGCCTGTACTAATCTCTTACTCGAATAAATCAGCATAAAATGGCTTAATACTCCCTATAAGTCCACTGTTACTTAGGAAGTAACTCCCGTTACGAAATACCCTTTTCTGCCTTTTTAATTATTTCGTCCATCGCCCCAATGGAGTCCTCGGAAAGGGGTTCCGGCTCGTGGTTTTCAATTACTTCCTTTGCCCTTTCTCTGGCCCTGTCCCTGAGATCCTTACCACCGGCTTCCTTCCAGCTATCGTAGCCCTTTCGATCCAGCAAGGAAGGCTGGTAAAGGTCCTTGAACGTATCCAGAGTCGATTGGTCAGTTAAATAACCGCCATCCGGCCCTACTCTTTTGATCGCGTCTACCGCCATGTGCTTTTCGTCAAGGTTTATTCCCCTCTGGAGCCTCCGAACGTAGCCCACGATCTCGTTACCGATAACAACTGATTCAAGCGAACCGGTCTGACCTGATTCAAGGTAACCGACGTCGTGTATCAAATCGGCCTGACTCCTTATCATTTCGGATATCGAAAGTGAGGCCTCCATCGCTTGCTGCCCGTCGATGGCCTTTGAATCGCTAAATCCAGCTTCGCTAAAGACCGGCATACCCAGGTACTTGCTTACCTGACTCAAAGCGCGATCTATTATTACGGCTGCCGGCAGACCGTAAGAGGCACCGGCGGATTTCATGTCCATCGGCGACGCTGCTCCACCAATTATGACGGGGGCCCCGGGATTTTTGAGCTGAGATATCACCACTCCGCTGAGTTCTTCCGCCAGGGACATAATCACCGTTCCCGCGGGCGTAGCCGGGCTGGAAGCACCGGGAAGCGTTCCAGACGTATAAGTTGCAGGGACACCGTATTCAGCGGATAAAAGCAGGCGGCCCAGTGCGTCATCAGTTCCTACCAGCGGGCTAGTGGGTTCAGTATACTGGATGAAAAAGGGTTTGCGTTTCAACTCCTTTTTGCCCCCGGTTATCGCTATTGCCATTTCAATCAATTGCTCGGTATTCCTGTTATCCGCCGAGGTAAACACGAACGGTTTAGAGTTGTTTACCGTCATCGTCCGGAACTGGTAGAGATCGGCGATTCTGTTCGGAACGTCCGAGGGCAAAGCCATGCTCATCAGAAAGTCCATGTTTGAAAGCCCGTCGACAAGGGTGCTAAAGTTCTTGACGTCGTCCAGCGTGCTTTTCCTTCGTTCCCCCGTATCGAGATCTATCGTATTTGGATTATCCGAGCCCGGACCAAAGTAGTTTTCGTCTCCACCGAGCTCGAGTGCGAGGTTACCATCCCTATCGTAAACGGTGACGTACTCCGGTGCGGAGGCCAGGGCTTCTTCCACGTGGTGTTGCTCCAGATGAACTCTCTGGCCGGATATATCAGCCCCTGCTCCATCGAGAAGGGCAAGAGCTTCCTCGTTTCTGATCTCCACACCAACCTGACTCAGAACGTGTAAGGCCTTATGGTATAGCTTGCGCTTTTCTTCTTCAGTTAACATTGACGCTTCTCTCCTTTAGTTAAAGTTAGATTTTTGGCTCACTTTGTAATACCAATCTGGAACTAATCAAAGCTTAAACTCAGTCATACGTACTTATCAAAGTGATTTTTAAGCCTTTTCCGGGCGAGTTCCGGTTCCTCGTCGACCATGGCCGAGTAAACACCACGGTGGATACGGTGGGACTCCAGAAGATAGTTCCTTTTATCCGGCAGGTAGTGAGACTGTTCCAGTTCGCGCCACATTCTATCGTTCATTATATCCTGAAAGTGCTTCATGGTGTCCTCGATTACCTGGTTGTGAGCAGCGCGAGCGATTCCGAGATGGAACTGCTGGTGAAGGTGCAGGAACCGTTCGTACTCGTCCCTCTCGGCGGACGATTTCATTTTATCCAGGACCTGCGCAATCCTTTGGTCATCCTCCCCGGCAAACTTACGAGTCGCAATTTCAACGACCCCAACTTCGAATGCCGATCTGGCCTCCTGAAGCTCTAGTGGTTTCGGGTTATCAACCAGAATATTTATTATCCTGTCCCTGAGGTCATCGGTCTCCGGTACGTTCTCGACAAAGGTCCCCTTACCGACCTCCGTCCGGATTAACCCTCCAAGCCTCAGTGCAGATAGGGCCTCCCGAACGGAAGCCCGGCTCACTCCAGTTCTTTCAGCGATTTCCTGCTCCGTAGGTAGCTTATCGCCCTGATCGTAATCGCCTTCTTTTATAGCTTCAACTAGCTGGTTTGCTACCTGTAGAGGCTTCTGGCTCCTTTCCAGCTTTTTAAAGGTAAAACTCATTCTTTACCCCCAAGGCTCATCAGTCATAATATGTCAGACAAATAAAAATTAAAAGAAACTTGAATTACTAGCAAGTAAATACGTCATATTTTTAACTTTTCTTGAACGGAACTGGTTGTCAGGTTCAACCTGAAACTGGAGAAGAAATGAATTCACTGTCCGCTCTCAAGTCCTGGTATTTTTACCTTTTCTTCAACTACGTCCAGAACCTTTGTAAAACCGGTGACTATTATGATGTAAATGAAGGCCACTATAATAAATACCTCGAGGTATCGGAAATTCCTGGCGGCTATTATCTTGGCCTTGGCCATCAGCTCGGGTGCTCCGACGGTAAAAGCAAGAGATGTATACTTTAACATATAAATCAATTCATTCGACCAGGAAGGTATAGCCAGCCTGAGTGCCTGCGGTAGAATTATGCTTTTTATTGCACCAAAACGGCTCATACCGATGGAACGGGCCGCGGTCATCTGACCCGCACTGACCGACTGAATTGCCCCCCGAAAGTATTCGGCCTGGTAAGCTGAGGTATTTATACCAAGCGCAATACCAGCCGCCAGGAGGGGATTCAACAGTATTCCGACATCTGGCAATCCGTAGTAGATGATAAATAGCTGGACGAGCAGGGGAGTGCCCCTAACCATTTCGACAAAAGTCGTGGT
Organism: uncultured Thermotogae bacterium; assembly: GCA_964645955.1. Classification (GTDB taxonomy): domain Bacteria; phylum Bipolaricaulota; class Bipolaricaulia; order M55B111; family M55B111; genus JAGXLP01. The sequence goes on from CAZYCI010000003.1 coordinate 12,039, forward strand.
AATGCCGTAGACCAACTTGTTACCGTAGACCCTGCCGAGCGAAACAGCCAGGCCTATGATAAACCCCGAAGTTATACATATTGCCGTCAATTCCAGCGTAACGGCAGTTCCATCCAGCAAACGAGGCCCTATCTCCCAGGCAAGTCGAAAAAAATCAATAAATGCCGACATCTTAACCCCTTTTTAACAAATTTAACCTAACTTCAATTTCTGCGCTCAAATCCAGGTACCCATAACTTCTCTTCCAATCTGTACAACAGGGCGTTACCGGCCCGGGTAAGGAAGAAGTAAACCAGAGCTACTATCCCATAAATAAGCAGGGCGTTTCCGTACGTATAAGAAATTATGTACCTGGACCGACGCATTATTTCCACCACGCCGACTACGTAGGCCAGAGACGTGTCCTTGGTTTCGGAAGCGTACTCGTTCGACCAGGGCCCTATGGCCAGCCGGACCGCCTGAGGCAAAACCACGTACCATATACCCTGAAGTCTGCTCATGCCCATCGAGCGGGCGGCCATCATCTGGCCTGACTTGATCGACTGAATTGCTCCCCGGAATATCTGTGATTGATAGGCAGAGGAACGCAAACCCAGCGCTATGATCGATATCAGCAACGGAGGCAACTCCAGCGCGTAATAGGACAAAAACAGGAGCACCAGAGCGGGAACCGCACGCAGCCCTCTCTGGATCAAAATCGCCAGGGTGGAAAAGAACCTATTCCCGTATACCTCTGCAACCGCAAGCAGGACTCCCCCAACGAGCCCAACTCCCAGCAACCCAATAAGTAACTGTACCGTAATAAGCAGCCCCTTAAATAAATAAGGAGACTCACCGGCCAGAACGTTAAAAATTTCCATGGTTATAAAATAACAGGAAGGGCTTGATTCAGCCCTTCCTGCCGTATCGGTTTAGGATTAATTACTATTCACAGGTCAGCTCTCTGTTCATGGGGATCTTGGCGGGAGGAGCATAACCGTACTCGGCCAGGTACTTGTTGAATATCTCCATCCATCTACCCGACTCAAAGACCTTTTTCATACCTTCGTTTATTTTCGGCAGCAAGTTGTAGGGATCCCCTTCCGTGACGGCGTAAGCGTACTGTTCACCCGTCGACACCGTGCCGATTATCTTGACGTTTCTACCCTTTTTGACGAAGTTCTTGGCCGTAGTGGTATCGGCCAGAACGGCATCAATTCTTCCGGTTGTGAGGTCTTCAACAGCCATTACGTAGTTCTCGTAGGCCTTGCCCTGAACGTCCACTCCACCGTCGACGAGTTCGTCCTGAATCCACATGTAACCGGTCGTACCTCGCTGAGCACCGACCTTGTGACCCTGTGTCATGGCCGTTATGGCGTTAAGGTCGGAATCCTGAGAAACCAGAACGGCCTGGTTCACGGACCAGTAAGGCTGGGAATAATCGATGATCTTATCCCGTTCACAGGTAATGGAAAGACCGCTTACCAGAACATCGATCTTCCCCGAACCCAGTGCCGAGACTATCGTTTCCCAGGGCATGTCGATTATTTCAATCTCCATGTCCTGTGCTTCGGCAATTGCCCTCATGACCTCGACGTCAAAACCCTTGTATTCGCCCTTTTCCACGTAAGTCCAGGGAGGAAAGTTCGCATCCACGCCGACTTTATAGACGTCCTTTTCCTGACCCTGCACGCCCAGTCCGACAAAAACCGTCATCAGAAGAGCAACCAGCAAACCTACCACAAACGCGCTTTTCACTTCGAAGTCCATTTTTACCTCCTGTTTGGTAGAAGACGAGGACCTTAAAGTACCAGAATGACTACAATTTGCCTGGACCTGACCAACAAATTCAACTGACCTAAAACCTACGTCGTTTTTTCAACCACCAATTTTAAGATCTCCAATTCTAACTCCCTTAGTTTAAGGGTTAGTTAGTTTAAACTCAAATTTGTTGTAAATTTCCAAAACTTAAATCCTTATATCTTCCACATAAAAAATATAAAAGGTTAAAAAAATGATGGGTAAAAAATTTTGCCGGCCAACCCCGTAAAAGCCCTACCGTTCCGGTATAATAATTGGCGTGTTTCGAAAGCTTTTAATTCTTAAACTTCTACCAAAGGGTCTCTTTTTGACATGTCTTTTAAGGAAAAGAGCAAAATCGTTGGCTGGGATGATGGCTCCTTCGATCCGGAGAAGGACCAACGAGCGCCGCTAATAGGTGTCGTGATGAGTGGAGGAAGCCGGGTGGAGGGGGTACTGAGAAGCGATGTCGAAGTGGACGGCCTGGACGTAACCGAGAAACTAATCAACTCCGTCTCGGAGAGCAAACACTACCAGGAACTACACTTGATTGCTCTGGCCGGGGTGACCTTTGCGGGTTTTAACGTCGCGGACATAAGGAAAGTTTCCAGAGGAACCGGCCTACCGGTCCTTGCAGTAACAAGAAAAGATCCGGACCTTCAGGCATTCGAATCGGCGCTGCGCAACCTTCCCAATTTTCAGCGGCGCTGGAAGGCAGCACGCAAAGCAGGTGAAGTCTATACTCATAACCTGAAAGGCCATGAAGTATACTTCCAAACGGAGGCTCTGACTTTGGAAGAAGCCAGGCGGATTCTGGAAATCACCGCCTTGACCTCGGTCCTTCCCGAGCCATTGAGGCTGGCGGACATGATTGCCAGAGCCGTAGTGAAAGGCGAAAGCTAAGACCAAAATTAAAGACCAAAGGAGGAGAAAGAGCTTGAAAGCACTAATCCAGGTCGTAGAGGAAGCCAGAGTGATAATAGAGGAAGATTTCGAGAAATCAATTAACAATGGTATGCTGATATTCCTCGGTGTCAAGCAGGGCGACGTAATCGAGGACGTCGAAGAATTAAGCGACAAGGTCTTGAACTTAAGAATTTTCCCGGACGACGATGAAAAAATGAACCTTTCAGTCGAAGAAGTCGAAGGCGAAATAATGGTTGTATCCCAATTTACCCTGTATGGTCAGCTAACTTCGGGCAGAAGGCCGAATTTCTCGCTGGCCGGTGATTACGACAGGTCCAAGGAGCTCTACCGGGAATTCGTCGGCCGGTTAAAGGAGAAACATTCTTACCGGGTCGAATCGGGAAAATTTGGAAGTTACATGAAGGTCAAACTGACGAACGACGGACCCATTACCTTCACCCTGGAAAGTTGAAAAGCCACTACCCCTTGGTTAAAATCAGGGGAGATTTGAAACCAAGAGATAACTGAGGAGGAATTATGGCTGTACCAAAGTTTAGAACTTCGAGATCTAGCAAGAGAAAAAGGCATGGAGGCAACAAGCCCTTAGTGAATCCAACGGCAACTGAATGCCCTCATTGCCACGAGTTAAAACTTCCCCATCGCGTCTGTGCAAATTGCGGTTACTACAACGGCGAACAGATAATGGAAGTCGAAGAAGAGGAATAAATACCTTTTAAACCCCCTCCTCAACGAACTCGGTCGTTTTTTCTAACAAATTTCTGACAGTTCAGGACCAGGATAAGCATAACCAAAAAGGGTAAGAGGAAATTTTCGGCTGAGTCGGCGTTGCCATTTACTAATTCCTAAAAGCATTTCTTCGGGTTAAGGCAGGGCTTTTCAAATTCAAATGCGTGCGTTCGAGTCTTTCTCAAAATAACAGTTGAACCAAACGCCAGGATACTTTCCATTTCGGGAGCTAAAAATGGTCAAGTCAGTAGCAAAAAACAAGAGAGCTTATCGAAACTTCGATTTCGAAGAATTTTACGAAGCCGGCATGGTTCTCCGGGGGACGGAGGTAAAAAGCCTCAGAGCCGGCCGTTGCAGCCTTAAAGACGGTTACGCAAAAGTTACTGACGGCGAAGTATTCCTGCATAACGTCCACATAGCACGCTACGAACAGGGTAACAGGGAAAACCACGAACCGAGGAGAAAAAGGAAGTTGCTGCTTCGTAAACCGGAGATCAACCGGTTGATAGGTAAGACTCAACAAAAAGGCTACTCACTCATCCCGGTCGAGATTTATTTTAAGAAGGGATACGCTAAGGTAAAGCTCGGCCTGGGGGAAGGAAAAAAAGAGTACGACAAAAGGGAAAAAATAAAGAAAAGGGATCAGGAAAGGAGAATAGAAAAGAAGTTAAAAGAGCACAGCCGGCAAGAGTACTGATGCCTGAGCTCAAAAGGGGGGTAAAAAATGAGCGGGAAGGATAATTTTTTACAGAGAGAAGTCAACGGAAGCAAATTCGAACTTCTCCAGGGCGATATAACAAAACAGGAGACCGAGGCCGTGGTAAACGCCGCCAACAAGAAACTGGCACCCGGAGGTGGCGTAGCCGGAGCGATACATAGAGCCGCCGGACCGGAACTCTGGGAGGAGAGCAAGCAACTGGGTGGGTGCGAAACCGGAGAAGCCAAACTGACCAAGGGTTACGAACTCCCTGCCGACTACGTAATCCACACGGTGGGTCCGGTGTACAGCGACTCTCCCGAAGATCCGAAACTTCTGGAATCTTCCTACCGAAATAGCCTGGAAGTTGCCCGGAAAAAAGGGATCAAAAGCGTCTCGTTCCCTGCACTGAGTACCGGTGCTTTCGGGTATCCGGAAAAGGAAGCCGGAGAAATCGCCGTTAATACCATAAAAAACTTTCTCGAGAACAACGGGATTCCCGAGCTGGTCAGACTGGTTCTTTATGGTGAAAGCTCCTTTCGAATCCACGAAGAGATCCTTTCGGAAGCCCTCGGGAGCTGAATTAATTTTTATCGAAGAAATACTGTTTGCAAACAGAAAAGACTTGTCAAAGGACAATTCATTCCGTCGCAGTCGTTGCACCTAGGACCAACTTTATCTACAATAATTCGTCATGAATAACAATCAACAAAATTCGGATAAAAAATATATTTTCGTCACGGGTGGCGTACTTTCCGGTCTGGGAAAGGGAATAGTTGCCGCCTCGCTCGGACGGCTGTTAAAATCTCGCGGATTCAAGCCGACCCTGCAGAAGGTAGATCCGTACTTAAACGTGGACGCAGGTACCATGAACCCCTACCAGCACGGTGAAGTCTTCGTTACGAAGGACGGAGCTGAGACGGACCTGGACCTCGGTCACTACGAGAGGTTCATCAACGAGGAGCTTACTGGGGCAAATAACGTCACCACCGGAATGGTTTATTCCTCAGTAATGGAGAAAGAACGGAAAGGAGAGTACCTGGGCAAGACGGTCCAGATCATCCCCCATATCACGAACGAGATCAAACGGGATATAAAAGAACCGCTGGAAGAATCGGACTCGGACCTGATAATCACCGAGATTGGAGGTACAGTAGGGGACATAGAGAGCTTGCCCTTCCTCGAAGCTTTACGCCAGATGAAGGACGAGATACCGCCGGAAAACGTGGCCTTTATCCACTTAACTCTCGTACCTTACCTGAAGACATCCAAGGAGCTCAAGACAAAACCGACCCAGCACAGCGTCAAGGAGTTGCGGGGTATAGGAATTACTCCGGACATTATTGTAGCTAGATGCGATCGCGACTTACCACAGTCCGTTCGAAACAAGATCGGCCTCTTCTGCGACGTACCGACGAAGAACGTCATAGAAAACCAGAATATGGACGTAATCTACGAAGTTCCAATGGCCATGGAGAAGGAGGAGCTCGACGAAAGGGTGCTGGAACAGCTTGACCTCCCCAAAAATAACAAGGATATGTCCGAGTGGGCAAGCAGAGTTGAAAGGATCAAGAACCCCGAAGACGAAGTAACTATAGGAATGTTCGGCAAGTACACCGAACTTGAGGACGCCTATATAAGCATAACTGAAGCCTTCCAGCACGGTGCCGCTGAAACTGGCATCAAACCGCAATTTCTCTGGTTTTCGTCCGAGGACCTCGAAAAGAGCGACCTGGAAGACCACCTGGAGAAAGTGGACGGAGTAGTTATTCCTCCGGGCTTCGGCAAACGGGGGGTCGAAGGTAAGATAACAACTGCAAAACTGGCAAGGAAGAAGAATATACCCCTCTTCGGGATTTGCCTCGGCATGCAGGTTGCGACCATCGAGTTCGCCAGGAACGTCACAGGCCACAAAGAGGCAAACAGTACGGAGTTCGACCCGGAAGCTTCCGACCTGGTAATAGACTTGATGCCCGAACAGATTGAGGTAGAGAAGAAAGGAGGGACTATGCGCCTCGGCAGCTACGAATCGACCATCGCCCCCGGCACCAAGACGGAAAAGATCTACGGAAAACAGACGATCTCGGAAAGACACAGACACAGGTACGAGTTCAACAACGATTATAGAGATGAATTCGAGGATGCCGGAATGAAAATGGCCGCCACGTCCCTGGACGGCCAATTAGTAGAAGTTATCGAGTACGAGGATCATCCGTGGTACATAGGCGTGCAGTTTCATCCGGAATTTAACTCCCGGCTCGAGGACCCTCATCCGCTGTTTACCAGCTTTCTCCGTGCCTGCAGGGATACTAAATAGGGATACTAAATAAAGCTCATCCACTTTTTTTCTCCACTTTTTGGTAGAGTTCCCCCTGCCAGATAAAATAGCCGGCCCCCGCCACGATTGCTATGCTGATAAGATGAGCCGCCCGGATCGGTCCAACCCAGAGACTGCCCGCCCGGAAGAAGCTAATGAAAGAGCGACCGACCGAATAAAGGATAAAGTAAAGAGAAACGATAAAGCCTTTCTTATACCCCTTCCGCCTCAATCGCCAGAGAACAGCAAATATCAAAAGGTTGAGTCCGAACTCGTATAGCATGGTAGGGTGCAACTTCTGGCCCGGGAATTCCGTTCCCGCCGCGGTATTTTTCGCGAACTCTATCCCCCAGGGGGCATCAGTCGGGTATCCGTAGGCATCCCCGTTCATGAAGTTACCCAATCTACCGATTGCTTGCCCGAGGACCAAAGCCGGAGCCAAAGCGTCGGCAAATTCCAGTATATCAACCCTTTTCCAGTGTGAATACACCACGAGCCCGATCAAACCACCAACCAGACCGCCATGAATTGCCAGACCGGCCAGTCCAAACCCTTCCCTGCCGATTCCGATCAAAACAAGCGGGTTGTTCCTGAAGAAATCCAGGTAAAACAGGGCATAGTATAACCGCGCTCCTATAAGGCCGAGCGGGAAAACCAGAAGGATAAAATCAATCAGGTCGTTCAGGTCCAGCCCAAGTTGTTTCCGCCGGGACTCGCTCCTGAGCACGGCAAGAACTACAAGCAGGGCAACTGCATAAGCTATCCCGTACCAGCGAACCGTAAGTGGGCCAATCCGAAAAGCTATTGGCTGCATCAGGAACCACCCAGCGTTAGGATAAGTATTTGGATAATCCCGACCAAAAAACCAATAAGCGCTCCAAACCAGGTTATGGCCCTGAACTGATCTCCGGTTACATCCAGCACGAGCCGTTCCACCCTGTCTATCGGAAAATCGTTGACTTCCTGTTTAACCACTTCTTCCAGGTCAATCGTCTTTAAAAGTTCCGCACTCTGGCGGGATACGACTTCAAGAAGTTCGTCAACTATCGGCCCGGCAAATGGAGTAATCCTTTCCGGGTCAATCCAGCTCGACAGTTTTCCCAGCCTTCTGTGCTTTAGCTCCTCGAGCTGCCTCGAAACGACCCGGGTTAGCTCGTCCTGCACGTCTTCCGACCCGATAGTTTCAGCCAGGTATCGAGTAACGGACCTAACTATTGCCTCCTTTTCTTCTTCCTCGTCGAGATCAACCAGTTCGTCGACCCTTTTCCCTTCGGAACTCTCAAGAACTTTCACCAGACCTTGAAAAAAGAAGGACCTGACTTTTTTGCTCCTCAATATTGCAAGGGATACATCAGTAAGCATACCCGCCACCTTTTCCGTAGCTTCGTCGGATGGAATCAATTCCGATACGTCCTTCTCCAAAAACTTTTTTAAGGTCTTAACCCCTGCAACAGCAGCTTCCTCCCTGAATTCCTCTTGTTCCATCAACTCCATCAGCCTCGGGATACCTTCATCAATTATCTCGCCCACCTCACGCTTCATCCTATCCTGAGGCAAGACCACGGTTTCCAGAAAGCCCCGTTTGACCTGGTCCCAGACTGAATTCTCGTCAAATTCCCCTTCAATCCTCTCGTCCAAAAAATCAACTACGATCTCCTTCAACCGGGAGCGCATACCCGGGCGATCGAGTAACTCCGCACCCCGCCGCAGGAGAAATGGGACGTTTGCTTCCACCTGGCGAATCAGCAAGTTCTTCAGCTCCTTGCCGAGATAGTCCCCCAGGCTCCCTTCCTCTTCCCCTATATCTCTAATTGTCTCGACCCAGAATTCTTCCAGTAAACCCTCCACTTCTTCGCGTTCAGCAAGCTCCCCTGCTACGTCTTCGAGTTTAATTGCTATCTCTTCGTAAGAGGTCTGGTCGACGAGCTCCCCTATCTCCTTGCTCGAGAGGCTATCCACCCCACTTTCAACGAGGCCCCTGAGGAATTCCTCCATCTTCCTTCCCCTAGTCACATCTGCCAGCCAGCTGACCGCTTTTTCCTGAAATTCCACAAAAGCCGCTTCCAGCTCCGGCCTGACTTCCTCCGGCACGGCTTCCATCACGGACCCCCTATCTTTCTCCAAGAAATCTACCATCCATTTTTTAAGGGTCTTTTCCAGCTCACCCCTGACTGCGGGCGTCCGTAATCTTGTCTCAATTGCCTCCGGGGTAAGCAGATGCGCAGCTACCGCCTGGCCGATGTTCTCGGCTATCTCGTTACGCCTTTTTGGTATTAATCCGGGGGTAAACGGCACGTGGAAACCAAAAATCTTTTTTTCTTCAAGCGGCCGGAAGAGCATTCTGATGGCGATCCAGTTCGTCGAATAACCGATCAAACTCGCCACCACGGGTAACAAAATGAGGTCGTAACTGAATTTCATGTCTTCCCCTGATTCAAGATGACTTCGGTTTAACCGATGAACGGTCGGGAAACATTAATAAGATCGAATAATATTAGTTCTATGAAATTCGCAAAAAACTTAAGAGCACAAATACAAACTTGATATTCTACTTATAAGGTAACTAAAGTTTAAATTGATGCTGCAGGTTATACAACGATCATCTCAGGTTTGCTAAAGTAGTTCGGGATCGTTAAAATATTCTAGCCGTGCTTATTTTTTTACTGTTTTTGTTCGTATTTTTACGCTTCCATTTGATAAATTAATTTTCTTATAAGAAATCTTGACCATGTTTCCCAGGAGGTCTCAAAATGCCAGCTAAAAAACTGGATAACATCTTCAAACCGGAGTCACTAGCCGTAATCGGGGCAAGCGAAAAGGAAGGCTCCGTCGGAGCGACTCTGATGCAAAACATAGTCGAGGGGTTCGAAGGGGATATCTATCCTGTCAACATCAACCGTGAAGAGGTCATGGGGATTGAGGCGTTTTCCAGCGTAAGTGATATCGAAGGGAAGGTAGATCTTGCAGTAATAGCAACGCCCGCAAAAACCGTTCCGGGGATCATCGACGAATGCGGAAAAGCCGGTATAGACTCCAGCATTGTCATATCCGCAGGGTTCAGTGAAACCGGAAAAGAAGGTAAGAAACTGGAAGAGAAGCTTGAGAAAAGTAGAAAAAAACACGACATGAGAATCCTCGGACCGAACTGTCTCGGGACGATCAGGCCCGGTGCCGACCTCAACCTAACTTTCCTGCGCAAAAACGCCGCTGCCGGAAAGGTGGCATTTTTATCTCAGAGTGGCGCCATGGGTTCTGCGATTCTGGACTGGTCTACCAGGGCCAAAGTCGGCTTTAGCGCCTTCGTCTCGGTTGGCAACATGATGGATATCGACTTCGGGGACCTAATCGACTACTTCGGGCAGGACCCGAAGACGGATAGCATAATCATGTACATGGAAACGGTTAAGGACGCAGAGAAATTTATGAGTGCCGCCCGAGGTTTTGCCCGGACCAAACCGATTCTGGTGATCAAAGCAGGTAAATATTCCAAAAGCGCAGAAGCAGTCGCTTCTCATACCGGCTCGCTGGCTGGCGAGGACCAAATATATGACGCAGCCTTTAAACGCGTGGGGGTAACCAGGGTTTCCGACGTGGACGATCTATTCAGCAGTTCCGAAACACTAAGCAAGCAAAACCTGCCGGACGGGCCGAAAATGGCCATAGTGACCAATGCAGGTGGGCCGGGGATTATGACCACCGATGCCATACTTGATTCCGGAGGAGAACTTGCCGATCTTTCATCAAAGACCGAAGAGAAGCTTACTGACTTCTTACCGGACCAGGCAAGCGTAAAGAATCCCGTAGACGTCCTTGGAGATGCGGACACCGATCGTTACGAGGGTTCCATCCAGGCCTGTATAGAGGATGACGACGTCGACGGCGTAATCGTTATTTACGCCCCACAGGGCAAGGCTTCCGCAAAGGATGCCGCCCACGCCGTGGCGAACGTTTCCAAAGAAACCGAAAAGCCGATAGTGACGTCCTTTATGGGTGCCGGGGAAGTTGACGAGGGGCGAGAAATTCTGAGAGAGGAAAACGTTCCCACCAGGCCGACACCGGAACAGGCTATAAGCGCCTTTATGTACATGCACCGCTATGCCCGTAACCTGGAATTACTTTACGAGACACCCGAGGAACTTCCAGTAAATAATCAGCCACCCCATCACCACCTGAAAGCCATGGTCAGGAAGATTTTACGTTCCGGCCGCACCACTCTGACAGAAGTCGAGTCAAAGAAGTTTCTGGATACTTATGGCATACCGATTTCGACTACTAAGATCGCCGAATCACCATCTCAGGCTGCCAACCTGGCCTACGATATCGGGTACCCGGTTGCACTCAAAATTCATTCCCACGACATAACGCATAAGACCGACGTGGGCGGAGTAGAGCTCAACCTTCAAAACAAGGATGAAGTTGAAGAAGCTTATAAAAGGATAGTCGCCAACGCGGAAAGTCATCGGCCTTCGGCTGATATAATCGGCGTATCCGTTCAAAAGATGGCACCGAGCGTAGATTACGAGCTAATCCTGGGTTCGAAGAAGGATCCTTTATTTGGTGCTTCTATACTCTTTGGCCGCGGCGGAACCGGTGTGGAGCTTTACAAGGACACCGCAGCCGGTTTTCCCCCGCTCAACCAGGTCTTGGCACATAGATTGATGGAAGATACCAAGGTCTATCAGCTCCTGAAAGGTTATCGCGGAAAAGAAGGCGCTAACATAAGGGAACTGGAAAAGCAGCTAATCCGTTTCTCGCAGTTGATTATCGACTTTCCCGAAATCAAGGAAATAGACATAAACCCTCTGGCCGTCATTGACGGATCGTTTAAAGCTTTGGATGCTCGAATAATCCTCGACGAAGAATACAAGAATAGAAAGGTCGATGAGTCGCATGAGCACCTGGCAATTGAACCTTACCCACGTAAGTACGTGGAAGACTGGCGAATGGATGACGGGAGGAGCGTTACACTGAGGCCGATCAAGCCCGAGGACGAGCCGCTTGAATTCGAGCTTTTCGATTCGTTCTCCGAAAAAACATGGCGCCAGCGGTTCTTCGGACCACGGACCGAAATCACTCATGAAGAAATGACCCGTTATACCAACATAGACTATCGAAGAGAAATGGCTATAATCGGCATATTAGAAGAAAACGGCGAGGAAAAAATGATAGGCGTCGGTCGGTTAATCATAGGACCAAACCAGGATACCGGAGAGTACGCCGTGGTAGTCGGAGACCCCTGGCAGAGGCTCGGGCTCGGTGAAAAGTTGACCGACTCGATTATTGGCGTCGCGGAAGACAAGAACTTAGAAACCATCTACGCAACGATACTGAAAAACAATAAGCCAATGCTTCAGCTTTCCCGCAAAATGGGATTCGAAGAGGTGGAAAGGGATTCGGATACGGTAAAGATGGAGATGAGGTTAAGATAGACCAACAAAAAACAAGAGCTAGACCGGCAAACCACAACATAAATCTTTAAATTTGCAGGGTAGAGTGGGGTAGGTTAACATAAATAACACCACCCCAACAATAAGTACTACACGTATAATCTACCTAACAGGAGGGTAAAAATTGACTGAACCGAAACAATGGGTCAAGGAAGATCCTGATAGAGAGGACGTATTCTGGCCCACGCAAGAAATGAAGGACAAGGCCTGGGTCTCTGACGAATCGATTTACGAAGAGGCTCTCGACAATCCCCAGGAATTCTGGGCGAAACACGCGGAAGAAGGAATTGACTGGTACGAAAAATGGGACGAGACGTACACCGAAGAACCGTATAACTACGAATGGTTCGAAGGTGGGAAACTCAACCTCGCTTATAATGCAGTTGACAGGCACGTGGAGAACGGAAATGGCGATAAAAACGCCATAATCTGGGAACCCGAACCCACTGACGAAGAAACTATCCGGATGACGTATTCGGAATTGCAATCAGAGGTTTCGAAATTCGCCAACGTGCTCGAGGGGTTCGGCGTAGAAAAGGGCGACAGAGTTGGCATTTACATGCCCATGATCCCGGAAGCCCTCATTGCAATGCTGGCCACGGCAAGAGTAGGCGCGGCACATAGCGTGGTGTTTTCCGCTTTCAGCCCTGACTCCCTTAAAGACCGGCTTGAAGACGCCAACGCAAAGGTTCTCGTAACTGCTGACGGATATTACCGCAGGGGGAAACCGTTAAATCTCAAGAAAAACGCGGACAAAGGTCTAGAAGGTTCTCCTGTTGAAGACGTCGTTACGGTAAAGCGAACCGACGCTGACGTCAACATGGAGAGCGGCCGAGACCACTGGTACCACGATCTGATGGAAGGCGCGGACGACCAGCACGAACCTGCCGTAATGAATAGCAGCGATCTTGCGTTCATCCTGTATACCAGTGGTACAACGGGAAAACCCAAAGGTGTCATGCACCACGTGGGCGGTTACGCAGTTCAGGCCTACCTAACGGCTAAATGGAACTTCGATCTCCACGAGGATGACATATTCTGGTGTACCGCTGACGTAGGTTGGATCACCGGCCACACTTACATAAATTACGGTCCTTTGCTTAACGGAGTAACTACGGTGGTCTACGAAGGCGCGCCGGATTACCCCGAATACGATAGACTCTGGCAGATAATTGAAGACGAAGGCGTAACCGGATTCTACACGGCCCCAACCGCAATCAGGATGTTTATCAAACAGGGCACGAAATGGCCGGAAAAGCACGATTTATCCAGCCTTAGAATTCTCGGTACGGTGGGAGAACCGATTAACAAGGACGCCTGGCTCTGGTACTTTGAGAACATCGGCGGAGGCCGAACTCCCGTCATAGATACCTGGTGGCAAACGGAAACAGGGGCAAACGTCATCAACTCCTTACCCGGAGTAGGGCCATTTATACCTACTTATGCGGGAAAACCGTTCCCGGGAATAAAGGCCAACCTGCTCGACACGGAAGGAAATCCTGTTGGTACGGATGAAGGGGGTTACTTGACGCTGGAATCTCCATTCCCTCCCAGTCTCATCCGCGGAGTTTACAAGAGGCCCGAAAAGTTCAAGGAAGAGTACTGGAGCGAGTACGGTCCGGACTACTACTTCACCAGTGACGGTGCAAGGAAGGACGAGGACGACAACATCAGAATCACCGGTAGACTCGATGACGTGATGAACGTTGCCGGCCACAGATTGGCAACGGGCGAAGTTGAAAACGCGCTTGGAAAGCACGAAGCCGTTGCCGAACCCGCCGTAGTTTCACGGCCTGATGACGTAAAGGGAGAAGTTCCGGTGGCATTCGTCATGCTGGAAAAAGACGCGGACGTGGACTCCGAGACGCTGCAGGAGGAACTGATCCAGCTGGTTGACGACACGATTGGCCCGACGGCAAGGCCTGCCGACATCATAATCGCTGACGAAGTACCAAAGACGAGATCAGGCAAAATCATGCGCAGGATTCTCAAGAGCCTGGTCAGAGGCGAGGACGTCGGTGACCTGACTACACTCAGGAACCCCGGAGCGGTCGACGATCTTCAGGAGAAACTCAAAGAATAACCTTACTCTTTTTCTAACTGGAGTGATTAACCTTGGAGATCAACGACGACGTTGCCAATCCGGCGCCACTGGGCCTGGGAGGCTTCGCGTTATCGACGTTCATCCTTAACCTGGTTAATTCCGGTCTGGTAGAAAGCGGTTCAATTGGGATAGTAATGCCAATGGCAATTGCATACGGCGGTCTTGCTCAGCTCCTTGCCGGTATGTGGGAATTCAGACGGAACAACATTTTTGGAGCTACCGCTTTCTCTTCTTTCGGTGCGTTCTGGATTGGACTAGCAACCTTCGAAATTCTTTCCTGGGCGGGAATAATTACTGACGTTCCCAAGGAAGGTCTGGCGATTGCCCTGATCGCGTGGGGTATATTTACGTTTTACGCGACAATAGCTTCACTTAAGGAACCAAGGGCAATTACCTGGATATTCATAACTTTAACGATTCTATTCTTCCTGCTTGCCTGGGGAGAATTTAACTCGACCGTAGGCACTATTGCCGGTTACGAGGGCCTGTTATGCGCTCTAATAGCCTGGTACTCCTCTGCCGGCGTATTGATAAACTCGATGTTCGGTCGTACCGTTCTCCCGCTGGGAGAGCGGTAAAAACTTTATTCTGCAAAATTAGATAGTTGAAGACGGCCATGAGTTCCACAATAGAACTCATGGCCGTTTCTTGATTTTACCGAACCGTCTGAGCCATAATTTGGGTGAAAGGTAGATTACAAGTTCTTCTCACAAAGCCATTTGGATGGTAAAAAATGTTTGAAAAAGTAAAACAGGCAGTAGACTGGATTTTTGGCCAGACAAACGAACAAAAACTGTCCAAGCTCCGTAATTACGTCGATCAGGTCAACCAACTTTCCGACGAGGTCGCAGGGCTCTCCAAGGCCGAAATGCGGGAGAGAACTCAGGAATTCCGGGATAGGCTCGATAGCGGCGCCGAGCTGGACGACCTGATTCCCGAAGCTTTTGCGCTGGTGAGAGAGGTGGCGGAAAGGGAAACGGGGATGAGACCGTACGACGTACAAATAATCGGAGCTGTAGCTCTGCACCAGCGGAGAATAGCGGAGATGGCCACCGGAGAAGGTAAGACACTGGTGGCCACTATGCCCGCTTACCTGAACGCTCTGGTCGGCCAGGTTCATATTGCAACGGTAAACGATTACCTGGCAAAAAGGGACCGGGAATGGATGGGGCCGATATACGAAGAGCTCGGGCTGGAAGTTTCCGTCATCCAGGAAGACATGGACACGGAAGCAAGGAAAGAGGCCTACGAAGCTGACATCGTTTACGGAACGGCCAACCAGTTCGGCTTTGATTACCTGAGGGACAATATGGTTCTTTCGGAAGAGCAGAGGGTCGGTGCGGATAGGCACTTCGCAATAATTGACGAAATCGACAGCATCCTCATTGACGAGGCGAGGACCCCTCTGATCATCTCTGGTTCCACGGAAGAATCGACCAAACTTTACAAGAGATTTGCCAGCCTTGCCCCCCGGTTCAAACAGGATCACGATTACGAGATAGACGAGAAAAACCAGTCCGTATCGCTGACGGACGAAGGAGCGAACAAGGCAGAAAGCTTCTTAAACTTGGACGACCTTTATTCGCCCGATAATATCTCCATGCTGCATCACCTGAAGACGTCATTAAAGGCCAAGGAATTCTTTAAAAAAGACGAGGACTATATAATTAAGGACGGAGGAATCGTACTCGTCGACGAATTTACCGGTCGACTGATGCCGGACCGCCGTCTTTCGAACGGTTTGCACCAGGCCATAGAAGCCAAAGAAGGGATGATGGTACAGAAGGAAAACCAGACGTTTGCTCAGGTAACACTTCAGAATTTCTTTCTCCTTTACGACGGTTTGAGCGGCATGACCGGTACGGCAAAGACCGAGGAGGACGAATTCGAGGACATATACGATCTGGATGTAGTAGTCGTTCCGACAAACGAAAAACTGAGAAGGGAACACAAACCCGACGTAATTTTCAAAACCAAGGAAGCAAAGTACGAGGCCGTCGCGGAAGAAGTAGAAAGGCTTCACGAAAAGGGCAGACCCGTGCTAGTAGGAACGAACGCAATCGAGAAGTCCGAACGTTTAAGCCGGCTACTGGATAAGAGGGGTCTACCCCACGAAGTCCTCAACGCAAAAAACCACGCACGGGAAGCAGAGATAATAAAGGACGCCGGCCAGGAAGGGGCAATAACGATTGCGACCAACATGGCCGGTCGAGGCACTGATATCAAACTTGAAGAAGGAGTGGCGGAACTCGGTGGTTTGCATGTCCTCGGAACTCAAAGACACGAAAGCCGGAGAATTGATAATCAACTCAGAGGGCGTGCCGGCCGGCAGGGTGATCCCGGCTCAACTCAGTTTTACCTGTCGCTGGAGGACGACCTGCTCAGGATATTTGGCGGCGATCGCATAGATTCTCTCATGGAAAAAGCAGGGATGGAAGAAGGTGAAGCCATAGAACATTCCCTTCTGACGAAAGCCATTCGCAGGGCCCAGAAAAAAGTAGAAGGTATAAACTACGAACGCCGGAAGAACGTACTGAAATACGACAAAGTTCTGGCGCAACAGAGAGAAGCAATCTATAGCCTGAGGAACCATTTCCTGTTATCGGAAGAGGAAGAAAGCAGCTGGGAGGAGATCGATAATTATTTGAGACCCGTACTTGAGGACTACTCCGAAGATTTAATTGAAGAACACGGTTTTGAAGACGGGTCGGACGAGGCGGACTTCGATGGTCTGGAGAACGAACTATACGAGTTTAGCAACATTTCTCTCGAGAACTACCTGGAAGAAAACGGACGGGAATTAAAGGAAAATGTGGATGAATTCGTACTCGAGAACTGGGAGGAACAACTGGAGCGCTTTAGAAATACGGAAGGGGTAAAACCCGAAGTAATAAAGTCAATTTTGATAAAGGTAATTGATCGGAAGTGGAGGGATCACCTCTACCTGATCGACGACTTAAAGTCCGGAGTTGGCTGGTCTTCATACGGTGGTAAGGACCCGCTAGTGGAATTTAAGCGTGAATCCTTCCGCCTATTCCAGGATATGCGTTCCGATCTCCGTCGTGAAATAGTGGACCTGCTGGTTAAAACCCGACTGGATGTCGAAAGAACTGAGAGGCCAGTGGGATCAGAAATTGACACTTCGGAGTTCAACTTTCAGGGAGGCGAAGGGAGAAGCGGCCTGCCGGATAAGGAAGAGGGACAAACAGGTGAAGCCGGGAGAGAAACCAGACAATCCGAGTCGAACCAGGAACAGCGTATAGTAGAGGACGAACCGGGGAGAAACGATCCGTGCCCCTGTGGAAGCGGGAAAAAGTACAAGTACTGCTGCGGCGCTGACGATTAAATTGTAAATATTTTATTGATTTATTGTCTTATGGCGTTATAATCATTGTAGATTTAGAATAGAATAAGTCTTATACATAACATACACAAAAATAGGAGGTGTTTTAGATGGAGCCTGTAACTGCTATGGTACTGGGTTTCTTCTGGTCAATGTGGGCAGTTGCCTTTTTGAACTTCATGGGATGCGGAGTTTGCTAACTTGTGGATAAGTTCAGGCTAGCTGCTTAAGATAGGTGATTTTAGTGTCGAAAAAGAGCTTAGTACTTATCGGGGCTATTGTAGTGTCGTTGTTATTGCTTTCGTCCCTGATTGCTACGGGGGATCAGGTCTCGGATAAGTTATCCCGAGTCATAAGGACCAGGTTAGGGCTTGACGCAAATATCTATCGGGTCATCGAGACCGAATACCAGGGCGAAAGAGTTATTTTAATCGCGATATTTGGGAACAAAAAGGCATTAAGTAGTTCTCTGGGTACGGATATAAAATCGGGAATTAGAAATAATTTAAAAGATAATCCAATAGCCATATCCGTTTTAACCAGAAATAAGGACGCCCGTTTCCACCCCTACGCTTTAAGAATCGTTCAGAACGGAGAAAAGAAACGGCCAAAAGACCTAATCGGAATAACTAACGGATTTAGAGAAGGAGCAATGCCCGAAAAAGTTCCGATAGAAGGCGAAACATTCTGGGGAAGCAAAGGTATAATCACGCTGGGAGAAAGTTTCGACAGCAGTTCATCCTTTTCTGTAAAATACGGAACTTCGGGAGTTAAATTCTCGATGGTGGATCGAGCAGAAGAGGAAACGAAGCAGGTCAAATCACAGGAAACGGGAGAATCGGCTTTCAGCACACAACCACAGCAACAACAGGAAGAAACTACTGAATCCCGATCTCAAATCGGAAGCTCTAGAACCGGTGGAGGCGCTGCTCTACTCGCCTCACTGGCAACTTTGCTTTCTATAACTTTCTCCTTCCTTTAAACACAGTTAGTAAAAATTAGGTATAAAAGGCAACTGGGGCAGGAAGTCCCTGCCCCAGTTGCCTTTTTAAAGAAATGTTTGACCGGATTGAGTGAATCTTCTAATCCAGAAGGTCTTCGTACTCCGCACTATCGAGAAGATCGCTAAACTGGCCCTCGTCTTCAAAATCAAGTTTTACCAGCCAACCATCTTCCGTGGGTGACTCGTTGATCTTTTCCGGCTCCCCCTCCAAACTATCGTTCACTTCCTCGATGGTTCCGCTAACCGGTGCCTCAACGTCCGAAACCGACTTCACCGATTCAATTACGACCATCTCTTCCCCTTTTTCAAATTCGTCACCAACGTCGGGTAGTTCTACAAAAACAATATCGCCTAGTTCGTTCTGGGCGTGATCCGTTATTCCTATCGTGACCACGTGATCTTCCTTACTCACCCAATCATGATTTTCCGTATACCTCACGCTTTCTTCTTCAGCCATAGTACCTCCTCTTTTTGTTATTGATTATATAAAAACACCACGAAAACAAAACGCTATTGAGCAACGTTCAGAACTCAGTATCCTTTGTAGTTATTTTCCTGAAACGCAGAGATCATTGCAACCTAGAATAGGATTAATTATATTTAATCGGTGAAAAATTAATGGATTGCGTAATACTGGCGGCTGGTAAGGGAACGCGGATGAAGTCGGAGGCGCCGAAGGTTCTTCAAGAAATTGGCGGCTCTTCCCTCCTGGGGCATCTGCTCAAATCCATTGCGCCATTAAATCCAAATAAAATAGTAGTTGTAGTTGGCTACGGTGCAGACCAGGTGAAAAATTCCCTTTCAAGCGGAAACCTTGAGTTCGTACTCCAGGAAGAACAAAAAGGAACTGCTCACGCCCTTAAACAGGCAAGACCGAAACTGGAATCGGACCGATTTCTGGTATTTCCCGGAGACCTGCCGTTAATAAAAACCAGCTCAATAAATCAGTTCGTCGAAAGCGCTGAAAGAAACAACTTAAACTATGCAATTTTCACCACGAAAAGGGATGATCCCTCGGGTTACGGACGTATAAAAAGGGACGAATCCGGAGGCGTTACGGAAATAGTGGAGGAGCAGGATGCAACTAGGGAGGAAAAGGAGATAGAGGAAATAAACACCGGCGTCTACCTCCTTGCTAATAGAAATGAACTTTGGGCAGCGATCGACTCGATTGGCACTGAAAACGCTCAAAACGAGTTTTACCTGACTGACCTGGTCCGGCGTTTCTCGTCAAGAGGCGAAAAAATAAGCGCCATAACCAGCAATTCATCCGAGGAGTTCCTCGGGGTCAATACACGACAGGAACTTGCCCGGGCGGGCGAGATAATACACGACAGGAAAGCAAAATCGGTGATGGAAAAGGGAGTAACCGTGGTAGATCCCGGCAAAACGATAATTGAGCCCGAAGTTACGATTGACAACGACACCGTGATCAGGCCTTTTACGGTACTGAAAGGTGAAACGGAAATAGGTAGTGGTACCGAAATTGGACCACATGCCGAATTAATCAATGCTAAAATTGGTGACGAAGCAATTATCAGTCATGCAGTAGTCCGGGACTCTAGGGTGGGTGACGGGAAAAGGGTCAAGCCTTTTCAGAATATCGAACCGGACACGAGTGCCGGTGAAAAATAAATAACAAAAATGTTGAACCTAAAGAGGGGATCCTATTGGAAAACTTGAAGATAATAACGGGTAATTCAAACCGGGCTCTGGCAGAGGACATAGCTTCCAACCTTGGCAAAGAACTCACGGAAGCTACGGTGGATAGGTTTCCGGACGGTGAAATTCACGTTCACGTACAAGAAACCGTGCGGGGTGCTTCCGTATTCGTGGTCCAGTCCGTCGCACCCCCGGTCAACAGGAGTTTGATGGAATTACTTCTGATGATAGACGCCCTGAAGCGTGCCTCCGCCAACCAGATTGCGGCGGTAATTCCTTATTACGGTTACGCTCGCCAGGACAGAAAGCAGACGGGGCGAGTTCCCATAAGTGCCAAATTAGTAGCAAATATTATTTCTACCGCAGGTGCCGATAGAATACTGACTGTGGATCTTCACGCTGGTCAGATCCAGGGGTTTTTTGATATTCCGGTTGATAACCTCCGAGGGGACCCCTTTCTTGCGGAAAGCATCAAAAATAAGATCTCTCCGGAGGAAGGGGTAGTGGTAAGTCCGGACGTAGGAGGTGCCAAACGGGCCAGAAAAGTTTCGCAGAAATTGAACATGCCCCTGGCTATAGTTGAAAAGAAGAGGGATAGCGAAAACGGAAACGTTAAAGTACTGAATTTGATCGGCGACGTGGATTGTAAGCGGTGTCTGATCGTCGACGACATCGTAAGTACCGGCGGCACCCTGACGGAAGTTGCTGAAATCCTCGAGGAAAGGGGTTGCAGCAAAGTAGAAGCAATATGCACTCACGGTATATTTGCGGATGACGCCCTCGAATCAATCCAGAATTCTGCTATAAATACAGTTACCGTGACAAACACGATTAAAAACGAGGAAGCGGCGAACGCGGACTTCATTAATTACATATCCGTGGGCAATTTGTTCGCGAAAACGATAAAAAGGATATATAAGGAAAAGTCGGTGTCGACTTTGTTCCCCCATTCCTAATATAATTGTAGGTAAAGGATCAACTTCGGAATAAGAAAATAAACAGAAAGGTGATATTAATGGAGACGGTTCAGGCAAGCAAGAGAAAATCTTCGGAAAACCCGAATACCCTGCGGCAAGAAGGAAAGTTACCCGCGGTGATTTACGGGCCCGAGCGAGATTCTACAAGTTTAGCTGTCGATAAGAAGAAAATGAAGGAACTAATGAACAGGATTACCCGGAGCACCAGGCTGAAACTGGACATGGAAGACGAAACCCATAAGGTATTCTTAAAGGAAATACAGTACGACCACCTCACCGACGAACCAGAACACCTGGATTTTTACGAAGTTCCGGACGACTACCCTGTTGAAATGGATATTCCTGTTGTCACGGTTGGAACTCCGGAGGGAGTTAGTTCCGGGGGAATATTGGACCGGCCCATGGAAACCATCACTGTTCACGGGGAGGCGACGGATATACCCGAGATACTGAGACTGGACGTCGAGGAGCTCGAAATAGGCGATTCAATACACGTCTCGGATCTGGACCTTGAGGATATAGAAATACTTACGCCCCAGGACAGGACGGTACTTTCCATACTCGCTCCACGGAAGGAAATTGAAATTGACCTCACCGAACCGACAATAGGAGAAGAACTTCTTGGTGAGGAAGAAGAACTTGCCGAGGGAGAAGAGGAACTGGAAGAAGAACTTGCCGAGGGAGAAGAGGAACTGGAAGAGGGCGAAGAAGAACTCCCCGAGGGAGAAGAAGCTCCGGAAACCGAGGAAGAGGAAAGCGCTGAAGTTGAATAGTTTTATCCTAAGACCAGATGATTCCGGTAAAAAGAAGGTCCGGAATTTTTTCGTTTTGACAACGTTTATTTGCTTTATATATAATTTTGCCGGACTAGGAATTCTTGGGAGGTGAGCCAGGTGAGTAACATGTATAAGAAGTTTTCAAAAAAATCGATGGAGATAATGGCCACGGCATACGACGAGGCGGAAAAGCTAAACGACAAAGCAGTCTCGCCGGAACACCTATTATTGGCTTTGCTCAAGGCAAAAAATACAAGAGTATATAAATTTTTAAAGGACAACGGCCTGTCCTATCATCACGTCCTCAGGGTGGTAAAGCGAAACGACGAAGAGGAATTATCACTCCCCCTTCAGGACGAGCTCGAACCGACCTCCAAACTTAAAAAGATAATGAAGATGGGGTACGACGAGGCCAGGTCTACCCAGGGCGAGAACAAAATTGAACCTGCTCATCTCCTGATCAGCATTCTTGAAGAGGGGGATGGAACTGCTTCTTCCGTAATCAAACAATTCGGAATTACTTCTCGGAAGGCACGTTCGTACTTCTCAATGGTGAGAAAAGGCGACTCCAAGCAGGGCATGGAATTGAAACTCCAATCCACGGAGAAGGGTAGTAGCGAAGAAGGGGTTCTGGAAGAGTTTGGAAGGAACCTGATTGAAGAGGCCAGGGAAGACCAGCTCGACCCCGTGATAGGTCGAGAAAAGGAGATTGACCGTGTGATCCAGACCATCAGCAGGCGAAAAAAGAACAACCCGGTCCTCATAGGAGAAGCCGGAGTCGGCAAAACCGCAATTGTGGAAGGCCTGGCTCAGAGGATCGCAAGCCAGGATGTACCGCAGTTGCTTGCAAACAAAAAGATTTACGAAGTCGACATGGCTGCCATGGTCGCAGGGACGAAGTACCGCGGAGAATTCGAGCAGCGGTTAAAAACACTCATCAACGAAGTATCGAACCAGGACCAGATTATCCTGTTCATCGACGAATTGAGTACCGTCGTCGGTGCCGGTGGTGCAGAGGGTGCTATAGACGCTTCCTCCATACTGAAACCACCGCTTGCATCGGGAGCGATACAGAGCATCGGTACTGCAACCATCGACGATTACCGGAAATCAGTGGAAAAGGACCCGGCTCTCAAACGCAGGTTTAAAACCATAACCGTGGAAGAGCCCTCGATAGAACATACCATAGAAATACTGGAAGGAATAAGGGATAGATACGAAAGCCACCACAACGTCAAGATAACGGACGAAGCAATCGATCAGGCGGCAAGATTGAGTGATCGGTACATAACGGGCCAATTCCTGCCGGACAAGGCAATAGACCTGATTGACGAGACCGCGGCAAAAGTAAGGCTGGACAACTTCAATCTTCCACCCGAACTGAGAGAGGTGTCCCGAGAAAGAATCACCATCAAGGAGCGCGAGGAAGAGGCAACTGATGCCGGTAACTACGAAAAGGCCGCCGAGCTGCGTGACGAGAGGATGGAACTTGACCAAGAACTGGAAAACTACGACGAAAAGGGAGAAGGTTTTCATAACGGCGACGGAATGGTCGAAGGTAAGGACATAGCGAAGATGGTTTCATCCTGGACCGGTGTTCCGGTCGGCCGACTGCAGAAAGAAGAGAGAAAGCGCATGGTCGACATGGAAAACGAAATTCATAAGCGTCTAATCGGCCAGAACGAAGCGGTAAAAGCCATTTCTCAGTCACTGAGGCGGGCGTACTCGGGTGTCAAGGATCCCAACAGACCGATCGGTTCCTTCATGTTCCTCGGTCCCACGGGCGTAGGGAAGACAGAACTCAGCAAGACCCTCGCCGAATTCCTTTTCGGGGACGAAGAGGCACTTATTCGTGTTGATATGTCCGAATACATGGAGAAATTCAACGTTTCCCGCTTGACCGGAGCTCCTCCGGGCTACGTCGGTTATGAAGAAGCCGGGAAACTTACGGAAGCGGTAAGACACAGACCTCACTCCGTCATCCTGTTCGACGAAATAGAAAAGGCGCACAGCGACGTCTTCAACATACTTCTTCAGGTAATGGAGGACGGCGTCCTGACGGACTCCCAGGGAAGACAGGTCAACTTCCGTAACAGCGTAATGATAATGACCTCCAATCTTGGCGGCAAACTCATTACGGACAAAACCCAGCTTGGTTTCGGCTCCCAACAGGTAGACTCCAAGGAATCCTACGAAGAAATGAAGAACATGGTAATGGAGAAGGTCAAGGACGAATTCAGACCGGAGTTCTTGAACAGGCTGGACGATACGGTCGTCTTCCACCAGTTGACCGAGGAAGAGGTGTTCCAGATTGCCGACCTGATGCTGGATAGATTGGACAAAAGGCTGCAAAAGAAACACGGTCTTCAATTGGATCTCTCCGAGTCCGCAAAGGGAATTCTTGTCGAAAAGGGTTACGACCCAAAATACGGAGCCAGACCGATGCGAAGAACCATAGAACGCCTGATAGAAAACAAGGTATCGGATCACCTGCTCAAGGACGACTTTGCCGACAAGGACGTAGTTCACGTGGATAGCAAGAATGGCGAAATAGAACTAGAGGGGGTTAGCGAAAAGAGCACCGTCGGTGTCGGAGATTGATAGTGAATGGCATACAAGTGCGCTAATTGTGGATTCACTTCAGTCGAATGGCTTGGACGGTGTCCGAAGTGCGGGGAGTGGGATGCTTTCGAAGAAGAGGAGGAGAGCTCAAAAACTGAAACCGACGAGGTTTTGACCGACGAGTCTCCTACCCCACTCTCCGAAATTTCATTCGACCCAAAGGACCGGGTACCCACCGGAATCGAGGAATTCGATCGAGTTCTGGGCGGTGGGTTAATTCCCGGAGAAATAATTCTCCTCGGCGGCGACCCCGGTATCGGGAAGTCCACTCTCCTGCTTCAGGCCGCAAATAACCTGGCCAGTCAAGGCGAGGTTCTCTACGTATCAGGAGAAGAGTCCTCCAAACAGTTAAAAATGAGGGCAGAGCGGTTAAACCTATCCTCCGAGAACCTGATAGTTTATAGCGGCGGCAGTCTAAAGAAATCAATCCATCACCTGGACAAAATCGATCCTGTCTGTGTCATTGTTGACTCGATCCAATCGCTAAAAAGCCCTGATAGCTCCGCTTCCGTCGGAAGTACGAAACAAGTCCGGGAACTCGGCCGTGAGTTCACCAGGCTCGGTAAAAGGAAAGAAATCCCAATAATTCTCATCGGCCATATAACCAAATCGGGCGATTTCTCCGGTCCGAAGACGATCGAACACCTGGTAGATGCCACGATCTACTTTGAAGGCAAGCGCGACAGCAACGTAAGGCTGTTGCGGCCCGAAAAGAATAGGTTTGGTTCCACGGGCCTCCTTGGCCTATTCCAGATGACCGAAACGGGTTTGAAGGAAATAATGAACCCCTCCCAGTACTTTGCCAAAAAGGACGGAGGTACGGATGGAAAGGGGACCACTACCGTATGTACGGTTGAGGGTTCCCGGCCGATCCTTGCCGAAATACAGGCCCTGGTTACACCTTCCAACTTTGGAGGTAGCCCCCAGCGGCGGACAACGGGTCTGGACTATAACCGAATTTCGCTTCTCTTCGCGGTTATCCAGAAACAGCTCGGTATAAATTTGCAGGAATTCGACATTTATCTTAACGTAATCGGTGGGTTTACTATCGAAGAAACTGCCGCCGACCTGGGAGTTATTGCGGCAATAATTTCAAGCTTAAACGAGATTAAAGTCCCGCGTCAAACCGTAACAATCGGCGAGGTCGGCTTGAGTGGCGAACTGAGGCCGATAAAAAGCCTGGCGTCACGACTCAACGAAGCCGAAAAGCTCGGATATACCAGAGCGGTCGTTCCCGAGAACAACCCGACGCTTGACGGGCTGGATTCGAAGTTGGAGGTCATACCGGTCGGAAACGTCTCAGAAGCACTGAACGAACTTGAGCTAAAGGAGTAATATGCCTTTTAATACACTTGAAGAACTTCTCGAAAAAACCGCCCCGGGGACGAAGCTCAGAGATGCCTTAGATAGGATAGTGGAACAGGGCAATGGCGGCATGCTGGTCCTTTCATCGCTGGATTCTGTAGAGGAACTGATTACCACGGGTTTCAGGATTGATTCCGAAATAACTTCACAGCGGGTTAGCGAGCTATCCAAAATGGACGGGGCAATAGTCTTGGACGACAACCTGGAAAGGATCACTTACGCAAACGCGCACTTATCGCCGGATCCTTCCATAGAAAGCAAGGAGACTGGCACGAGACATAAAGCCGCCGAACAATCCGCCAAACAATTGAAGATACCGGTCATCGCCATTTCGGAGCGCAGGAACAGAGTAACTCTTTACTTCAAGGATCAGAGGTATATCCTGAGAGAGATCTCTACAATCATGTCCAAAGTCAACCAGGCACTGCTGATCATGGAACAATACAGGAGCAACTACGATGAGGCGCTCCAGGAACTGACTGCGCTGGAACTGGACGGAAACGTGCTACCGTTTCACGTTGCAAATCCTCTGTCGGAAATCGGCCAGATGTTGACGCTGAAGGAGGAAATCCTCAAAATGTTCGTCGAACTGGGCGAGGAGAAAGCCCTACCCGGCCGCCAGCTGGATAATATGATGGTCGGGATAGAACGAGATCTTGAATTCATGATCAAGGATTTCCAGAAGGAACCGGAGGACAATCACGAGGAGATTCGGTCAAAAATCGTCGAATTGTGTTCCGACACTCCCCCTCCGACGAAGCGCATTATGGCTCTTCTTGGCTACGAGGAAGAAGACCTCGACGAGTTCCTTACGCCGCGCGGTTACAGGGTGCTGCACCAGATACCGAGATTACCACACTCAGTAATTGAGAGAATGATCGATAGGTTTGGAGATCTTGAAAATATCCTCAAGGCCGATAAGGAAGAGCTGCAGCAAGTAAGAGGTATTGCGGAAACGAGATCAAATACCATAAAAGCCGGACTCAAGCGGCTGGAAAACAGAATTACATTAATGGAGGAGTTGGAAACTTGAACAATCCAGAAGAAGTTAAAGAAAGTACCGCGTTCATTGAAGGAGAAATTTCGGAGAAACCAGAAATTGGTATGGTTCTTGGCTCCGGACTTTCCGAAACGATGAGCGAGCTCGTAGAAGTTGACGCCGAATTTAGCTGGAGTCGGGTTCCGAATTTTCCCGAACCGAGTGTAGAGGGTCACGAGGGCAAGTTTATTGCCGGGACGATTGAAGGAACTTTTGTATTAATCCAGCAGGGACGACTGCACTGGTACGAAGGGATCTCATGGGAAGACGTAATTTACCCGGTCAGAACTCACTATAGCCTCGGCGTAGAGAAACTTTTTATGACCAATGCGGCCGGTGGGATCAACAGGAACTTTTCTCCGGGAGACCTTTGCCTGATAACGGATCATATTAACTTTTCCGGAGACAACCCGCTTAGAGGCTCAAACCAGGAAGAGTTCGGGCCCCGCTTCCCGGACATGAGCCACGCTTACTCGGAAGATTTAAGGGCGACTGCCAGAAAAGTTGCAGAAGGAAAGGGAATCGAGTTAAAACAGGGTGTATACGCCATGACGTCCGGGCCGAGTTATGAGACGCCGGCAGAAATTTCCGGGCTCAGGAACCTTGGAGCTGATCTGGTCGGCATGTCTACCGTTCCCGAAACCATAGCTGCAAACCACTCGGGTATGGATGTGCTGGCGATATCTCTTGTGACCAACAAAGCGGCGGGATTACAGGAAGAACTCTCTCATGAAGAAGTTCTGGAAGTAACCGAAAAAACAAATAAAAAACTGGGAAGGTTGATTGCCGGTATCGTTTCTGAAGTCTGATCTATTCTTCCTTCTTCTGTTTAACTACTTTACGGTAACTGCCTATTTCCCGGTACTTCTCGCGGCGCTGGGACAGCAGTTCTTCTCGATCGTAGCCCTTGAGTTCTTTGAGGCAGTGCGACAGTGATTCGGAAAGGTTATCGGCCGTAGTCTCGAAATCCACGTGTGCCCCCTTTTTACCCTCGGGGACGATCTCGTCTATAACGCCTAATTCACTGGCATGCTCCGGGGTCAATTTCAATGCCCGAGCTGCATCGTCCGCCCTGTCGCGGTCGCCCCAGAGTATCGCCGCAGCTCCTTCCGGCGAAATTACCGAATATATCGAATTTTCCAGCATAAGTATCCTATCAGCAGCCCCAATGGCAATAGCCCCTCCACTGCCCCCTTCGCCTATCACGGTAGCCAGGGTGGGGACCTCCAAGGAAACCATTTTCGATATACTCCTGGCAATCATACCCCCTATATTCCTTTCCTCGGCTTCCTTACCCGGATAGGCTCCTGGGGTATCAATGATCGTCAGTAAGGGAAAGTCAAACCTTTCGGCAAGGTTCATCAATCTCCTGGCCTTCCGGTAGCCTTCCGAGCGGAGCATTCCAAAGTTGGTCTCTTGCGACTGTTCCGCGTCACCACCCTTGCTCTGAGCAATTACAACGAGCGTCTGCCCTTCGAACTTAGCAAGACCTCCCTTAAGGGCGTTGTCGTCGCCGAGTAACCTATCACCGTGGAGAGGGTAGAAATCATCAGTCAGGTATTCCAGGTAATCCTCGGAGTCAGGGCGATCCGGATGCCGGGCAAGTTTTACCTTGTCCCACTCGTCCTTTTCTTCTTCAGGTTCCTCTTTACGGACCTTCAGCTTTTCAGTTAAGGTATTTATTTCTTCGGTAAGGTCGAGCCCGTTCCGGGAATCGAGTGATTTCAGACGGTCTATCTGCTCTTCTAATTCTTCTAAAGTTCGTTCTTCACTCATGGTTATCTAGAAAAACTCCAGTATGCTCGCAATCTCGTCTCGCATTGAATCCCTTTCCACGACGGAATCCACGATACCGTGCTCCAGTGCAAATTGACTAGATTGGAAGTCCTGAGGCAGTTCTTCCCCGATCGTCTGTTCTATGACGTCCCTGCCGGCAAAACCAATCAGGGCACCTCTTTCCGCAATTATTACGTCCCCCAGGCTGGCTATGCTGGCTTCTACGCCGGCGGTCGTGGGGTAAGTCATGACGGAAATAAACGGCAATCCCGCCTCGGAGAGCAAGTCCCGGGCGGAAGTGGTCTTAACCATTTGAAACAAGGATAGCAGCCCTTCCTGCATTCGCGCTCCTCCCGACGAACTAACCAGAACGTAGGGGAGTTCCTTATCCGCGGCAAGTTCGATTCCGGTAACGATCTGCTCCCCGACAACCGAACCCATTGAACCACCGATAAAGCGGAAATCCATCGAAGCGAGAACGAGTTCCTGTTCCTTGACGGCTCCTGTACCGACAATTATGGCGTCAAACATCCCCGTTTCCGTCTGGCTCTCTTCTATCCTCTCTCCGTACTCCTGTGAATCCACGAATTCGAGCGGGTCGTCGGACTCGATCCGCTTGGTTTTATCCTCGAATGAGTTTTCGTCGGTCAAACTCTTTATCCTTTCCTTTGCCGTAAGGAAGAAGTAAGCGCCACAGTTCGGACAGACGTGGTTGTTCTCCTGGAGCTTCTTCTTAAAAATCAGCTTGTCGCAGGATTTACACTTCACCCACAATGCCTCGTCCTTCTCCTCTTCTTCCTCAAAATCCACTCTGAGATATTCTTCGTCTCTAAATAGCGGCATTTTTACTCCTCTCCGGTAACCTTTGGTCCGACCTTATTATCGAGGAGCTTAGATGGGATTACAATCCCCATCGATAGGACCAACCTCAACCCCTCTTCCACCGTCAAATCAAGATAAGTAAGGTCTTCTCTTGGAATAAACAGCGTCTTTCCACTCAAAGGGTTGGGGGTTGTAAAAATAAAGGTGGCCACTACGTCCTTTCCAATTATTTCTTCTATTTCACCCAGATTCTCGTTAGTGACGAATCCCACGGCGTAACTACCCTTACGGGGAAACTCGAACATTACCACGTCACGAAAAGTATTGGATTCGCTGCTCAAAACCGCATTGGTGATCTGTTTCAGGGTTACGTACATCTTGTTGACTACGGGTGTCGACCCAATGATCCTGTCCATAAGAGAGTAAACCTTCCTTCCCACGTATATCCTCGTAATCAGGCCGACGAGAAATACCAGAAGCAACGTCAGTATCGCACCTATACCCGGGAACCATTCTCTACCAATGGTTAGTTGAAGGAAGTCAGCAATGAGCCTGCCCAGCTCCGAACCTTCCCCAGTGAACCGCAATACGGTCTTATAAATAAGCCATAGAACGTAGAATGTAATGCTCAGAGGCAAGATTACGAGCAGACCATTTATAAAAGTATTCTTTAAGTAAGCTAGTATTTTCTTCATCTTGGGCACCTAGAACGTCTTTTCAGTAATTCTAGTACATAACGTCCCAGCTTTCTAACTACAGCCTTCCACCTATTATCCAGGTCGCTTTCCTTGTGTATAACCGAAATAAACCATACGGATTCGTTTCAAAAATACTATAAAATAGCAACTTCGGGCCCATTGGAGAACCATGGGCAAAACCATCGAACTAAAGTCCGCCAGTTGGAAGAACGGTCGGAACTTCTATATAATTCCACAAATGCGCAGGGTAAACTGGACTATTACTGAAAGACAGCATAAGAAGTTACAGGAACTATCGCGAGAGACGGGGCTTCCGATATCAGAACTGGTAAGACGCTCGCTGGACAAGTACCTTGGAATGGTTGGCGAAGAACCTCTCGGTCCGTCGGAAGTCGAAGAAAAGGGAACGGAAGAAGGGAATTAGCCACGGCTATCCTAACCTGAATTCTTAAGGGGGTAAATATTTTTAACGTAGCATCCGAAAAAGAAATAAAAGAAGGAAAAATTACCGACGTATACTTCGAACGGTCACGAAAAATACTTGAAGAAAACGATATCGATAAAAACGTAAGAATGGAAGTGAGAACTAAATCGGTTCCCGGAAAGGGACCCGGGGTATTTACCGGCATGGACGAGGTTGAGCAACTATTTTCCGGCACCGATCTTACCGTCCACGCCCTCCGGGAGGGCAGCGTATTTCTGCCTTACGAACCAATTATGATGATTGAAGGTGGGTACAGGGATTTTTCCGTGCTGGAAACTCCCTTGCTCGGTTTTATCTGTCAGTCGAGTGGTATTGCAACAAAAGCAAGGGCCGTCAAAGAGGCGGCAGAAAGAAAGCCAGTATACCATTTTGGGTCCCGCCGGATGCATCCCGCAATTGCACCTATGATAGGCAGAAGTGCTTATATCGGCGGCTGTGACGGCGTGGCGGTCAGCAAGACTGCGCGTCAGCTCGGACTCGAACCGGTAGGAACCATTCCTCACGCCTTAATCCTGCTACTCGAGGACTCGACTACTGCTACGGGAATGTTCGAGGAATCGTTTGGCGAGGAAGTAGACACGGTCGCTCTGGTAGATACCTTTGGTGACGAAAAATTTGAAGCTCTGGAAAACGCGGACCTAATTGAGGGACTTGATGCAGTTCGACTGGACACCCCGTCTTCAAGGCGGGGGAACATGCTGGAAATTGCCAGAGAGGTCAGATGGGAACTTGATTTGCACGGTTTTGAAGACGTCAAGATACTCGTTTCCGGCGGTCTCGACGAGGAAAGTATCCCGGAGTTAAACGAAGTTGCCGATGCTTACGGAGTCGGAACGGCCATTTCGAACTCACCCGTCGTAGATTTTTCCCTTGACATAGTTGAAGCCGAAGGTGAGCCAACGGCAAAGAGGGGTAAACGATCCGGTGCAAAACAGCTTTACGTCTGTAATGATTGTGGAAACAGGGAGGTAAAACACTGGGATACCTCCGAGGAGGAGTGTTCCAGCTGTGGAGGATCCTCGGCACCCCGGCTTGAAGTCAGGGTTAAAAACGGTGAACCCGTAAGAGGGCCAAGAAGCCCCGGTGAGATAAGGAATTTTTCTCTGTCCCAGCCTTTTTTAGAGGATAGTTAAGATAGGGAGTTTTAAAAGGGATAATAACCGGGTAAAACCGCTCAGTTGCATTAGTTAAACCCATCCCCAACAATTGAGGTACGAGGTGATTTAGGTGAACGTAAGCAAGAGAAGCTTACTGGTATTTGGAATAGCCCTTCTACTGGTTACCCCTTCAGTTGCAATCTTGGCTCAAAACGGAGGAGCGGAGGGAACCCAGGATAACGGGAAAACAGTGGTGGCAACGGTTAACGGATCGGAGATCACGGACCAGCAACTCTCCCAGTCGGCCCAGATCTATCCGATATTAATGACGCTTTCCCGGCAATACAGAAGTTTTGCCCAGTTCCTAATGACAAGCGAGTCCGGGAACTCTTTCCTGACTGAGTACAGGAAATACGTACTGGACAGACTTATCGAACAGGAATTACAAAATCAGAAAATAGAAGAGCTGGGTATCGAAGCAAGCAGGGAGGAAGTACAGAAGGAAATTGATAACATAATCTCCAACAACGACCAGTTTAGCGACGAAAAAAGCCTGGCGGATTACCTCAAGAACAATCAAAATAGCTCCATGGAAGACCTGAAGGCTCAGATAAGAAGCAGTCTCAGACGTCAGGAGCTGAGAAACGAGGTAATCGGTGAACCCAGTGTATCCGAGGAAGAAATCTCCAGTTACTACGAAAGCAACAAGAATAGTTTTACCGACCAGGAAGGTAAGGTGAAACCTCTGGAAGAGGTAAGTGAGCAGATACGAGAAAACTTAAAAACCCAGAAAAGCAGCCAGATGTGGCAGAACTGGCTGAACAAAGCAAAGGAAGAAGCAGAAATAGAGAAAAACACGGAAGCACTTTAGGTTTCTACCCAGAATTGTACTTAAGAAGGGCGTTCATCAACCAAGGTTGGGCGCTCTTCTCTGCCAAAATTAGCCGAGAGTGCCCTCCAGCACTTACTTGACACTCTAAATCCGCAAG
>CAZYCI010000004.1:0-8841 GCA_964645955.1 uncultured Thermotogae bacterium
ACATTCCCATGCCGCCGGGCATTCCGCCACCGCCGGGCATTCCGCCACCGCCGGGCATTCCGCCACCGCCGGGGGCACCGCCGCCGGGAGAGCCGCCTCCGTCGTCGTCATCCTCTTCATCGACTACCAGGGCGTCCGTAGACAGCAGCATGCTGGCTACCGAAGCGGCGTTCTGGATTGCTGACCTCGTAACCATGGTCGGATCGATAATTCCCGCGTCTACCATGTTGGTGTATTCCTCAGTTACGACGTCGAATCCGACCCCTTCGTCCTTCTCGAGCAGACGCTCGGCTATGATGGAGCCTTCGTGGCCTGCATTGCTTGCCAGTTGTTTCACGGGTTCCTTGACTGCCTTTTTCAGGATCTTGGCACCAACTGCTTTGTCTCCTTCGAGGTCGAGTTCGTCTATGCTCTCAGCAGCTCGAAGCAGCGTAATGCCACCGCCGGGCAGGATACCCTCGTCGACTGCGGCCTGCGTTGCTTCCAGGGCGTCTTCCATCCTTGTTTTCCTTTCGTCCAGTTCGGTTTCAGTAGCAGCACCGACCTTGATTACGGCGATTCCGCCGACCAATTTGGCTTTTCTTTCTTCAAGTTTTTCCCTGTCGTAGTCGGAGTCACTGGCGGCTATCTGGTTATCGATCTTGTCCACCCTGCCTTTGATCGCTTCGGCAGAGCCCTTGCCACCGATGATGGTGGTGTCTTCGTCGGTAACTCTTACTCTTTCGGCCTTACCTAACATGTCAACGGTGCAGTCGCTGACGTCCATGCCGAGGTCCTCAGCTATGAGCTGACCGTCGGTTAGCGTGGCAATGTCTTCCAGCTGTTCGTCCCTGCGGTCACCGAAGCCAGGTGCCTTGACTGCGACGCTGTCCAGCGTCCCCTTGATCTTGTTGATGACCATCGTGGTCAGTGCTTCGCCGTCGACGTCGTCCGCTATAACGAGCAGAGGATCGCCAGTCTGAGCGATCTTCTCGAGAACCGGTACGAAGTCCTGGGCGTTCTTTATTTCCTGATCGGTGATAAGGATGTACGGGTCCTCGAGGTCTACTTCCATGTTCTCGGAATCGGTAACGAAGTAGGGTGAGAGGTATTCCCGGTCGAACTGCATACCTTCGACGAGCTCGTAGTAAGTCTCGATTCCTTCTGATTCCTCGACCGTTATTACTCCGTCCTCACCGGCTTCTTCCATGGTATCGGCAATAATCTGACCGATTTCCTCGTCGTCGGAGGAGATCGTGGCTACCTGAGCGGTCTCTTCTTTGTCGGATAGCTCCCTGCTCTTGTCCTTGAGCTCCTCGACTATCTTTTCCGTACCCCTCTTGATGCCCTGTTTCAGGTATTCCGGGTTAGCGCCTGCGGCGACGTTCTTGAAACCCTCTTCCAGAATTGCATGGGCGAGAATCGTGGCCGTGGTAGTTCCGTCACCGGCTGCGTCGTTGGTCTCGCTTGCTACCTCTTTGACGAGCTGTGCGCCCATGTTCTCGAACTTGTCCTTGTACTCCTGCTCTTCGGCTATGGTTACTCCGTCATTCGTGATGTCGGGAGCACCAAAGTCCTGGTCAAGTATTACGTTTCTTCCCCTCGGACCAAGAGTGATCCTTACTGCGTCAGCAAGCTGGTTAACCCCTTCCTGCAGTGCTCTTCGTGCGTCCTCGTGAAATTTTACTTCTTTTGCCATTTTTTATTGACCTCCTGAATTTGGTTATTCGATCTTGGCGAGAATGTCGTTATTCTTTAAAATCTTCATTTCTTCCCCGTCGACCTCGATTTCCGTTCCGGAGTAGCTTGAAAGTATGACTTCGTCCCCAACTTCTACCTCGATTTTGTCGTCAGTACCTACTGCGAGTACCTCGGCCTTGATGTAATTGTCTTCCGACTTGGCACTGTCCGGAAGGACTATGCCTCCTTCTGTAACTTCTTCTTCCTCCTCCTCTTCTACTTCCTGTACCAGAACTCTTCTTCCTAAAGGTTTGATATCCATGCTGCTTACCTCCTCTCTTTTTGTTGGTGTTGATATTGTCTTAAATAACCTTAATTAGCACTCTTGTATGATGACTGCTAACGCAGAAAAAGTTTACTCAATTCCCCCTTTTTAGTCAACCCCTCGTTTAAGAAATATTTAACTGGTTGGGCCGTTAACGATCCGGAGTGTTGCGGCTTATGCAGGCGAGGGTCGGTTTCCCTGCTCCTGGCTTTTGGTAGGCAGGCTGAATTCGAACCTTGTCCCTTCACCGACTTCGCTCTCGACGAATATATTTCCACCGTGAGACTCGACAATTTCCTTTGCAATGGTAAGGCCCAGACCGGTGCCTCCCGTGCCGCGTGATCGTGATTTGTCCACTCGATAGAACCTGTCGAATATGTGGGGTAACTCTTCTTCCGGAATTCCACTCCCGTCGTCCGAGACCGTGACCTTTGCCTCGTCGGAGTTATTCGATACCGTGACCTCGATTTCGCCTCCGGAAGGAGTATGGGTTAAGGCGTTATCCAGCAAATTGCGAATAACCTGAGAAATTCTTTCTGGGTCGGCCCGGACGAGCGTCGGTTCCCCCAGGTCCTCTTCGATGGCGATTCCCTCTCGTTCCGCGGTATTTTTGGCCACCTTGACTTCCCTGTCGATTATGTCCTCGAGAACTACGTTCTTTTTGTCGAGCTCGAGCTGTCCCGCCCTTGCCCGATTTACGTCCCTCAGGTCGTTTACAAGCCTTTTCAGGACCAGTGATTGTTGATGGAGTGACTCGAAAACTTTCTCGCTTGGTTCGACCATCCCTTCCTTCAGTCCCTCCAGGTAACCCTGGATGTTCGAAAGCGGGTTGCGTAGTTCGTGAGCAACGTCGCTGACCATTTCCTCTCTCAGCGTCTTCTGTTCTTTTAACCGCTTTGCCAGGGAATTAAATGCCTCTCCAAGCTTACCTATTTCGCCTCCCGAAGAGGTGTCGACCCTCTGGTTCAGATCACCTTCTTTCATTTCGTTCGTTGCTCGGGTCAGTTCCTTTATCGGTTTTAGTAAATTCCGGGAGAAAAGGACTGCTAGCACGATCCCGGTTAAACCGGCGATTAACCCTCCTGTTACCACCGATTTGTTGACCGAGTTAATGAAGGTATTTTGCAGGGGAGAGCGCTTCCTTGTCTTTATGAATATCTTTCCGACCGGGTAATCTCCCAGGTTGATGGTTACTGATTTGTTGGACCAGTCACCGGAAACGGTGGAGTCCACGAGCTTTCCTTCCGTATCGCTAATCACTTTTCCGTCCGGGTCGGTAAGAAGGATCCTTTCGTCATAGACTTCAGCAATGTTGTCGGATAGACTCGATACCCCTTCCCAGCCACCATTGTAACGATAGTAGTTGGAAAAGGTGAGGGCGAGTCGCTGGTAGCGTTCGGCCTGGTCCCGGCTTACGTAGCGATCGAATTGGTTTATGGCGGTATTGGAAGCTATGTAAGATATAGTTCCAACGGCGATGGCAATGACGAGAAAGAAGCTGGCCAGCAGTTTGATTCGTAAACTACTGAACATTCTCTTCTAGTTGATCGTCGGAGGTCGGAGGGGCGAATTTATAACCCACTCCGTGTTCAGTTTTTATGTACCTGGGGTCCTCCGTATCCGGTTCTATCTTTTTTCTGATGTTCTTTATATGGACGTCTATCGTCCTTTCGAACCCTTCGTAGCCGTAACCTAGTGCGGCGTGGATCAGGTCGGGCCGTGAAAAAACGCGACGGGGCTGTTTTACCAGCGTGGATAGGATGTCGAACTCGGTTGGCGTCAGGTCGACCTCTTCTCCGTCAAGCAGGACTTTATGGGATTCAAAGTTTACGGTTAAGCTTCCGTGGCTAACTTCCGAGGGGCCATCTTCCGAAGCCCGGCGCAGGACTGCTCTAATTCTGGCCAGAAGTTCTCCCGGACTGAATGGTTTAGTTACGTAATCGTCGGCTCCAAGGTCGAGACCTTTGATTCTATCCTCTTCTTCCGATTTTGCCGTAAGCATAATGATCGGCGTCTGGGATTCGTTCCTCACGCCCCGACATACGTTCAACCCACTGACCTTGGGCAACATCAGGTCGAGGACGATGAGGTCTACGTCTCTCAGACGGAAGAGGTTAAGTGCCGACTGACCGTCGTAAGCAGTTAGTACCTTGTAACCGTCCTTCTCCAGGTAGTTCTTCAACAGGTCAACCAGGTCCTCGTCGTCGTCAACTACCAGTATGGTTCTTTTCATTTTATCAAGTTAATCATAGGTTCGGGAAGCCCGGAATTATACCCGGACTTCCCGTTATTTTGAGCTATAGTTATGGGGTTAAAGTCATCCACCTGTAGCTATCCCCGCGAATCACTCGGACAAGTAAAGTTTCGTTTTCGCCGAGGCCCTCCGTTACTGATTTCCAGTCTTCTATAGACTTCAGTGTAACCAGGTTTACGTTGTTTTTTCCAGCTTGAAGCAGAACGTCTCCGACCTGGATACCTTCGACGTTTCCGCTCCCTTCCATTTCCGTGATTACGAGGCCCGATTCCACTGAAAGGTTATATTCCTCCCTTATCCGGGCCGAGTTTTCCTCGAGAGTGAAGCCAAAGTCCTGATCGGTATAGGTGTCGGTTTCCGTTCCGGGTTCCGTACCGTCGTCGGTCTTCTTTCCCAAAGTTACCGAAACCGTCTGCCTGTTTCCTTCCCTGAGCAGAGTCAGTTCGATCTTCTCCCCCACGTCGCGGTACATGATTTCCCCCTGGAACTCCGAACTGCCTGCTATTTTGTTTCCATTTAGTGCTACTATTATGTCTCCCGCCTTTAATCCTGCCTTGTCCGCCGGAGAATCCTTAATTACTTCCGAGATAAGGACGCCATTTCCGTTTTCCAGACCGAATTTTTCTCCCATCTCGGGCGTGACGCTCTGGAACCAGACTCCCAGCCAGGCCCTGGTGACTTCACCTTCGCTTACCAGTTCCGGCAGTACCTTCTGGACCGAATCGATAGACACGGCAAAGTTGAGACCGGTCAGCGGAACCCCCTGACGGTTCTGCCTGATGATTGCCGTATTTATCCCGATGACTTCGCCATTGGTGTTAACTAGAGGTCCGCCGGAGTTTCCCGGGTTGATTGCCGCATCCGTCTGGAGCAGGTTTTGGTAGCTCTCGTCGCTGTTTGGTTTCGGGATGGTCCTGTTCCTGGCACTAAGTACTCCCGCCGTCACGGTGTTCTCAAAGCCTTCCGGATTACCGATTGCGACGACCCAGGAGCCGACCGGAGTCTCTTCCGGGTTGCCGAGTTCTACCGTGGGAATATCCGCCAGGTCACCGTTTCCGGTGATCTCGAGAACAGCTATGTCGATCATCGCGTCCTTGCCGATTACTTCCGCCTTATAGGTTTGCCCGTCCTTGAACACGAGCTTTATCTCCTGTGCATTGGCGACTACGTGTTCGTTGGTCAAAACGTACTTCTTCCCCTTCCAGCTTATCGCAAACCCGGAACCGAGGGACTCGACCTGTCTTTCCTCCCCCTGAGGCGGTTCGCCAAAGAAGTACCGAAAGAATGGATCGTTAAAGAAGCTCGAGGGCGCTCTCTGAGATATTGATTTAGTTACTTCGACTCTTGCTACCGCAGGGCCGACTTTCTCAGCTGCCCTGGTAATTGCCGTTTGCTGGGACGCTGCGGGATCCGATTCCTCTCCGGTGACTGCCAGAGCCCCGCTCCCGACCAGTCCGATTGAAAGTAGAACTGCAAACAAAAGCAAAAACTTGCTGGTGATCTGCCTTTTCATGGATTATTACCCCCTAATTTGCGTAGTTGACTTTACTAATTATACCTTAACCGAGGGATATGAAGAAAGTGTAAAGGATATTTAAAGAAAAATCCCCGGAATCATCTCGTCCCTGGATTCCGGGGAAACCATTTA
Organism: uncultured Thermotogae bacterium; assembly: GCA_964645955.1. GTDB lineage: Bacteria > Bipolaricaulota > Bipolaricaulia > M55B111 > M55B111 > JAGXLP01. The sequence continues at coordinate 5,887 of CAZYCI010000004.1, forward strand.
GAAGAAAACGGTAAAAAAGCTGGTGTGAGACTCAGTTTTCCAGGCCCAGCACCTCTTCTCCAAACTTTACGTAGAGCCAGATGAACAGGCCAAATATAAGTACAGCCGCGATTACTACCGCCCAGGCATACGGACCCAGCGGAACGAGCCCGAAGAAACTATTTAAAGGACTGTATATTACGACGAACTGGAGCAGTATCGATGAGACTACGGCCAGTCGGAGCCAGTTATTCCGCTCAATTGGCTGGCCAAAGATCTTCCTGATTGGCCATATCTCGACCAACTCGATTAACACCAGTTCGGTAAAGGCAACTGTCCTCGCCAGGGCCATATTGGGGAGAAAGTGATTGAAGGAAAATAGTATCAGGGTGGTCAAACTTAGTCCTATGCCCAGGATCACGTAGATCATGTGAGTATTGATGACGCCCTCCCCTTTTTCCCGGGGTTGCCTGTCCATAATCCCGGCGGATTTGCCGTCCGCTCCAAGAGCTACTGCCGGCAGGCCGTCGGTCAACAGGTTAACCCAGAGCAGCATCGGCGCGGTCAGCGGTAAACCGAGCCCGACCAGTGAAGCGATAAATACGGAAAGGACCTCCGCCAGGTTGCCAGAAAGCAGTAAGGAGACGAACTTCCTTATGTTATCGAATATCGCTCGACCCTCGGAAACGGCTTCCTTGATTGAGGCGAAGTTGTCGTCGAGCAGCACTATGTCCGAAGCCTGCTTGGCGACGTCCGTGCCCCGGATTCCCATGGCGACTCCGACGTCGGAACGCTTTAGGGACGGAGCGTCGTTCACGCCGTCACCGGTCATCGCTACGACCTGGCCTTCCTGCTCCTTAATCAGGTTGAGGATCTTCAACTTATGAGAGGGTGAAACCCGAGCGTAAATGTCGGCCTCCGGTATTTTATCCCGCAGCTGATCCTCCGATAGCTCGTCCAGTTCGCTGCCAGTGACTACTTCACCGGTAAAGCCAAGTTTTCTCCCAATTGCTTTTGCAGTTAAGGCGTTGTCCCCGGTGACCATGACGGTCCTGATCCCGGCGTGCCTGCAGGCGGATATGGCGTCCTTTACTTCTTCTCTCGGCGGATCCAGCATTCCCTGTAGCCCGAGGAAAGTCAGGCCCGACTCGAGTTCCTCCTCGCTTTTCCCGGTCGGATCACCTGTTTCCAGGTTCTTTGTGGCAAAGGCCAGAACTCGCAGGGCGTCTTCCGCCATTCCGTCTATCCTGTTCCGCAGTTCCCCGCGTTTTTCTTCGTTCAGCGGTTTGACCTCGCCGCCCTCCCGGTAGCTATCACTCCTCTCCAGGATGATTTCCGGTGCACCCTTGGAGTAAGCGGTGAGTTGACCGTCCTGCCTGTGAACGGTGGTCATCCTCTTCCGCTCGGAGGAGAACGGTACCTCGCGGACACGCTCGTGCTCGGATTCGAGGCTATCGGTATCTAGACCGGCTTTCTTTGCTGATTTAATTAGGGCAACCTCGGTAGGGTCACCGCGGTTACCGTCTTCTCGAACCTCGGCGTCGTTGCAGAGGGCGCCGGCCCGTAGCAATAGCTCCTCTTCACTTTCTTCTTCGTGGTCGGAATCCAAATCCAATTTTGATAGATCCAGATTTCTTCCTCCGGCGTATATCCGACGCACCGTCATCTCGTTTTCCGTCAAAGTACCCGTCTTGTCCGTACAAATGGTATCAACCGAGCCGAGCGACTCTACTGCCGTCAACCTTCGCGTCAGTACGTTTCTATCCACCATCTTTCTGGTGCCCATGGCCAGGGCAAGCGTGACCACCGCCGGTAGACCCTCCGGGATGGCGGCAACTGCCAGAGCCACCGCAGTAAGGAAGGCGTTTAACCAGCCAATCCCGTGGACCAAAATAGAAATCGGGATTATAAGTGCCGAGATGGTCAGCAACACGATCCCCAGCCTCTTGCCGAGCTTGTTTACTTCCTTCTGGAAGGGCGTAAGCTCTTTCTCCACTTCCTGCAGCTTCTGGGCGACCTTGCCGATTTCAGTATCCATGCCCGTCGAGACGACGATCGCCTTGCCTCTACCGCGCACCACGTTTGTTTGCTTGAAGACCAGATCGGTCTTCTCCGCCAGATCGGTTCCCGCTTCCACGGCGTCCAGGTTCTTTTTTACCGGTTCGCTTTCCCCGGTCAATGCAGATTCGTCCACCTTCAGGCTCTCCTCTTCGATCAACCGAGCATCCGCCGGGACCGCCGACCCCTGTTCCAGTGCTATAACGTCGCCGGGTACTACCTCCTCCCGGGGGACTTCTTTTGCCCGGCCGTTCCGGTATACCGTGGCGTCAGGTGAAGCCATCTCTTTTAAGGCTCGAATTGATTGTTCTGCTTTCCAGTCCTGGATAAAGCCAAAAATACCGTTACCGATGACGATGGATATGATCAGGTAAAAATCCACCTGGTGACCAAGAACCAGGGATAACGTGGCGGCGACCAGAAGGATCAGGATCAGGAAGTCGGAAAATTGCTCCAGCAAAAGCTTTAAGGGGGAAACTTCCTCTCCTTCCTCGAGTTCGTTCTTCCCGTACTTCTCCAATCGAGATTCCGCTTCTTCCTTGGTTAATCCTTCGGGGGAAGTCGACAGCTTTTCGAATACGTCGTCCGGGGTCAAATTACTCCAACTTTTTTGGCTCATTCGGAAAAATCACCGCTTCATTCTTTTTTGGTTTGGTTTCACGACTCGGTACATTTATTTCCGGGAACAATTGAAGTGTACGAACTAAGTATCCAGTTGCAAAAGTAATGATCGTTTTGGGCAGTACCAAAATGCAGTATTAAAATAAGCCTAGTTTTTGGGGACGTGATTTTAAACCGAAAAAGTGTAGTCAATCAGGGTTAGGGTTCCAGGTTGATTTTGACGACGGTTGTCACCAAAGCTCCTCGTTACCCCGCCGGGAATACTATATCGATTATTTTTCGGAAATCATCCCTCTT
>CAZYCI010000004.1:8941-35203 GCA_964645955.1 uncultured Thermotogae bacterium
CTCGTTACCCCGCCGGGAATACTATATCGATTATTTTTCGGAAATCATCCCTCTTCCTTCTCCTCGTTTACCACGTAAAGTTTTTCTCTCCCGGAAGACCCGCCACAGGTCCCTCCGTAAGGACAGAAGTTACAGTCCGATTCACAGTTCGCGTCCTGGAGGGAGCCTTCGTGGGCCAGTTGTTCCACCATGGCCCTTATTGTCGGCTTCCTCATTTCGAGCAGGTCGGTCAACTCGTCCAGCGTCTTCCCTTCCTTCAGCAGCGTTAGCAGTCTATTCTTTTGCTTCATTTTTACTCCCGTCCCGATAGATTAACAGGACCAATCCCAGCGTGAGGGGTAGTAAGAGTATGGACGGAATTACCGGTTCCTGATAGCTTGAGATGAAACCCTGGAGCGTGGTTAGCCACCTTGTGCCTTCGCCGGGTATCGAACTCAATACGATCGACAGAATTTCCATTCCCCCGACGATCCAGATCATCAGGCTGGCCAGAACTGCCTGGGCTCTTTTTTGTACCGGGTTTCCTTCGCTTATCGCGATCAGAAACAGGGCGCCGGAAGCGGTCAGGATCAGGCCGCGCCAGAGGACGAATTCACCGGTGAACGTAATAATTCCCCAGGTGAAACTTGATCCCGTTAGCGATAGCATTATTTCGAGCAAACCGGGAATCCCGGTCAGCAACCCAATGAACCCAAGCAAGGAGGAAAAGACCCTTTTCGACACCTTATGCCACCCCCAGAAGTATTCCGATCAGGTGAAGCAGGCCGCCCCAGAGGAATACGACGACCGCCAGGGTTAACAGGCTCCCGCCGAGCACCCTTACCACGCCTCCGCTCCGCCTTCCTTCCTTGATGATCATCGAGAACGTCGCTATGCAGGGGAAGTAAATGGAAATCAGTACTACGGAGGTAATCAGCTGGAAGTTGGACATCTGAATGGCGGTAAGCTGGGCCACTGCGAGGTCCTTCCGGAGAAATCCGGCAATCAGCGGTGCGACGGTCTCCTTGGGAACACCGAACCACCCGGTAATAACTGGAGCAAGAAAGTTCGAAACCCGGGAAATCACGCCGCCCAGGTAGAGGAGGTTAACCAGCCCGACGCCGAGCAGGACGAAGGGGATGGCGTTCGTCAGAAATCCCTTGACCTTAACGCCGAGCTTTCTCGTTACGTTGGAGATGGTCGGTAACCGGAACGGCGGTACGTCCGTCATGATTTCCGGGGACTTCCCGGGGATTATTCTATCCAGCAGGTAGCCGAAGAGAAAGAAACCGGCCAGGAGGTAAAGCATGATGTAACCAAAGTACTCGGGGATCAGGGAAAGCATGACGCCTATCTGGGCCCCGCAGGGAATAAATATGGATAGGAGAACCATCATCATAAACCGCTGTTTCTTCGTTTCCAGGGTTCGCGTCGAGGCTACTCCGGGAACGTTGCAGCCTAGCGATAGGATCATCGGTACGACTGCAAATCCGTGCAAGCCAATTTTATGGAGAACCGTATCGACCAGGACGGCCAGACGGGGCATGTAGCCGGAATCCTCCAGTATCGTGATAACGAGGTAAAATGCAACTATTGCGGGAAAGACGACGCCCAGCGCCACGAAGAGTCCGCTGGTCAATATACCAAAGGCCTCGAAGGAGTTCTGAGCCCCCGGCTCCCCGACGAATACGTAATAAAGCCAGGAACCTTCAAGCGGAAACACCCGCTGGAGCCACGGTAACCAGTGCTCGTCGAAAAGAAGGACGAAAAAACCATCGGTGAAGAAACCGGCAAAGGCGTTAAAGAAGGCCCAAAAACCGTACAGGACGGCGACGGCAAAAGGAATTCCGGTAAGCGGTTTTACCGTTAACTCCGCGAGTACTGTCGTAATTGTCGTTTTTTCGGCCCCGTATTCCACGGTTTCCCGGGCGACCTTATCTATCAGTTCCCATCGTCTTTCGGTGTCGAGTTTCACTTATAGCTCCTCTATTCTCTTCGTCAGTTCTTCGACGTCTACTGAGGAAGCATCGGGAATCCTGCTGGTCAGTTCGGATATTCCTTCTCCGCTTATCGCCACGGTCGGGACGACCGGGACCCCAAGTATTCTTTCTAAACCCCCGGCGTCTATACTTATGTTCTGCTTCTCGGCATCGTCCCACATGTTGATCGCTATAGCGAGCGGGTAACCCTTTTCCAGGATCTCGAAAGCCAGGTAGAGTCCTCTCTCGACCTTTGTGGCGTCGAGAACTGCCACTACTGTAGCGTCCTCGTGGCTCTCCAGAATCTCCATGGCCACCTTCTCCGCTTCGTCCCTTGGTTCAGTGGAGAAGGTTCCTGGTACGTCAATTACTTTTACTTCGTCTCCGTCAATCAAAGCGTAGCCCTCGGTATAATCTACCGTAGTTCCGGGGTAGTTCGATTCGGTAATATTTGCACCGGTGAGCCTGTTAAAAACTGCGCTCTTACCCACGTTAGGGTGACCCATCAGCAGAATCGTCATCCTTCACCTCGACTGTAATTTGTTTTGCCAGGTTAAGACCGAGGGACGTAGTTGATTTACCAATCGTAACGACTACCGGCCCGTTTATCGGTTGTTTGGTGTCCATCCGGATCTCCTTTCCGACCCTGATGCCCCGGGGGACCAGCCTACGCTTCAAACCTGGTTCTATTTCTGTTATCAAGGCTTTCTGGCCGTAATTGAGGTCTGACAACTTCTTACTTTTGATTTTTTTCAACTCTGACGCACCTTTACCTTTCGGGCCATGCCCCGGCCGATCGTTACTATGTTTCCATTCACTTTTACCGTTACCGGGCCCCTGGTTGAGATGACTTTGAGGTTTTCACCTTCCGATATCCCCCGCAAAGCCAACTTCTGTTGCAACTTCGATCCTCCCGTTATCCCAATTACTCTGGCTCTTTGATTTGAATTCAAATTGGACAAGGTCATCGTAAGGTCTAACCCTCGCTTTTTTTCTCTTTTCTATTTTCTTCAAAACACTCGTCCGGAAATTCCCCGTGTTCCGAATAATAGTAAAAGTGCTGCAGCCATCTGGCTTCCTCGTCCGGGCACCCCTCGACGAACTCGATAAAACGACTGAGTTGGGTAATGGATTCCTCGCTCAAAGTATGTTCTACCTTGCAGGCGTCCTCGTCGGCCTGGTCCCGAGATACCTGAAGCATTTCCAGAAACTTTCTCATGTTTTCGTGTACTTCCGAGACCCCCTTTGCTATCTCCCGTCCCTTGTCGGTCAGGGTAACGCCCTCGTACTTCCGATAGTTTATGTAACCGTCCCTCTCCAGCTTCTGGAACATTTCCGTGACGGAAGGATCTTTGACGTCGAGATCTTTGGCGATCTCGTTTGTCTTGGCGTGACCTCGGCGGTTGAGCGAGTTGTAGATGGTTTCTAAGTAGTCTTCAAGGCTCTTACTTGCCATTTTCTCCTGGTTGGATCTATATTTAGGTTAACCTAATAGTAGGGAAATTATAAAAACCCTCGCCCCTTCTATCAAGTTTGCTAGATCCTTTTGCGGGATGTAATTTAGTTTATACGACCAGCGGATCAGTCCGCGGCGGCGCCAGTTGGGTCAAGACGTGTGACCAGTTGACTCCGGGATGACTGCCGTTCCTATTGGAGATTTCGAGTCTGTTCGTTACATTTCTCCGCGAACGGATAGCTCGATTATTTTCCTTATTTCCGAGAGGTATTCCTCCGGCAGGTCCTCTATCGCCGGCTCGATGAAGCCCTGAACGATCAGCTGAGTGGCTTCGTCCTCGTCCAGCCCCCGGCTCATCAGGTAAAATAGCTCTTCTTCTTTTATCTTACCGATGGCTGCCTCGTGTGACAGTTCGGCGTCGTCGACCTGAGAGGAGAGTCCGGGGTACGTCTCCATGGAGGCTCCGTCCTCCATGACCAGGGCGTCGCAGCTTATATGACCCTTTGTTCTCGAATTCCTGGCATTTATGGTGCCGCGAGTGATGACCTTTGATTCGTCCATTATGACTGCTTTACTGTTGTTGATGCCAGTCGACCCTTCCCCTTCGAGGTAGATCTTTCCCCCGAGGTCGACGTGGGAATCCTCTTTCGTCATGATAATGCTGTTGATTTCGACCCGGCCTCCGTCCTCAACCCAGTACCGGGGATCGGTGATGTTCGACTTCCCCGGCCCGAGACCGACGGAGGTTATCGATAGCTCCCCGTTTTTCGCTATCTTACCCCTTTGAGTCGGTCGGGTGTGGACGTATTCCGGCCAGTTTTGCAGGACCGTCAGGTCGACCTTTGCCCCTTCGCCAATGTAGGCTTCCGTCATGTCCAGGTGAAGCGAATGGCGGGATAGAATGGGCGACGTACAGCCCTCGATCAACTTGATCTCGCTGTGGGGTTCGGCGAATATCACTATGTGCGGTGCCTGAGCCAGAGCCTCCTGCTGGATCAGGAAGAAAAGGTGGAGCGGGATTTCTTCCTTGACCCCTTCCTTGATCCAGAGGAAGACGCCGCCGTTCCATACCGCGGTATGGTAGGCCGCAAGCTTGCTTTCTCCCGGGTCGTATAGCTGGGTGAACCTCTCCCGTGCTTCCGGGTACTCCCGTATTGCCTCTTCCATCGGGGCCATTATCACGCCCCTTTTCTCCCACTTTTTCCGAAAAGAGGAGTCGATCATTCCGGTATCGTCCTGGATGGTTAGCCCCTGGAGTGCCTTCTGTTCCATTTCGCTTATTCCGAGTTCGTCCAGCAGGTTTTTCGTGTCGTCCGGCAGATCATCGAGGCTTTCTATATCGTCCGCGGGTGTCTCCTCGCGTCTGGCGATGAAGTCAAGTGGGTCAGAAATTATTGGATCCTTCGCCGGTGCGGATTTGAATTTTTTCATTCCTTCGTAGCGTAGCTCCGTAACCCAGTCGGGTTCATCCTTCCCCTCAACGAGTTCGGCGATCTGGCTTTCGATGCCTGGAACGTTCGCGGTACTGGTGCCGGTGTTAATTGCAACCACACTCCTCGTAGATACGGTTGAAGCCCTTTTCTTCTATTTCGTCCGCCAGAGAACTGCCTCCGGACTTGACTATCTTCCCGTCCTTGAATACGTTGACTTCGACCTCGTTCAGCTTTAAGTCAGATAGAGTGTCCCCGTAGTGGGTGATTAGTATTATCGCGGTCTCCCGCTCGTGCAGGTAATTTATCTGCTCGGAGATAAGATCGAGGGAGTCCACGTCTATTCCACTGTCCGGTTCGTCCAGTATGAGATAATCCGGCTCGATTAACCTGGCCTGCATCAATTCCAGCCGTTTCCTTTCTCCCCCCGAGAAACCGTCGTTGATCCCCCGGTCGAGCTCGGCTTCGGAAAAACCCAGAGCTTCGGCCGCGGAACTTATCGCTTCCTCCCTGGCTTCCGGATTATCGTAACCATCCTGGTTTTCCAGGATGTCGTTCAGAAACCGCCTGATTCTGACACCTTCGATTTTCGGCGGGTGCTGGAAACCGAGCATTAGGCCCTCTTCCAGTCTATCTCCCGGAGACAAGGTCGAAACCTCCCGGTCGTTTAGCTTGATAGATCCGTCGTAGTCGTCGTAGTCCGGGTGTCCGGCCAGCGTCTTGGAAAAAGTGGATTTTCCCGAACCGTTGGGGCCCATGATGACGTATAATCCGCCTTTTTCGGCCCGAAAATCGAGGCCGGTTAATATATCTTCCCCGCTGGAGCTAACTCCCAGGTTCTCAACCGTTAGCATTTTATCACCTAAGTTTTCTGGATTGCTATTTTGCGGCAAAAGTAGACTAAATTGCTCAACTATTCAAAAACATTTTAACTCCAGGCCTGTCTCCAGTCAACTGTTTTTTTGAGAATTGTACAGGGACTGGGAAATAAGCTGTTCGGCATCGGTATCTGTCCGACGGGGATCCTTATCTGGTTGCCCAAAATCAACGGGTATAATAAAATTAGCCCATGAAATACGTAACGACATCCGAAAAAGTGAAAGAGCTGGACCGAAGGGCCGTCGAGGATTGGGGTATTCCCGCCCCGGTCCTGATGGAGAATGCGGGAAGAAATGCAACCGAGCTCATCGAAAAGGAGCTGTCACCTGAATCCAACCGTGTTTTGGTCATCGCGGGCAAGGGGAATAACGGCGGAGACGGTCTGGTCGTTGCCCGGCGTTTACTCGACCGCGGCTACCAGGTCGAGGCCTTCGTCCTCGGCGACCGCGGCGAGCTATCTCCTGAAACCGGCCGGAACGCCAAGATACTGGAAAGGATGACGGAAAAAGTCCGTTACTGCTCCCCCGATTACGCGGGGCTAATTCGGGAAGTTGAATCGAACCCGTCCGTCATCGTCGACGCAATTTTTGGTATCGGGATAGAGGGCGAGTTGCGGGGAAGCTATCCCGAGCTCGTTGCCCGGATCAACGATTCAGAGTCCAGAAAAATTGCAATAGATTTACCTTCCGGCCTTCCGGCTGACACCGGTGACCCGCCGGGCAAAGCGGTCAAAGTGGATTTAACCATAACTATGGGGCTTTACAAACAGGGCACGCTGCGACCGGAAGCACGCGATTACGTCGGACGACAGGAGGTCGTCTCGGTCGGTTATCCGAAAAAGTTGGTCCGTGGGGTTCCGGGCCTGTGGCCTGGTCTGAACGACGAACTCGCTCGGCACTTGCTGCCCGATCGACCCGCGGGAGGCCATAAAGGCGACTTCGGCAGGTTGCTCGTTGTGGGTGGATCGGAAGGAATGACGGGAGCGCCCCTGCTGGCAGCGGAAGCGGGACTGCGTTCCGGCGCCGGCCTGGTTTTTCTCGCCGGACCGGAGTCGCTGAACGACGTATTTGCTTCGAATCTAAGGGAAGCACTGTCCGTACCGGTCTCGGACAAGGAGGGCGCTTTCTGTTCGGAAAGTCTGGACGATCTCCTCGAGGCCGCTGAAGGCAAGGACGCCCTGGCCGTCGGCCCCGGAATTGGACGGAGGGAAGGGACGGGCCAGGTCGTCAGAAGCCTGCTCGAGCGCACTTCCCGGCCGGTAGTTCTGGATGCGGACGGTATCGTCGGCTTTTCCGATAACCGGGAAGAGTTGAAGGACCTGGATAAAGCGGTATTGACTCCCCATCCCGGAGAGCTTGCTCACCTCCTCGGAACGAATCCGCAGGAAGTCGACAGGAGGAGATTTGAGCTCGTGCCGGATCTGGCTGAAGAGTGGGGCGTTACCCTTTTATTGAAAGGGGTGCCGACCGTTATGGCTTCGCCCGATGGCGACCTGGCCCTGGCAAACTGTCCAAACAGCGGCATGGCAAAGGGTGGAAGCGGTGACGTGCTGACGGGTTTGATCGGTAGCTTTCTTGCCCAGGGTCTACCGCCCTTCACCGCTGCTCGGCTGGGAGCCTGGCTTCACTGTCGTGCCGGAGAACTTGGAGCCGAGAAGCACGGAGTCGATTCGCTTCAGCCCGGCGACACGATCGAAACTCTCGGTGCGGTGCTTTCCGAATGGAGAAACTCGGGAGGGTCCAGCTCATGAAATACGATCTAATTGACACTCACGCCCACCTGGATATGGATAGGTACGACGGCGATAGGTCCGAGGTGATAAGGAGGACCGAGGAGGCCTCCGTAGGTTTTATCAACATGGGCCTGGATTTACCGTCTAGTTATAGGTCGATTGAGATGGCAAGGGAAAAGGACAACGTATTTGCTGCGACGGGGTTTCATCCCCACGAGGCCGACAGGCTCGACGCCCCGGCGCTGAGCGAGCTTGCCGAGTTAAGCCGTTCCGACGTGGTCAGGGCAATTGGCGAGATTGGGCTCGATTACTACCGGGAAAATTCGCCGCGCGACGCCCAGAGAAGGGCCTTTCGGGCTCAGCTCGACCTGGCCGTGGCGCGGGATCTGCCCGTCGCGATCCATAACCGGGACTCCACCGATGATCTGCTGAGTACATTAAGGGGTAGAACGGACCTTCCGAGTGGCGTAATCCACAGTTTCTTCGGGGACGAGGAGCTCGGGCGAGAATTTATCGAACTCGGCTTTCACCTCGGGTTGAGCGGACCGCTGACTTTCGACGGAGAGGAGGAATTACGGGCCGCCGTTCGGGAATTACCGCTGGAAAAGCTCGTCCTGGAAACCGATTCTCCCTTTTTGACCCCGGTTCCCCACAGGGGAAAACGAAACGAGCCCCGTTACGTCGAATTCGTCGCCAGGCAGGTGGCGGAGGTAAAGGACTTGCCCGAGGGAGAGGTAAAAGAAACCACCAGTGATAACGCCAGGAGGTTATTTAACTTAAATGAGCACTAATCCGGCCGAGTTGGGTATGAAGCTAGGAGCTCACCTTTCAATTGCCGGCGGTATAGACAAGTCCGTCGACCGCGCTGCCGACCTGAACGTGAATGCCTTTCAAATTTTCTCCCATAACGTCCGGTCCTGGAGTACCCGGGATCTCCGGGAAGAGGAAGTGAAGAATTTCAAAGAAAAAAGCGATAAACACGGAATAGAGTACGTCGTCGCCCACACGAGCTATCTCCTGAACCTGGCTTCTCCAAAGGATGACCTGTGGGAGAAGTCAAAGGACGGCCTGAAGGAGGAGATAAGGCGAGCGAACGAACTCGGGATCGATTCGATAAATACACACATAGGTGCCCATACCGGTTCGGGCCTGGAGGCCGGGCTCGACAGACTGGCGGAAGCTCTGGAGGAAGTTATCGAGACTCCTGAGTTTCAGAACTCGAGTGTAGATCTGCTGCTGGAGAATACCGCCGGAAGCGGAACGTCGCTCGGTGCCGACTTCTCGGAGCTGGCGGGGACGCTGGATGATTTAGGAAATCCGGAACGATGTGGCGTCTGTATCGATACCTGCCATGGCTTCGCGGCGGGTTACGATTTCAGTTCGTCCTCGGGGCTCGATAGCGTACTGCAAGAGTTCGACGACCGGATCGGATTGGAAAACCTCGGGTTGATCCACCTGAACGATTCCGTTGGAGAGCTCGGATCGAACAAGGACAGGCACGCCCACATCGGTCAGGGTAATATCGGCGAGGCAGGGTTTTCCGCCCTGGTAAACGATACGCGACTTCAGGGGGTTCCACTCGTCCTGGAGACTCCTAAGGAAGAAATAGACGGCAGGGAAGCCGACAGGATCAACCTCGATAAGATAATGGAACTGAAGGAATGAATTGATCTTCTCTGCCCAGTATTTTCGTGGAAAGAGGGCAAAAAGTTGATATATTTTCCACCTTCTATTAAAATTCCTCTTGAATAAATACTTGGCTGCAAGGGATAATCGTGGGTACTTGGCTTCGCTGGTTCCGACTTGATTGGTCTGTTAATACTCCTTACGGCAGCGATCATTACTTTATATCAAGGTATAACTGGAGGTATGGGATATGGAAATTTTAAAGGTAGCATCGAGTTCCAATCCTAATTCCGTAGCCGGGGCAATTGCCGGGGCAATTGAGTCGGATGGCATAGTTGAAGCCCACACTATTGGGGCGGGAGCAGTGAATCAGGCCGTCAAAGCAATAGCTATTTCCCGTCGCCTGCTGGATGGGGAAGAGACAAAGCTAAGCGTTATTCCTGGCTTCATCGATCTGGAAATAGAGGGCGAGGAAAAGACGGGGATAAAATTTGTAATTAATCAAAAAGGGGATTAACGACGACTCCGTTTCCGGATTGTCTTCTCTCCCTTAACTCTTTCATGGAGTTCGTGTACTTCCGTATTTGCAATTTGTGATGATCAAAAAAGAAATAAGAAGGGTATTGGCTGAGAGATTGGGGGAACTCGGGTTTGAGATCCAGGGGGAGGACGTTCCCGTGGATGTTCCTTCCAACCCGGATTTCGGTGATTACGCATCCAGCATTGCTCTGGAACTTGGTTCCAAAAACGAAGAGGCTCCCAGAGAGCTGGCCGAGAAAATAGCCGGCGGAATCGAGTTCGACGGTTTTCGGAGTATATCGGTTGCCGGGCCGGGATTTATCAATTTTGAGCTTTCCTCTTTACTTTTCACCAGGACTTTAACCGGAATTATCTTGGAGAAGGACCCGCTTATTGACCTGCCCGGTTCTTCCGACAGGAGGATTCAGATCGAGTTCGTATCTTCAAACCCCACCGGACCGCTTACCGTCGGTCACTGCAGGCAGGCCGTGCTGGGTGATATCCTGGCGGCCCTGTACGAGCGCCTGGGTTATTCCGTCGATAAGGAGTACTATTTCAACGACGAAGGCAGGCAGATGGACCTCCTGGCAAGAACGCTCTGGGCTCGGTACAGGCAGGCACTGGGGGAGGAAGCCGAGATACCGGAAGACGGTTACAAAGGAGATTATTTGGTTGACATTGCAGAAGATATCGCCGCGGAACAGGGTGATAGCTACCCCGAATGGGACGAATCCGCCAAAGAATTCTTCAAAAACCGGGGTCTGGACGAGATGGTAGACAGGATAAAGGACGATCTTTCCCTGCTTGGTGTCGAATTCGACAACTGGTTCCGGGAATCAAGCCTGCACGAGGAGGGCGAAGTCGAGAAGGTACTTGAAATCCTTGCGGACAGGGAAGGTACTTACCGAAAGAACGGCGCACTCTGGTTAAAGGCCGAAGAGGAAGGAGGACCGCAGGACGTCGTGCTTAAGAAAAGCAGCGGCGAACCGACCTACCTGCTCCCGGATATAGCTTACCACATGGACAAGTTCAACAGAGGGTACGATTTTGCCCTTGTCCTGCTCGGCGCGGATCACCAGAGGCACGTGGAAAACATGAAGGCCGCGTTGAGCAAGCTGGGTCTGCCGGACGATTTTTACCAGGTACTGGTAAACCAGTTCGTCAGCCTGACGGACGAGGGGGGAGTTAGGAAGATGTCGACCAGGGAAGGAGAGTTCGTAACGCTGCGAAGCCTGGTCGAGGACCTGGGCAGGGACGTCGTCCGCTACTTCATGGCGGAAAGGAAGCCGGAAAGCCACCTCGAGTTCGATTACGAACTCGCAAAGGAAGAATCCATGGACAACCCGGTTTACTACCTTCAGTACGCTCATACCAGGATAGCGAGTATTTTTCGCGAAGCCGAGAGCGAGGGGATAGACCTCGATAGTTTATCGGAAGGACTCGATCCCGGAGCTCTGATCGAATCCGAGGAAAAGGAACTGATCAAGCTCCTGGACAGGTTTTCCGAAACCGTCGAACTGGCCGCGGAGGATTACGGTCCGCACCATCTCGTCAGTTACGGGGAAGAGCTTGCTTCCGTCTTCCACCAGTTTTACAACAAACACCGCGTACTGGTCGACGACGAGGTACTCAGTCGAGCCCGCCTGGGTCTCTGCAGCGCCGTGCAGCTGGTCCTGCGCGAACTGCTTGAGATAATCGGCGTTTCTGCACCCGAGGAAATGTAATACAGTGATGGAGATACAGTGTTTTGGTTGTTATAGAATGGCCACTACTTATCCGTATGAATTTCTGAACGAAAACGGCTTATTTCAGGAGGAGACGAGCCGATGAGCTGGTTTAACAGGTTAAAACAGGGACTAAAGAAGACGCGAGATAACCTTATCGGGCGAGTCGAGAGCGTGATCGGCGGCTACAACAGAATCGAGCCCGAACTGCTTGACGAGATCGAAGAGCTGCTGGTAACGGCGGATATAGGTGTCAACACGGCGATGGAAGTAATCGATCACGTCAAGGAACGGGTGGAAGAAGAGGACGTAACGGATCCGGATCGGCTGGAAGACTTTCTCAAAGTCGAGTTAAAGGATAGACTTGCCGGGGCGGAGGAGCCGCTGACGCTTCGGGAAAACGGCCTCACAGTGGCCCTGATGATGGGTGTAAACGGATCGGGGAAAACTACGACCATCGCGAAGATCGGCGAGAAGTACGTATCCCAGGGTAAGGACGTAGTCTTTGCCGCAGCGGATACCTTTAGGGCGGCGGCTATAGAGCAGCTCGAGTTCTGGGCCGATAAAGTTGGAGCGACTGCGATCAGCCACGACATCGGTGCCGATCCTTCCGCCGTAGCTTACGACGCGGTCGAGTACTCGATCAATAATGATGCTGACCTCTTGCTGATAGACACTGCCGGCCGTTTACAGACAAAACACAACCTGATGGAAGAACTAAAAAAGATAAATAGGGTCGTGGAAAAGAAGCTGGATAGGGGTATCGACGAGAAACTGCTGACGATTGATGCAACTAACGGACAGAACGGAGTATCTCAGGCGGAAAAATTCGACGAAGCCATAGGGCTGACCGGAATTATCCTCACCAAGCTGGATGGAACCGGAAAGGGCGGGGTAATTTTCCGCATCGTCGACGAGTTTTCCGCTCCAATAAAATTGATCGGTGTTGGCGAAGACGAGAAGGATTTGCACGAGTTCGAAACAGAAGAATTTGTGGAAGCACTGTTTAGATAATTCCTATAGAATTAACAGGAGGTTAATTTATGGAAAACGTCTATTTCTTTGGTGGCGGAGAAGCCGACGGCTCGGAAGAGCTTGAGGATGTTCTCGGCGGTAAGGGTGCCAACCTGGCGGAAATGACGAACATTGGCATACCCGTACCCGCTGGATTCACTATCTCCGCAGAAGTTTGTCAGTACTATTACAGGCACGACGAACAGTACCCGGAAGGTCTGGAAGAGGAAGTCGAGGAAAACCTGAGGAAGCTGGAAGAGGAAAACGGAAAGGACTTCGGAGATCCGGAGGACCCGCTGTTGCTCTCAGTTCGTTCCGGTGCCGCCGTTTCGATGCCCGGAATGATGGATACCGTCCTCAACGTGGGATTGAACGAGAACACCCTGGAGGGTCTCGTAGAGCGGACGGGAAACGAGCGGTTCGGCTGGGACTCCTACCGTCGCTTGATCCAGATGTACGGCGAGGTCGTCAAGGGAATCGAAGCCCGCGAATTTGACGTGGCTCTGGAAGACATCAAGGAAGAGAAGGGCGCGGAAAACGATACCGATCTCGACGTCGAAGACCTCAAGGAAGTCGTCGACAAGTTCAAGGAAATTTACGAGGAAAACCTCGGGGAGAAGTTCCCGACCGACCCGATGGACCAGCTCTGGGGTGCCATAGACGCGGTATTCGGCTCCTGGAACAACCCGAGAGCGATCAAGTACCGGAACATAAACGACTTACCCCACGACGCCCTCGGCACGGCCGTCAACGTACAGACGATGGTATTCGGTAACACGGGCAAGAACTCCGCCACGGGCGTTGCCTTCACGCGAAACCCCTCGACGGGCGAAAAGAAACGCTACGGAGAATACTTAAAGAACGCCCAGGGTGAGGACGTAGTTGCCGGTGTCAGGACTCCGAAGGACATTAAAACGTTAAAGGACGAGATGCCGGAAGCCTGGGACGAACTTGAAGAAATCTTCCAGAAGCTGGAAGAACACTACAAGGACGTCCAGGACGTGGAGTTCACGATAGAGAACGGCGAGCTCTACATGCTTCAGACCAGGACGGGCAAGCGGACGACGAAAGCAGCCGTCAAAATAGCCGTCGACATGGCCCAGGAAGGCCTTATCGACAAAGAAACTGCCGTTAGCCGGATAGAACCCGAATCCCTGGATCAGTTGCTTCACCCCTCCTTTGACGAGGAAGCGGATAAGGAAGTGCTGGCGGAAGGTATAAATGCTTCCCCCGGTGCCGCAGTGGGTGAGGTCGTCTTTACCGCCGACGAGGCAGTCAAGATGAGGGACGACGGAGAAGAAGTCATTCTGGTCAGGACCGAGACGTCCCCCGAGGACATCGAAGGCCTGGAAGCCGCAGAAGGTGTGCTGACCTCTCGCGGAGGCATGACATCTCACGCCGCAGTCGTTGCCAGAGGCATGGGCAAACCGGCAGTTGCAGGCTGTGGTGCAATTGATATAGATTACGAAGCGGAGAAGTTTGAAGTCGACGGCCTCACGGTCGAGAAAGGGGATTACATCTCGATCGACGGTACTACCGGCGAGGTCATGCTCGGCGAGGTTCCGACCGTCGAACCGAAAATGGGTGGAAGTTTCCAGACGCTGATGGAATGGGCCGACGACGTAAGGAAGCTGGGAGTAAGGACCAACGCGGACACGCCGGAAGACGCAGGGAAAGCCAGGGATTACGGAGCAGAAGGTGTCGGTCTCTGTCGTACGGAACACATGTTCTTCGGCGACGACCGCCTTCCCTACATCAGACAGACGATCATGGCCGAGGACCGCGAGGCAAGGGAAGAATACCTGGCCGAACTGGCGGACTTCCAGGAAGAGGACTTCGAAGGCATCCTGGAAGAGATGGAAGGTCTGCCGGTAATTATCAGGTTGCTCGATCCCCCGCTTCACGAATTCCTGCCCGACTCCGAGGACGAGATAGCTGAATTTGCCTCTACCTCCGGCATGGATCCGGAAGAGGTCAAAGGCAAGCTGGAGGAGCTGGAAGAATTCAACCCGATGCTCGGTCACCGTGGTTGCCGACTCGGCATTACCATGCCCGAGATCTACGAGATGCAGGTCGAAGCAATTGCCCGGGCAGCTGCCAAGTTGAAGGACGACGGTGTAAACGTCAAGCCGAAGATCATGGTACCGCTGGTTGGAGAGCCGGAAGAAATGAGAAGAGTCAGGGATTCCATCGAATCGGTAGTTGGCGACGTACTTGACTCTCTCGGCACCGATCTCGATTACGAAATCGGCACGATGATCGAGATTCCGAGGGCCTGTGTCCTCGCCGACGAGATTGCTGAGGATGCCGAGTTCTTCTCCTTCGGTACCAACGACCTGACTCAGCTCACCTTTGGTTACAGCAGGGACGACGCCGGCAAGTTCCTCGAAGAGTACCTGGAAGAGGAAGTACTCGAGGACAACCCGTTCGAGACCCTCGACGGTAAAGGCGTCGCGGAATTCATGGAAATGGCTACTGGCAGGGGCAGAAGCACCAACAAAGACCTCTCAGTCGGTATCTGTGGTGAGCAGGGCGGAGACCCGGATTCGATCGAGATAGCAAAAGAGGTCGGTCTGGACTACGTCAGTGCTTCTCCGTTCCGCGTTCCGATTGCCCGACTTGCGGCAGCACAGGCAGAACTGGATACGGATTCAGAGGAATAGTCGCTTCGATTATCGAGAATCAACAGGGGGAGCTTCCCGGCTCCCCCTTTTTATATTTAATCGCTTACCCAGACGTATTCCGCGAAGTCGATGAAGGTACCCAGCCGGCTGAACTCTTCGGTGTTTTTCAACCGCTCGTCCGTGGCGTAGAGGAAACTTTCCCCCGCCGTGTAAATTATCGGCAGCTGGTCCGCGTAAATCTCCTGGAACTCCTCGTAGTAAGCTTTCCTTTCCTCGAAGCTCGAGGTCCGCAGGGCTTTTTTAAATAGTTCGTCCACTCTCGCTTCCCAGTCCGCCGGGTCGGTATCGGCGTCCGGATGCCAGAGGTGAAGCGGGCCCGAAGACCGAAAAATCCCGGAAAGGGTCCAGGGAGCAACCGGATTTGCGAGGAGGCTAACCATGCCCGCCTCGTAGTTTCCTCCGAGTAGCCGCCTGGAAAAGGATTCGAATTCAAGTTTCTTGACTTTAAGCTCTATCCCGAGTTCCGCAAGGTTATCGGCAATTATTTTGGCGGTTTGAACCCGGACACGGTTGTCCTTGTTGACGATTAATTCGAAGTTAATCCCCTGGCCGGAGGGCAAATCGCGAGTTCCATCACCGTCTTCATCGGAATAACCGATTTCGTCCAGTAGTTTCGCCCCCCGCTTCGGAGCGAAATCGAAGGGCAGGTCCTTCCTCATTCCTTCTTTATGGTAGGGAGATAGTCTGCTGATCGGTCCGTATTGTTCTACGCCGAAGGAGTTGAATACTTCGTCGATTACCCTTTTCCGGTTTATCGCCAGCGATACTGCCCGCCTGAATCTTGCCTTTTCGAAGAGTTCTCCGAGCTCCTTCGATTCAGTATTCCAGTTAAAGACGAGGAACTCCGAACTCATGGGGGCACCTTCGACGCTTTCGCCGGTGGAAACCCTCCATCCCTCTTCGTCCTTCCGGCTCAACAGGTAGGGCATGTCTTCTATCTGAGCTCGCAGGAGGTCAGTCTCTCCATTTTTGAACTTTAGAAACTCGACGTCGTTGTCCTCTACTTTAAAAACGTGGAACCCGTCGAGATAGGGCAGCTGAGTTCCCTGCGGGTCTACTTTATAGTAGTGGGGGTTTCTCTTCATTTTGATTCTCTTTCCGGGGACGAACTCTTCAAGCTGGAACGGGCCGGCCCCGACTATTTCTCCCGGCTTGTTACTGGCCAGTTCTCGTCCCCAGCTGTCGTTGAACTCCTTGCCGCTCACGTTCTTGAAATGGTGCTTCGGATATATCCCCGTACTTACCTGACGAATAAATGGTCCATGCGGTTCCGGAAGGGTGAAACGGACTGTAAGTTCGTCTAGTTTTTTTACCTCGGGCAGCTTTCCATCTACACGAAGTACGTCCCGTTTGTCGGTCTTTACGCTGGAGTTAAATACCAGCTGCCTGTAGGTAAAAACCACGTCTTCGGCGGTGAGCGGCTCGCCGTCCGAAAACTTTAAACCCTGTCTCAGGTGAAAAGTGTACTTTAGCCCATCCTCGGAAACGGACCACGATTTAGCCATACCCGGTGTCATTTTACCGTTGGCCGGGTTTTCAGTCATTAGGCCGGAACCCATTATGATTCTCGTGAAGTCGGTGGAGGCGCGAGAATCGGCCATCAGGTCATTGAAAGTTTCCGGAAACCGGTCTGCCGAGAACTTTACTTCCCCGCCAGTTTTTCCGGGTGAGAGGTCTTCCATTTCCCATAACTTGTCCTTTTTCCCGATCGGCACTGACAATGGGTCGTCCGGTAAACCCGTCTCTCTCGCCCTTACGCCGGAACCGGAAACCAGTAATCCAGCCAGAAAAAGAGAAACGATCAGTAGTGAGATTCGACTCCTGTTCATTTTACCTACCTCCACCGCTATTCGCGTATTTTTTCTCTATCCTGTCGGCAAGGGCGGATATCAGCGCGGATCGATAGGCCTCCGGCTCGTATCCAGTGGCAGCACAGGCCATTCCGAGCAGTTTTTCCCGCGAATAATCCGAATTGATCAATGCCCGAGACCAGGCGCTTGCTGCTCCATGGCGAATCTCCTTCGTTTCGCCGTTTCGGGCCAGGTCCTTGAGATCTTCTGCTGGTACCTCTCCGCGAGCAAGTTCCCCGTAGGCGTCACCCGCCGCTTTCCTCAGCCAGGGATCCGTTTCCTGATCGGAGGCGATTTCGCGGAGTTCTTTTAAAGAAATATCGGGGGAAATCTGGCTGTAGTAGCGAATTGAAAGCGCGCCGGCCGCGGCCCTTTTCAGCAATTCGTCCTCGGTTGCGACGATCAACTCCTTTAGTTGGTCCGCGGAATAGTGGTTCGGGTAGATCGATTCGAGAGCCGTAGCGGCTGCTTCTGCCAGGCCCGGATCTTTGGCGTCCGTTACTTTTGACTCGAGAGCCTCCATGGAATAACCGTCTTTCTCGTTCAGGTTAAAGGCCAGATAATAGATTCCGAGTGCCTGGCTTGCGGCCTCTCTCAGTTCAACGGAGCCGCCTTCCCGCACGGTTTTTTCCAGCTCCTTGGATTTTTTCATTGCCTCCTTCAGGGAACCCACTCGTTTCACGTCTTCGAAGTTGCTGGCAATAGCCCGAACTGCTGCAATCCTTAACTCGTCGGTCCGAGCACCTTTCGCTACCTGCTTTAGCTTTGAGTTCCCGAGCTCTTTTTCGACGTATTTTTTCGTTAGTGCCCTGGAAGCGGCCGCACGCACCTCGGGAATAAAATCGGAATTGGCCTGTCTTTCCAGCTTTTCAATGGAGGAGCTCGCACGAACCGCCCCGATTCCGTAAAATAGTAAGCTCAAAACCAAAATCACAAGAACAAGCCTGGAACGAGCCGCCATTTTTCCACCCCTTAATTTTTTTTTACGAAAATGATTTAACCTGGAACTTTGTCGAATTCCTCCTCTAACACCTTTCCGAGCCTGGCCACCCCTTCCTTGATCCTCTCGGGAGCAAGCAGGGAGTAGGATAGACGCATCGTATTTCTGCCGCCGTCGTTTACGTAGAAATTGTGTCCCGGAACGAAGGCGACGTTTGCTTCAAGGGCTTTTTCAAACAGGTCCTGAGAGTCGATCGATTCCGGTAGAGTTACCCAGATGAATAGCCCTCCGTTTGGTTCGGTCCAGGAGAGGTCCTCCGAGTCGGGAAAACTGCTCTCCATGGCCTCCAGCATTGCATTTCTGTTCTCCCGGTAGTAACCCTGGAGTTCTTTCAGGTGCTCCGAGAGGTCGTTTTCCTTGAGCCAGTCGGCCGCTATCCACTGTGTGGTGGTCGACGTACAGAGATCGGTTGCCTGCTTCATGGTGACAAGCTCCCTGATCAGGTTCTCCGGGCCGGCCGTTACTGCCAGTCTCATGCCGGAAGAAAGAATTTTGGAAAGAGAAGCCAGGGTTATCACTCGGCCCGAATCGTCGTACGTGTTTATCGGCCGTTTGAATTCGCCGGAGAACCGGACTCCGAAGTACGGCGTATCCTCGATTATCAGCAGGTCGTGTTTTTTTGCGATTTCGACGATCCTTTCTCGCTTCGCCCGGCTCATAGTTACTCCCGCCGGGTTCTGGAAATCGGGTATGACGTAGATAAATTTACCGGTCCTTCCCGCTTTCTCAGTTTCTACGATTTTCTTCTCGAGAACTTCCAGGTCCATCCCGTCTTCCTCCAGGGGAACGCCAACCTGTTCCGACTGAAAAGTCGAAAAGGACTGAACCGCGCCCAGGTAAGTTGGTAACCCACAGTACAAAACGTCACCCGGATCCAGAAAGGCTTTACAGGTGAGGTCAATTGCCTGCTGGGAAGAATTAGTGGAGATGACGTTTTCCAGTTCGAGTTCCAGGCCAAAATTGGAGAGCCAGTCGATCATCTCCTCGCGAAATTCAACTACCCCCTCGGTAGTCCCGTATTGCAGGGAATTTTGGTAGTTGTCCCGTATTTGTCTCGATGCGGATTCCGCCAATCCCTCCCTGGGAAACGTCTCGGGCTTCGGAAGACCACCGGCAAAAGAAATGACTTCGGAATCCTTGGTAAACTTAAGAACTTCCCTGATGGCAGAACGCCCCGTATTTTTTGCCCTTTCGGATAAAAATTTTTTCATTTTCTTTCCCCTCCTGGAATTATTTTAACCGGTAAGCTAAAAAAGGCAACTTAAGCGGCTGGTTGACCGGGCTCGTATCAGCTATCCACGGATTTAATCAATCTAGTTCCGATTTGTTTGAAAACCCTGCCGGCCGTGGCTCCTCCCCAGACCGGTCTGGTGCCGACTTCGTCGATTACGATCAAGATCAGGTACTCCGGGTTGTCCACCGGGAAGAAGCCGGCGAAAGACGAAATGTACGTATCCGGCAGGTAAGAGCCTCCCTGGGCCTTCTGTGCGGTCCCTGTTTTACCGGCGACCTCATGGCCGGGGATCGCGGCGTTAGTCGCCGTACCGTCCTTTACGACCGCTCGCAGCATCTCCTTCATTTCCTCCACCGAATTCGGCCCGGCGATCATCCCGCCACCAGTCCCGCCGCTGCCGGGCTCGCCGACCGTTTCTCCCTCGGAATTCTTTATCTCCTCCACGAGCGTCGGTCCGACCAGGCTACCACCGTTTGCCACGGCGGCCATCTTGCTGGCGAGCTGGATTCCGGTTACCGACATACCCTGACCGATAGGTATTGAGCCGATCGATAGGCCGGACCACTGACTGTAATGCTTTAGCTGGCCGGACTGCTCGCTTTCGAGTTCTATTCCGGTTTTTTTACCGAAGCCGGCGTCGTCGAGAAAATGATAGAGCTTCCTCTCTCCCAGGTCCTGAGAGACCCTGATGATTCCCGTATTTATCGAGTGCTTTATTACCTCAGTGAACGGAACGGTCCCGTAATCCCGGTACTGGGCGTTGCTGATCCCGTGACCGTAGAGGACGATCGGGGAATTTCCGTTGACGAGAGTGTCCGGTTCCACCACGCCGTAATCCAGAGCGGCCAGCCCGGAAAAGACCTTCATGATCGAACCGGGTTCGAAGGAATTGGTCACGGGGAGGTTTTTTCTCCTTTCCGGGTCGTACTCCCCGTACTGGTTTGGATCAAAACCCTGGTTCTGGGTCATGCCGAGTACTTCCCCGTTCTCCGGGTCCATTACTACTCCCCAGGCCCCTTTTGCCTCAAACCTTTTTACGGCCTCCTGAAGCTCGTGTCTCAGGATGTACTGAATTCTTAGATCTAGGGTAAGCTGGACGTCGTATCCGGGTCGTCCCTCCACCAGGGTGGTCTTGCGATACGGGGCACGATTTGCACCGTAGGTCAACCTCTGCACCTTTGGTTCGCCTTCCAGCACGTCGTTCATTGAGTACTCGATTCCGGCCAGCCCTTCCCCGTCCACCCCCGTAAACCCAACTATAGAACCTGCCAATCCTTCTTGCGGGTAAACTCTTTCCGTCGAGTCGAGGGCAATCAAGCCATCTATGCCCGCGTTTTCCGCGCGGCGTTTTATTCTTTTCCCCGTCTCGTAGCTGACGGTCCGGTCTATCCAGGTAAAGTAGGACTTCCTATAGACTAGCTCCTTCAGTTCGCTTCTGGGGATTTCAAGCTCTTCGTTGAGGATATTGATCAGGATTTCCGGCCTGGTCATGTTGTAGGAATCGACAGCTATCGAATACGCCGCTCTGTTAAAAGCCAGTAGTCTTCCGTTTCTGTCGTAAATTTTTCCCCGCTCCGGCGGAATTTTTACCTTCTTTTCGTGGACGGCTTCCGCCCGGCTCTGCCAGACTTCCCGCTCGAGTATCTGGACGCTGACAAGACGCCAGATTACCAAACCGATTCCGGCTACGAAGAGTACCGCTACAACCCAGAGCCTATTTTTGTTTATCATATCTCTACTGGTTTGTTTCTTCTTCCTCGGTTTTTTTCTTTATCTCGGGTTCAATCATTCCCAATCTCTCCTTGGCAATCCTTTCGACCCTTTCGTATCTAAAATACCTCGCCTTATCCAGGAGTAGCTGTTTTTTTCTCTCCCTGAGCGGGGTCAATTGATCGTCCAGCTCGCTTATTCTGCGCTGAAGGTAAATCACCCTCCAGCCCTGCCACAGGTAGAGAAATATCAGGGAGAGTCCCACCAGGGCAACCAGAAATATCTTGATCCAGCGCGGTAATTCGACCATAAAACCCCTCAAGCCTTTCTCACGATCGTTCCGTCAGTCTTCTACCAGCTCTGAGTCTCCCGCTCCGGGATCGGGGATTCTCTTCGATCTCCTGCTCAGTCGGGGTCAGCCCCTTCGCAGTCACCTCGACTTCCTTCTCCTTGTCACAGCGACATACGGGTAAATCCGGCGGACAGATACAGTCCTTTTCCTTGAGGCTGAAAAACTGCTTAACCCGGCGATCCTCCAGTGAGTGGTAAGTTATTACTGCTAGAGTCCCCCCTTTTTTCAGGCAATTAAAGGCCGTTTTCAGACCGTCTTCCAGGTTTTTCATTTCGTGGTTTACCTCGATTCTCAAGGCCTGAAAAGTTTTTGTCGCCGGGTGAATCTTCCTTCTTCCCTTTACGCCTTCGGGCAGGGCTTTTTCGATAATTGAGACCAGCTCGCCGGTGGTGGTTACCCGCGACTCATCTCTGTTTCTGACTATCTCCCTGGCGATCCCGTCCGCCCATTCTTCCTCGCCGTAACGGAGGATAATTTCCTTGAGCTCTTCAAAGGAGTAGTTATTTACCACGTCCTCCGCCGTGGTCTCTCCTTCCCGCCGGTCCATTCTCATGTCCAGCGGTCCTTCCGATTGAAACGAGAAGCCCCTACCCGGGTCCTCAAGCTGGAAGGAAGAGAAGCCGAGATCGAGCAGAATTCCGTCAACCGCCTGAAAGCCGGCCTCTTCCAGGACAAGATCCATGTCACTGTAGTTGGCCCGATAGAGCTTTACCTCGGGCTGGGCTCCCTCGAGCCGGTCCTTTGCGACCTCCAGAGCGCTTTCATCGAGATCTATCCCGATTAGCCAGTCGTCGGGCCCGAGCTTCCGTGCGATTTCCAGCGCATGACCGCCCGTGGAAGTCGTCCCGTCCAGAAAGACCTCTTTCTCCTTTTTACCCGGTTTTAGCTGATCGAGCACCTCGCCCACCATTACCGGCTCGTGCAGCGGTCCACTAGCGTTGGTTTTTTTCACGCCTCTCTCCCAGCTCTTCCTCTATCCAGTCGAGAATTCGATCGATTCCCTGTCCCGCTTCGTAACCGAATCTCTCCTTGACCTTTTTTGCGGAATTTCTCAGTTCTTCTCTGTTTTCATAAGTTTCTTTCAGGTCGGAAAGGTAGTCAGTACCTTCAATCAGTTCTTCCGGGTGCCAGAGGGAGAAATCCGTACCTTCTTCCGGTTTGTTAACCTCGGCGATCAACGAATCCATTTTTGGGTCGTAGCTAATACCCTGGACGGGAACTTCGCTCAAAAAGGAAAAAATGAGGGTATGAAGCCGACCGGCGATAACCAGGTCCAGGTCCTCCATCATCTCGACCAGTTGGAGCGGCGACAGGTGATCGACGTCGAGAACCTTGGTGGGGGCATCGGTGTAGGACTTGAGATCTTCGTTCAATTGGCGGTCGGCCGGGGATTCCGAAGAGAAGAGGACGATCGTAACGTCGTACTCCTCGTAGAGCATCTCCAGTCCGCTGGATACGGCTCTCAGCACGTCCGTTCTTCCTCCGATGTCGTCCCGTAAAGCTGCAGCGACGATTTCCCCCTCCGGACCCGGTAAAAAATCGTCCTTCTGGTCGTTTTCTCGGTTCAGCAAAAACGCAAGGTCGCTGCCCCGGACTATCTCGTCCTCTTCGACACCGCGTGACCTCAGCGATTCGACGCTCCTGTCGTCCCTGACAAGGAAACCTTTGATCCCGGAAAGCGCCTTTTTCAGCAGGTAATCGTTGTACCACTTGTTTACGGGACCGATTCCCTGACCGACCACGTAAACCGGGACCCCGAAAACCCTTGCCAGAAATACGATCCCCAGATAGTACCAGAGCGAAAAGGAACTGGTTCTGTCCTGTAGCAGTCCCCCTCCGCCGCTGATGAGCACGTCCGTTTTTCGTAGCGTCCTCAATATTCCCAGCGGCCCCCAGCGATCGACTGCGCGTACCCCGTGCTCCTTCTCGGTTTTTTCCGGCGAGTTACTGAAAACCACTATTTCAACCGAGCCCTCGTCGAAGCGGTTTCTCAGGGCCGAGACTAAGGAATTCAGTATCGCTTCGTCACCCAGGTTGCCGAAGCCGTAGTACCCGGAAACCGTTATTCTGTTTTGAGGTTCCAGAGGTGAACACCTCCGATGAGCAGAAATAGGAGACCCGTCCCGAGAATTATCCCCCCGACCAGACCGTTTGCCGTCCTGATCAGCGATATGGTGACGGGTGTATGAACGTGAACGAACGTATTGATGATCGATATCTGACCGATAAATCCTAATAGGAAGAAGGTTAACTTGCAAAACTGAAAACTCTTTTCGTATCTACCGGTCAGGTAAAGCCAGGCGATCATGGCGGGATGGCCGATGAGAAATTCCTTGAAACGGGGTCGGACTAACAGGTTGGCGTCGAGCCAGCGCCTGATTGCTTCTTCCAGGTCGGTACTCCGGAGGAAGTTGAAGTTACCGCTTCTGACGAGCAGGAAGAGAAACAACCCGAGCAATAGCCCACCGGCCAGCAACCTGGGGTAAGTAAAATCGACCCGAGAAAGCTTGAACAGACCGAGATAAGCCGCCGTCAGTACCAGAAACAGCAAAGGCAGGAAGAGGGAGACCTTGACCCCCCGGAACTGATAGAGCTTGAAAACGAACAAGTTGTCCAGAAGCAGGCTCGATACGACCAGTCCGGTGAAGCTGGAGAATATGGACAGGCCGAGGAAGTCGAGGTACGTCGCTCCCGGGAATCTTCTTTGCCGGAACGTAAAACCGTAATCTTTTAACAGTCTCAAGCCCGCTACGGGCGAGCCAACCGCTATTGCCAGGGCGGCTGCCTGTTTGGTCAGTATTGGAAAGAGGTATAAACCGACCGCCGCTCCTGCAATTATGACGGTGATGCCTGTCGCAATTACTAACCAGGGTAGTTTTTCGTCCAGGAATAATAAGTGGAACCCGACCCCGCTCGCGCTTACGATCAGAAGCAGGGAGAGCCAGAACGGAGTTTCGGGACCGCCCCCGGTCCCTCTGGCCCTGTCGACTTCAACTGCTTCGTAACCCTTACTGGCAAGTTGGTTACGGATCGAGCCGAGGTCATGCAAGAGCCGGCTCAACTCGGAGTTTAGTGGCAGTCTGTATTCGATCACTCCGATATTTCTCTCCTCGACGGCGCGGACGTACCTGGCGACTCGCTCCGTGCTTGTTAGAGTTCCGACCTCTTCCTGAAAAACCCTGTGAAGCCGCAGGTGGTTCGAGGTTCCGCTCCTGACCAGGTTCCTCGTGATCGTCCCGTCTCTGAACTCGACTGTACCGAGGAGAACGTCACTTCCTGCTATCCGGTTTTTTAAAGCTTCTGGTAATTGAACCTTCACCGGAGCCCGGAGCAGCAGGTAACTGGGCTCTATTGCGTTCATGAGAGCGATTAGCCCGTCGAAATCGGCCTCGTCGGCCATCTGAACGTTCCGAATCTCCAGCCCTGGTTCTATACCGGCTTGACGTAATTCTTTCAGCCCGGGTGGAACCCCCAGTTCCTCGTCCGTGGCGAGGTCGTACTTGAAGAGGAGAAGATCCAGCCCCCTTTGTTTCAACTGTTCCGTAAGGCGGCCCTCGGTTTCGCCGTAGATGGAACTCGCCCGAGCCAGGTCGCTTCTCCGGGCGGCTATCGAGTATTTTTTATTCGACCCGTCCCAGACGATCCGTTTCCCTACCTGGTACGCGGTCAAAACGGCCAGGATCGAGATCAGGATTATCGCCAAATATTTTCTCGGATCCGAATCGTAGTTAGACATTTTGTTTGGAGGAAAGAATAACTTTTCCGGCCTCCAGTTGCAAAAGAGGGAATGTTTTCCTGTTGCAGTTATCCTCCGCATTCAATATATTTAAATTGTTATGCCAAGAAGAAAGAAGTCGCGTCGCTGTAGAAAGTTTGAAGGCTCGGAAGTATTCAAGCCAGCCGGTACACCGATGAGCCAGCTGCCTCTGACCGAGGTGGAACTCGACGAACTGGAAGCCATGCGATTATGCGACAAAGAAGGGATGAACCAGACCGAGGCGGCCGAGGAGATGAATATCTCGCGAGGTACGCTTCAGCGGCTGCTCTACTCCGGCCGGAAAAAGATCGTCGATAGTTTTATCAATACCAAGGCCATATCCTTCCAGGCCGGTCCGCATATTCAGGAGAGGGAACGAGAAAGTTCGGACCAGGGCTAATTTAGGCCTCAACCGACCAACCACAATCTATTCCAGCTTCTTCAGCGAATTAAATGAATGGTAAATTGCTTCGCTGTAAAAGGTTCCAGGGTAAATGCCCGATTCTTTCAAAGCTGCCCGAACGGAACCGACGTCGAGGCTGTCGGTGCTGGCCACGTCGGCAAAGTTGATTTTTCCGTCCTTCTCCCGATGGGAGACGTAAATTACAAAGATCCCTTCCTCGGTTTTATAGATTTCTACGTTGGTTTGATAGCTGGCTGAATCGTTTTTCTTGTCGACGGCCCGGCCCAGTGGTATTCCCTGGAAACTGAAGGTATCGGAGCCCTCATTCTCGGTCAACAACGACAGGTTGATCTCCTGAAGTTCCATTTTATCCCCACCCATTATTGATTGTTATCGGTGCATCCGTATCACGGCACTTTTTACCTTAATACAGGCTAGGGAATGGTTAGCGAGGTATCAATAAAAAGAACGTGAAACAATATTCTCGATCCACCATACCCGAGAGGGGGGCTACGGCGTAAGAGGGGGGTCAGCTCCCTTTTTACCCTTCGCCGTCCGAAGCCGCTATGTCGAAGTTCTTTTCCAGCACTTTCTGGACGTGTTTTGGTTCCACGTTTGGCGGAAGTAACTTCGCAAGCATCCATGTCGCTATGCTAAATGCGTTGTCGGGTTTGAGAAAGACGCTTACCTGCCGTTCCCGAATTACGTCGTTTCCACCTTCTTCGCCGACCTGTCGGCCGAGGCTGCCGTCCTTGTTGATTTTGAAGCTCTGTTTATCCGGCCTCTCCGAGCGATCGGTCACGAAGTCCATGTGCATATCTCCCCGCGATGTCATTCCGCCGTACACTCCGTTTGCGTAAACCGTCATGTGGTCGTCGGAAGTCTCGAACCTTATGTCCACTTCCTCGGAACGTTCCATCTCGCGCGGATCGAA
>CAZYCI010000005.1:0-33057 GCA_964645955.1 uncultured Thermotogae bacterium
AGAAATTAATGGTAAACGTCTTTTAACTTCCCTTTGCGGTAGTCGTCATAGGCCGCCATATCGAAGTTGCCGTGGCCGCTGTAATTAAATACTATCGTTTTGTTCTCGTTTTCCTCTTTTGCTTTATTTGCCTCGTCTATTGCCGCCTTGATGGCGTGGGCGGTCTCCGGTGCCGGTATGTAACCTTCCGTTTTTGCAAAAGTTAGGGCTGCCTCAAATATGTCGGTCTGCTCGAAAGTCCGCGGTGTCATGTAATCCTTGCTGTTTAACCGGCCGACTATCGGAGCCATTCCGTGATATCGCAGGCCCCCGGCGTGAATACCGTCGGGAACGAAGTCGTGCCCCAGCGTGTACATGTTCATCAGGGGAGTCATTTCGCCGCTATCGGCGTAGTCGTACCTCTGCTCCCCTTTCGAAAGGGTCGGGCAGGCAGTAGGTTCCGCGCCGATTAAGTCGATTTCCTTTCCTTCCTCGATTATGTCCTGCAGGAACGGTAGTACCAGTCCACTGAAGTTGCTCCCGCCGCCGACGCATCCGATCAGTACGTCCGGCTTCTCACCGGCTTTTTCCAACTGTAGCCTGGTTTCTTTGCCCAAAACCGATTGATGAATCATGACGTGGTTCAGAACGCTCCCGAGCGAGTACTTGGCATCGTCGGATTTGGACGCGACTTCGATGGCTTCGCTGATAGCCATGCCCAATGTCCCTTCCGTGTTCGGGTCTTCCTCCAGGAACTTTCTTCCCGCCTCCGTTTCCTCGGAGGGGCTGGCGTGGATTTCTCCGCCCCACGTCTGGACCATTGACTTCCTGTACGGCTTCTGGTTAAAGCTTACTTTTACCATGAATACCTTTGCATCGAGTCCGAACTGTGCAGTGGTAAAACTCAAAGCGCTTCCCCACTGGCCGGCGCCGGTTTCCGTAGTTAGTGTCTTCGTTCCTTCCTGTTTGGCGTAGTAAGTTTGCGGCAGCGCGGTGTTGGGTTTGTGGCTGCCGGGAGGTGACGCTCCTTCGTATTTGAAGTAGATGCTTGCCGGAGTTCCCAGTTCCCTTTCCAGGTTCGTCGCCCTGATTAGTGGCGTCGGTCTCCAGATCTTGTACTTTTCATGGACTTCCTCGGGTATCTTGATTTCCCGTTCCTGGCTCGTTTCCAGCTCGATCGACCTTTCCGGAAAGATCTTCTTTAATTCCTCCGGGGGCATGGGCTCCCTGGTTTCGGGATCAAGTGGCGGGTCGAGCGGTTCTTCGAACAGGGAAAGTGGGTTAAACCAGCTAGTTGGTGCATCCGCCTGGTCTAGAAAAATCATCTTATTTTGCATTGAATATACCTCCTATATGGCAATGAGTTGTGGTTGTGCTACAATAAGCTGTTCTAAAAAAGTACGCTGGGTGTCTTTTTTTATGGCTTAACTACGCCATGCCGGTTCCAGTTGCTCCGGGTGAAAAGAAGAAAGCCGTGTTAGCGAAAAGAAATCTGTGAGGAGAGAAATCAGGGAAAGCAGAAAACCTTCTACCTGGGACGGATTTGCTGTTTTAAGCGCCTTTTGAGAAACCTTACAAGCCGGGCCAAACCCGATCACCTAATTTGTACATCCAAATCACCTCAAATTCCTAACTAGTATAGGTAAATTGGTTTAGTTAATCAACCTTCGATACCCTCTGCCCAGGTTGGTTGACGACTTGCAACCAGCTTACCTCTGACTTATTATTACTTTCGATTTACGGGGCCGTAGCTCAGTCGGGAGAGCGCGTGGTCGGCATCCACGAGGTCACGGGTTCGAATCCCGTCGGCTCCACCAATTAATCTCTCCGCTTTTATTCTACTCTTTATCCTAAGGTTTAATTATCTCCGCCTGACTTCCTAATTTGGCGCTGATTTTTTCACCGCTCAGCTCTATCCGGGACTCATTAGCAAGCAAGGAACTGGATAGGTTAGCGCTTTCCACTTTCGACCCGGCCATGATTATCGTGTCGGTAATTTCCGCGTTTTTAATCGTTACACCTTCGCCTATGGAAACGTTCGGTCCGATGGTCGAATTTATTACCTCTACCCCTCCTCCCAGCCGTGCGGGCCCTTCGATTAAGCTGTCCTCGATCCGGCTGCTTTTCGGGATTCCCAGCTTCGACCGGTTTTTCACCTCGGAATTATGAGTGTCTCCCTTTAGCTCCAGTTCGGCATCCTCCAGTAAGACCCTGTTTGCTTCGATGGCGTCCGAGGGGCGGCCGACGTCCAGCCACCAGCCGTCGATTCGAGACGGAGTGACTTTACCCCCTTTGCTGATGAGCTCGGCAATCGCGTCAGTTATTTCTAACTCTCCCCGATCCGAGGGTTCGATATTTTCTATTGCGTCGAATATTTCCTTTTCAAAAAGGTAAGAGCCGACTATTGCCAGGTTACTCGGTGGTTGATCCGGTTTTTCAACCAGATTGGTTATCTCCCCGTCTTCTATTTCCGCCACCCCGAACCTCTCTGGGTCGTCCACGGGAGCAAGCAGGATGGAAGCCAGGGAGTTGTCCATTCTAAAGTCGGATACCATCTCTTCCAGGCCGGATTGCAGCAGGTTGTCGCCCAGATAGACCAGGAAAGGTTCGTCCCCGACGAAATCACGGGCACACGCAACTGCATGGGCCAGACCCTGGGGGTCCTCCTGATGAATGTAACTGATCGAAGCCCCCCATTTGGAAGTACCAAGGACCTCCCTGTAGGCTTTCTCCATTTCCGGGGATACTACCAGGCCGATTTCATCTATTCCGGCGTCGATGACTTTTTCCACGTTGTACTGCAGTATTCGCTTGTTGGCCAGCGGGATCAAGTGCTTCGGAACGGAGTAACTGATCGGTCGCATTCTCGTTCCCTTGCCGGCACAGAGAAATACTCCTTTCAAAGGAATCACCTCGATTTTTTCAATTATACCAACTTTTCCCCGGGGTAAAAGATCAATCAAGGTCAGGATGAACATCGGGACCTGGTTCACCGAAAAAGAGAATGGCAGGTAGCAAGTGGAAGGATCAGGTTGTTTTGGGCCGAGTGGGAATTAAAATTGGGACGAAACGAAAATTGTTTTTAAACGGGAGGAAATAAAATGTCGAAACCTGCCCTGGTTGCAGTATATGGAAATTCGGATTCCGGAAAGACGGAACTGGTTGTCGATT
Source organism: uncultured Thermotogae bacterium (assembly GCA_964645955.1). Lineage (GTDB taxonomy): Bacteria > Bipolaricaulota > Bipolaricaulia > M55B111 > M55B111 > JAGXLP01. The sequence goes on from CAZYCI010000005.1 coordinate 3,151, forward strand.
TGGTGGAGGAATACGGAGAGAACGGACTGGACGTCTGCACCATCAAACACAGCCCCTCGGATACGTCGATAGATGAGAGAGGTAAGGATTCCTGGAGGCACAGGGAGGCCGGTGCGAAGTTAGTCGTATTTTCGAGCCAGGCTGAAACGGATTTCATCCTGCCAGAGGAAATGAAGCTGGAAGATATAGTTGAACATGTCGGCGACCTGCGGGACTGTGACCTTGTAATAGCTGAAGGGTATAAGGACCGGGACGTACCGAAGGTGGCCGTGGGGGAGATCGAAGCAAAGGACGGAACCATCGCGCGTTTCGAAGGAGACTGTGACGAGTTGAGAGAGGCAATTAATGAGGAACTTGAGATAAAACGGATCGAGGCGGACCTCCCCGGACTCGACTGCGGAAGATGCGGTTACGACAGCTGCAGGGGGCTGGCAAAAGCGATAAAAGAAGGGAAGAACGATCTGAGCGATTGTGAGGTCAGGGAAGAAGAGACGGTAGAGTTAGTGGTCGACGGAGAAGAAGTACCGCTGGAAAACTTCCCCGCTTTGATGCTGGAAAAGGGAGTCAAAGGAATGCTGAAGTCGCTGAAGGGAGTCGGCGAAAATATAGATCATCTCTCTCTGGAGATCCACGGGTGAAAAAACCGCACAGGAATCGAATTTCGAAAAAATAAACCCTCTGGGCCGGTTTGATTTCAATGAACGAAAATGAAGAAGGTAACGAATTTTGTTTTGAACTATTCTCGGCCGAGCTGATCGAAAGGGATAGTCGAGTCTCCGTGATTGCTTCCGACGGGGAGAAGGAGTTTCGGGCGCATCTCCGGAATACGGGTAGGTTGCCCGAGCTGATTTACCCCGGTGGTCGGGTTGTCTGCGAGTGGAAGCAGGGCGGAAAGACCGACGCAAGAGTGGTTGGCGCAATTGACGACGGTTCGTACGTACTGCTGGATACTCACGTCCAGGAAAAGTTGTTTGCCTTAAAGTTGCGGACGGGTAATATCGGAGTTTTGCCGGAACTAGAATCGATCAGCGAACAGGAAACCTTTCGAGGCAAAAGGTTCGATTACGGTGTCGTTACTGAGACGGGGAAGGGTTTCATAGAGCTCAAGTCCGCCGTAACCTGCGAGAATAGCTGGGCGAGCTATCCGGATGCACCGTCCCGGAGGGGGCTTGAACACGTACGGACCCTGACGGAACTCGCCGGGAAAGGGAAAGATGTTTACGTGGCTTTCGTCTTAACTCACCCGGACTGTGATAGGTTCCGCCCGAACCCCGAAGTTCACCCGGAAATGGCGGAAGCGCTTCGCCAGGGCAGGGAAGCGGGCCTGAAGCTATTTGCCACCAAAATGGTTCTGGGCCATAACGGCCGCGTCAGGTTGGTTTCCGACGATATTCCGGTTCGACTTGGTGGCTAACTCGCACGTTCCGCGAGAATTTTCGGGGCTTTTACCGATGAAACCCCTCAAGTATAATTAAAAGTCAACTTTAGCTGGAAACGGCTACTTTGCGATAAGTAGGTCACCCTTGGTTTTAACGGCTTATTGGAGCTATCATCTAGCAGGTAACTTTATTCCATTAAAATGAAAAAGATATCCATAAAAGGTGCGGGAGAACACAACCTCAAGGACGTCGACCTGGAGATCCCCAGGGACAACCTGGTGGTAATATCCGGTCTGAGTGGCTCGGGTAAATCCTCCCTGGCTTTTGACACCATTTATGCCGAAGGTCGAAGAAGGTACCTGGAGTCGCTATCCGCTTACGCCAGGCGGTTTCTTGGTCAGATGGAAAAGCCCGACGTGGATTTTATCGAGGGCCTCTCCCCTTCGATATCGATTGATCAGAAGACGACCGGGCAGAACCCAAGATCGACCGTCGGTACGGCCACGGAGATTTACGATTACATGAGGCTGCTTTACGCCCACGTCGGCGTGCCTCACTGTCCGAATTGTGGTAAGGAGCTTTCGACCCAGACCCCTGAGAGGATAATTGACCAGGTTATGGAGCTGGAAGAGGGTAAGAAGGTATACGTTCTTGCGCCGGTAGTGCGGGGGAGAAAGGGGGAATACCAGGACCTGTTCCAGCAGTTGAGCGATCAGGGGTTCATGCGGATTCGCGTCGACGGAAGGATCAGAGAACTTGAGGAAGAGATAGAGCTGGAAAAGTACGTCAAGCACGACGTAGAAGTAGTGGTAGATAGGCTGCTAGTAAAGAACGACATAAGATCCCGAGTGGCCGACTCGGTCGAGACGGCTCTGGACCTGGCCGATGGCAATCTTGTTATCAAGGTGAAAAACGGGGAAGAGCTGACTTTTAGCGAGGAACAGGCCTGTTCCGATTGTGGAATAAGCGTTCCGGAATTAACTCCCCGCATGTTCTCATTCAACAGCCCCTACGGTGCCTGTCAGAAGTGCGATGGCTTAGGAAAGAAAGCCGAAGTGGATCCCGATCTCGTACTTGATGAGAGCCTCTCGGTCGAAGAAGGTGGCATACTTCCCTGGAAAAAGAACCCGGGCAAGTGGAGGAAGTCAATCCTTAATGCTTTCTGCAAGGCACATTCCATTCCAAAAAACGTACCGATTGGAGAGTTGAGTGACGAAGAAATCGAGCTGTTGCTTTACGGCGACGACGAAAAAGTAAGCTTCCTCTATACGAATCGAAAGGGACAGACCAAGCGCCACAGGAGGAAGTTTAAGGGTGTTATCCCCGAGCTGGAGGAAAAGTACAGGGATTCAAGCTCCAATAGCAGTCGAAAGAGGATAGAGGAGTACATGGCCAAACTTCCCTGTCCCCGCTGTGAGGGTGGTCGACTCAACCAGAAGAGCCTGGCGGTAACTGTCAACGGAAGAAGTATAGATGAGGTAACGGAGCTTTCAATAGACGACGCCTACGGCTTCTTTGATTCGCTCGAACTCAGCCGGAACGAGGAAATGATTGCAGGGGAGATCCTGGAGGAGATAAAGGCCAGGCTGGGTTTTCTCCTGGACGTCGGACTGGATTACCTGACGCTGGACCGGGAATCCGGAACCCTGTCCGGCGGAGAAGCGCACAGGATCAAGCTGGCGACCCAGATCGGTTCCGGCCTGACCGGTGTGCTCTACATTCTGGACGAACCAACGGTCGGTCTGCATCAGCACGACGTGGATAGGTTGCTGGATACGCTGAAGGACCTGAGAGATATGGACAACACGGTAATTGTGGTTGAGCACGACCGGCAGACTATAAAGGAGTCCGATTGGGTGGTGGAGCTCGGACCGGGAGCCGGGGTCAACGGAGGCGAGGTAATACACGAGGGGCCTCCCGAGGACCTGGTGCAAGTAGAGGAATCCTGGACCGGAAAGTACCTCCGGGGCGACAAGGAGATACCGATTCCGAGGAAGCGCCGCCACTCCCCGGGCGACAAAATATGGGTCCACGGGGCCAGAGAACACAACCTGAAGGATATCGACGTGGGGATACCGCTTGGCCTGTTTAACTGCGTCACGGGGGTGTCGGGTTCCGGTAAATCCACGCTAATCAACGACGTCCTCTACCGGCAGCTGGAGAGGGAGCTACATAATAGTGGAGCAAAGCCCGGGGAGCACGACGATATCGAGGGCGTGGATCAGCTAGAAAAGGTCATCGAGATCGACCAGTCCCCGATCGGAAGGACCCCCCGGTCCAACCCGGCGACGTACATCAAGGTCTTCCGCTATATCCGCGAGCTCTTTGCCGAGACGCCCGAAGCCAGGACGAGAGGCTACGAGAAAGGTCGGTTCTCCTTTAACCGGAAAGGTGGCAGATGCGAGGAGTGCAAGGGCAGGGGGCACAAAGAAATAGAGATGCACTTTCTCCCTGACGTCACGGTTCCCTGCGAGGACTGTAACGGAAAGAGGTATAACAAGGAAACGCTTGAGATCACCTACAAGGGAAAGACCATCGCCGACGTTCTGGAAATGACGGTGGAGGAGGCGCTGCACTTTTTTACGAACCACGACAAGATAAAGCGGAAGCTCGAAACTTTAAGGGACATAGGCCTGGGCTACATCAAGCTGGGCCAGCCTTCCACGACGCTTTCCGGCGGTGAGGCGCAGCGGATAAAGCTGGCCAAGGAACTTTCCCGCCGCAGGCAGGGTCATACACTTTACCTGTTTGACGAACCGACAACCGGTCTACACGCGGAAGACATCAGAAAGCTGCTCGACGTCCTGCACAGGCTGGTCGACGAGGAGAATACCATAGTCGTAATCGAGCACAATCCACACGTAATCAAAACCGCCGACTGGATCATCGACCTCGGACCGGGCGGCGGCAAGCACGGGGGAAAACTGATAGAGGAAGGGACGCCGGAAGAGGTCAGTGAATCCGAGGACTCCTTCACCGGGGAAATCCTGGACGAAATTTTCTCCGAGAAACGGGAAGAGCTACTGACGCGATGAACCTGAAGGACGAAGTTAAGGATTTCCCGGAGGAACCGGGTGCCTACATTATCCGGTCTGCCGGGAAGGTAATTTACGTAGGGAAGTCGAGTTCCCTCAGGGGCCGGGTAATGAGTTACTTCAATTCCGGTAAGGCGACCTCCCTCAAGACCAGGAGCCTGCGGGAAGAAGCCGACGAAGTCGATTACATCGTTACGGAGTCGGAGGTAGAGGCTCTCGTCCTCGAGGAAAACCTGATAAAAGAGTACCGGCCGAAGTACAACGTCCTGCTCCGGGACAACAAGCGCTACCCCTATCTCAAGATAACGGACGAGGAGTACCCCCAGCTCGAGGTAACTCGCAAGCGGGGAGACGAGGACGGCGAGCTGTTTGGTCCATATACGGACGCGGGGGCCATGCGCAAGACCCTCGATACGATAGAGAAGATTTTCCCGATCCGGGACTGTAGCTGGTCGCCGGAGGAAGGTCATCGCCGCCCGTGTCTCCGATACCATATAGATCTATGCCCTGCCCCCTGCGCGGGTAAAGCCGACAGGGAAAGCTACAGGGAGACGGTCGACAGTATCCGGGACCTGCTCAAGGGCAGGATAAAAGAGGTAAAGGAGAAACTCAGGGAAAAGATGGAGCGGGCGGCGGAGGAAAAAGATTTTGAAAAGGCGGCGGAATGGAGGGACAAGATAGATGCGCTCGGCAAGATTTCCCGGGGCCAGAACGTCCGGCTGAAAAACGAACTCGATCGCGACTTCATTGCCCTGGAGCGGAACGAAACTGAGGCAGAAGCCGATAGAACCCAGGGTAGGATTCAGGTTTTCTTCGTAAGATCGGGCAGGATAAGTGGGCAGGATAGCTTTGAAGTGGATTTTCCGCCGGGCGAGGACGATTCCACTGTGCTGGCCGGGTTCCTGAAAAAGTTCTACGCGAACAGGAGAGTAGTACCCCAGGAGATCTACGTCGAAGAAAAGCCGGAGGACGAGGCTACGATTGTGGAGTGGCTCTCGGAACTTCGCTCCGGTAGGGTGGAATTCGTAGTTCCGAAAAGGGGGCAAAAAAAGAGGGTTCTGGAAATGGCAAAGCGTAATGCCCGCTACGGCAGGAACGAAACTACGGGATCCGCCGGATCCGAAGGAAAAACGCCCGGCGAGAAGGGCGCCGAGGAGCTCAAGGAGGTACTGGGGTTACCGGCGGCTCCGAGAAGGATCGAAGGTTACGATATCTCAAACATCTCGGGGACCGATTCCGTCGGGTCAATGGTGGTCTTTGAGAACGGAAGGGCCAGCAAGGATATGTACCGTAAGTTCAAAATAGAGGAGGATGGCCCGGACGACTACGCTATGCTCAAAAAAGTCCTGCGCAGGAGGTTTCTCCACGGTTCCGATTCGGATTCGGAGAATCGGGAAGAAGAGAAGGACGAGAGCTTTTCCGTTTTTCCTGACCTGGTATTGATCGACGGGGGAAAGGGGCAGTTGAGTGCCTCCAGGGAGGTTCTGGCTTCTTTGAACATGGATCACATTCCGATCGTCGGCCTGGCAAAGGAGTTCGAACGGGTATTTCTTCCCGGTCGCCCCGAGCCGGTTGGCTTTGACAGGGACTCTGAAGGGTTAAAGTTGCTTCAGCGGGTTCGTGATGAAGCACACAGGTTCGCCGTGAGCTACCATCGCCGGCTGAGGCAAAAGAGAACCGTCAGGTCCTCACTGGACGCCATTCGAGGTGTCGGCCCGAAGCGGAAAAAGAAACTTCTCGGAACTTTTGATTCCGTCAAAGGTGTCAGCCAAGCTTCCCTGGCCGAGTTGAAGGACGTTTCCGGTATCCCCGAGCCAGTTGCGGAAAGAATTAAGGAATTTTTTCGGGATAGTTAAACTTATTTCGGGCTAGCCGAAATACCCTTTGATTTCTTCGACTATCTTCTCGGAAGCGTCACCGCGACCGAACGGGTTGGTGGCTTTTGCCATGCTGTCGTAGTATTCCCCGTTCTCAAGCAGTCTTTTTGCCACAGCAAAGATCCTCTCCGCGTCGGTCCCGACCAGTTTTGCGGTTCCGGCTTCGATTGCTTCCGGCCTCTCCGTCCTATCGCGCGCTACAAGTACGGGGATGCCCAGCGCGGGAGCTTCCTCCTGAATCCCGCCGGAATCCGTAATTATCAGCGAAGATTTTTCCATCAAACCGACGAATGTGAGGTAGTCCGCCGGCTCGATTAAGTGAATTCGACTGGTCCCTCCGAGAACATCGTGAACGGTTTCCCGGACTTTCGGGTTTAAGTGGACGGGAAATACTATTTCTACCTCCGGAATCTCCCGGGTAATCCGCCTCAGACCGAGACAGATTTCTTTTATCCCTCCCTCAAGGCTCTCCCGCCTGTGGGCGGTAACCAGAATTAATTTCTTGTCCTCGTCCGCAAAGCCGGAAAGGTCGATCGGGAAGTTCGGGTTCAGGGAGCCGTCACGGATGGATTCAGTAATTTTCTGGAGGGCGTCAATTACCGTATTTCCGGTAACGGATATCGTATCGTCCGAGTATCCCTCTTCCAGGAGGTTTTTCCGGGAATCCTCCGTCGGTGCGAAATGTAGGTCCGACAGGGAGTCGGCAAGCTGGCGATTGATCTCTTCCGGGAACGGGTCGGTCCTGTCTCCACTGCGCAGCCCGGATTCCACGTGGCCGACCGGTATCCTGTTGTAAAAACCCGTTAATGCACCCACGAAGGCGCTGGTCGTATCGCCCTGAACGATTACCAGATCGGGGTCGGTGGAGCGAAGAGTCTCGTCCAGACCTTCTATGGCTCTGCTAGTCAGGCCGGAGAGGCTCTGGGACTCCTTCATCAAACCGAGATCGTAATCGACGGAAAAGTTAAAGACGTCAACTGCGCCTTCAAGCATCTCCAGATGCTGGCCGGTTGAGCAGGTTTCGGAATGGAATTCCTCTCTGGCGGACAATTGGTGGATTAAGGGGGCCAGTTTGATCGCTTCCGGGCGGGTTCCGAATACGGTTAAGGTATTTATCATGTTGTTCGAAAGCTTACTCAATTCAACCTGGGCCTTCAATTGCCGAATTCGCCGAATCGCTTGAACGAGTGAGCATCTCGAATAAAAATAGATTGCCATGAAATCGAAGGAAGGATTCGTAAAAGGTACGACTCTGGTTTTATTTTTTCTGCTCTCCTTTGCGACGGTGGAAGCTTTATCAGGAGAGCCAACTGTTACGCCTCTTCTGGATACACCGGGAAACCGAGTTTACTACAACCATCTGATCGAGGAAGTGAGGTCGGCAGAGGAGTCTATCAGGGTTATGATGTCCACGGCGGAGAATTACCCTGAGCACCCGGAAGGTATCCAGAGCGATCTCTTCGATGCCCTCGGCTCAGCTGTCGATAGGGGCGTCATCGTCCGTGTGCTACTGGACGAGAGTGATTTTTCCAGCAGTATAACGGAGACAAACAAGACGACTGCGGAAGTCTTGCGGGAGCGAGGCTTGAGGGTCAAGCTGGACGACCCCGAAGTAACGACTCACGCGAAGTTGATCGTCATCGACGAACGAGTCACATTCGTCGGTTCCAGCAACTGGAACTACCCTTCTTATACGGATACCTACCAGAGCAACATCAGGTTGGCGTCGAAAAAAGTTGGTGCTTTTTACGGCAGGGTATTTGATGCCGTCTGGGCCGGAGAATCTCTGGAAAAGATAAAATTGCCGGAGCTATCCGCCGGGGAGTCAATCCTTCCACTCGTAAGTACGGGAGATAGTCGCTCCTATTTTAGCGTGGCAAAGGACATGATCGAGGGGGCGCAAGAATCGATAAACCTGGTCCTATTCAAGATAACCAGGTATCCGGAGTTCCGGGACAGCAAATCCAATAAGTTGCTTAAAGCTCTCGTTCAGGCTAGTGAAAGGGGCGTTGAACTCAAGATCGTTCTCGACGTCAATACTTGGTCGGACGACGTTAACCGGTCCAACCGGGAGACGGCTCTCTGGCTACTGGGCCAGGGGGTTGAAAAAGTTAGCTTCGATAGCCTTAACTCGACGACTCACAGCAAGGTATTGATCGTCGACGGGGACTCGGTGCTACTTGGTTCAACCAACTGGTCCTACTATTCGCTTTCTCAGAACCTGGAAGCGGATATCCTCATTCAGGACGCCCCGGAAGTCGGCAGTGCTTACCAAAGGTACTTTGCAGAGCTGTGGAAGAAGGCGGAAGTGCCGAGCCGGGAGGAGTTAAGCGGTAACCTTGCCGGGGATTAATCGGGCAATTATATTGGTTCTCCTTCCAGGTGAAGCGCCAATATTTCTTTGACGGTGGAAAAGCTGATTTTCTCTCCGCCGGTAAAGGGAACGTCCAGACCTCTGACCCAGAGGCTGATGGCTTTTTCCGATTGCAACGGGCTGATGTAGTTGTCCATGCTGAGGTCGAGTTTACCATTTTCGACGTTCCAGCGGGAAATGACCACCCTGGGAGGTAATTCTTTGACGGTTTCAGTGGACCCATCGCCCCGAAGCGAGATGGTTCTTTTCGACCAGCCTTCTTCGATTTCACCTTCCAGTAAGACTTCTTCGACGCCGAATTCTAATGGGACTTTTACACGGTAACTTATCGTGAAGTTCTCGCCGGGGAAAATCGGTCTTTTTACTATCCACCTTTCAGTATCCGGCCTGAAAACGATGTTCTCCTCGCTCTCCGGAACTACCTTCCAGTTTTCCGGCAGGTTTTCGTCGAGACCAAGACCCATGAGAGTCCTGTTGTCGGGGGAAATTTTTACTGTGACGTGAAACTCCGTATTTCTTCTCTCCCTATTGGTCCAGGGGCTGTCGGGATGAAGAAGTATCTGGTCGTCGGGTAAACCGGTATCTATGGAGCGGGTTACCTCTACTTCCGGAGCTTCGGGTCTGGAGATTTCTTCCGAAACCTCCACCCCCTTTTGATGGTAGAGGACTACTTGTTTGATTAACTCGAAATCCACCTTTCTGCCACCGAGAGGGGGCAGCTCTTTACCAAGTTTCCAGGCTCGAAGAGCTACATTGAGCTGGCTGTCCGAGATCTTCCCCTCTAGCTCGAAGTCGACCCCCTGGGTTTCCGGGTCGTAGTGTGCCAGAGCGGTCAACGGTTCTACGGAAGAGGTTATGTATAGCTGGGAATCCCCGATTACCTTTTGTGAGAATTGGGGAGAGGCACTGCTCACTTTGCCGGAGATTTTTAACTCCTTTTCGGAGTTGATTCCGCTTTCCCATGAAGGAGCTACAAGAGTATAGCTAATTTGGGTCCTCTCGCCCGGCTGAATTTTGCGGTTCAGCAGCCATTGATTCGTCGATGGTTTCCAGATGACCCCCTCCTTTTCCTGAAATCTAACTTCCCAGCCTTCCGGAACGTTTTCCTCCAGTCCGATTCCCGATAGTTCCCCTCGCGCCAGGATCCTAATTTTTACATTTACCCCCTCTCCCGGCAAGACTTTATCGGTAGACAAGTGTCTGGTCGCCTTGATCGGAGCTCCTGTCACTTTTACCGTCTTGCTTCTTACCGATCTGTTTCCGAACTCCGTGGTAATCCGCAAATTGACCTGACGAATACCGGTTTCGGTGAAAGTATGCGTCGCGGTAGGGTTTTGCGAAACGAAGGAGTAAAACCCGTCCCCGTCGAAATCCCAGCTGTATTGGGTTACTCTGTTCCTCGTGTTGGTGGATTTGGAGGCATCGAACTTTACCGCTTCCCCTTTCCTGACCACCCTCGGGCAGGTGAACCGAGCTTCCGAACTACGGCGATTCGCTACCCCGCTAAGCAGAACGTTTGCTTCTTTATCCAAATTAAGTCTTTCCGGTAATTTTAGGTCTCCCGAAATCACTGTGGCTCCGGTTACGTTTTCTATCGATTGAAGCTCGACTTCGAGCTCGAATTGACTCGAAAGGTTCGTGATTATAACCCCGTCGGCCTCCCCGGTACCCCAGTCCCAGTGGAAACGACCATGTGGCGGAGAAAAACTGTAGTTCGTGGGGGATCCGTCAAATAAAGTGACGTTCGAATCCCGGGGGAGTCCACTTATTTGTAGTACGGCCTCTCCGCCCGACGAGGATGCAGGGTCGTCCACTGTAACTATCAGGCTGGTTGTTCCCGAAGGGGGCTTATACGGAATTAAGACGAGTGCATCCTCTTCCTCCAGGCTCGTGTGCGGGCTCCCGTCGTAATAATTGTAGAAGTCCCGGACCCCTATCGGGCCACGGAAGGGGGGTAAGCTAAAAGTGTTCCTACCCCGGCCGGTCACTTCTTCTACAATCACCCTGTTGAGCTGTTGTCCCTGGGCTTCCCGAAATACTGGAATAGTTATAGTCAGAACCAGAAAAATCGATAGTAAATATAGAAATAAGTTGTTGCAAATACTTCTTTTCACGTTCTTCCCCCGTCTTGTGCCTAAAAAAGACCTCTGATAATCTAGTTTACAGAAAAGGTTTGCGCCCCTTCAAGCGATTTTCAACTTAATTGTAGGTAAAGATCATCAAATATTTTTCCATAAATGATGAAATTTTCCATAACTTTGTGGCTAACTTAAAACTTGATAGAAGACTTAAGTATTTTACCCTGGCATTGCCCAATGTATATTTGTATAATCTTTCTATATCGATATACATAATAAACTTATTAGTTATTTTTGACGATCAACGGCGAGAAATACGAGAGGTGAATAAAAGTGTATAGTCGTAAGGTCCAGATAACCGGTGGTTCGACTTTCATGGTTACGCTACCCAAAGCGTGGGCCGAGGGCATCGGACTGGAACCGGGTACGGAAGTGAATATGGTCAGCATAAAGCCAAATACGATGGTAATGCAACCTCAAACCCGACTGGAAAAAGAGGACAAGGTCGGAGAACTGGCTATAGGCAACAAACAGGGGGAGGCTCTTACCAGAAGCATCATTTCTCTCTATATAGCCGGTTACGAGGTAATAAAAATCGAGGGCGAACAAATAACTTCGGAACAGAGAGGTACGATAAGAAAGACGACCCAGTCGCTGATCGGACCGGAAATCGTAGAGGAGTCCTCCAACCAGATAATTATCCGTAACCTATCCGACTTATCGGAGCTATCGATCAACGAGACGCTTTCCCGAATTTATCAGATTTCCCGAACCATGTTCGAGGATACTATCGAAGCCATGCTGGAGGACAACCTGGAGCTGGCCAGGGACGTTCAGGACAGGGACGATGACGTGGATAGACTTTACCTGGCTCTTTCCAGGAGGTTCAGGGTTATGCTTTACACGATAGTGGAGAGAAACGGGAAGGAAGTAAATAGGGCCCGATACTTCGACTACCAGACTGCTGCCAAGCAGCTGGAGAGGATTGCCGACCACGCGAAGAAAATTGCCGGTATCACTCCTGAACTTCAGGGAGGATTAACGGAAGGGGTCGAAGATGCTTTTAAGGAAACTTCGGTAGATGCCCTGGCAATAGTGGACAAATCGGTTAAATCGCTTACAGACAGGGACATTGAACTCGCAAATGAAGCACTCTCCCAGGGCAACGCTATAGAGGAAAAATTGATAGATCTTGATAAGGGTCTAAGGAACCTGGAGCCCCAGACGGCGCAATCGCTGGGGATAGTATCCGACAGTATCGATAGGGTTAAGGAGTACGGGAACAATATAGCCGAAACGGCTTTGAACTCTTCCTGCCCCTTGCCGGGTGAAGGTTCCAACTGGGGAGCTTAAATCGATCGGGATATCGGCTGTTGCAACTCTCGGTTGGCGTATCTTAACGTTAGTTAACCCTAATTATACACATGGAGGTAAATACATGAACGAAGAAGAGAAAGATCGAGAAGATAAAGAAGAAAGCAGGAGCGAAGAATCAGAGGAAAAAGACCTTGAATCCGCTCTAGACGAGATGCAGGGTGGCATGGGTGGCGGAATGGGTGGACTAGGTCAAATTATGAGCCAGATGGGTGGCATGGGTGGCGGAGGTATGGGGGGAAGATCCGGACCCGATCCTCAGCTGCTTAAATCCATACAGGATCTAAAGAAACAGGTCGACGAACTCGAAGACAAAATAGACGAGATAAGCGAAAAACTCTAAAGAATAAGTACTCTGGTGGAGATGAGCGGATTCGAACCGCCGACCTCCGCGTTGCGAACGCGGCGCTCTCCCTGCTGAGCTACATCCCCATGACTGATACCATTATAAGTAAAGCGGAAAACACCCTCAAGTTTGCCGATACCTTTTTCGAAAGGCGTTCCCGGTGGGATATTGATAAAACTGGACTATAATGGTATAGTTTTGCGGGAGGGAGCAAGATGAGCGAATTAGTTTATTTAGACAACGCTGCAACGACTCCAGTAGCGAAATCCGTTCAGGATAGGATGTCCGAGTTTTTCCGGGAAAAGTACGGAAACCCCTCCAGCCTTTATTCGCATGCTAACCTGGCTAAGTCGGAAGGGCTGGAGGACAGCAGGGAAAGTATAGCGTCTGCTCTCGGAGTTGAACCCAAGGAAATAATCTTTACTTCCGGCGCGACCGAATCCGATAACCTGGCGATCAAGGGCGTTGCTTTGAACCTGGATCAGCCCGGTCACTTTATCACTTCAGAAATCGAACACCACGCCGTACTTCACACTTTTGAGTGGCTTGAGGAAAGAGGCCATGAAGTCACCTATCTGGAAGTAGATGGGGACGGAAAAGTCAGCCCAGAGGCGCTGGAAGAAACGCTCCGGGAAGAAACGGCTCTTGTTTCGATAATGTACGCCAATAACGAGATAGGTACGATAGAACCAATTGACGAACTGGCTCGGATAACGGACGAGCACGGTACTCTTTTTCACACTGATGCAGTCCAGGCGTTTGGCAAATTCCCACTGAATATCGAAAACGTCGACCTCCTATCGGCTTCCGGGCATAAAATATACGGGCCGAAAGGTATCGGCTTCCTCTATCGCCGTAAAGGTTTAAAACTGGAACCATTACTCCACGGCGGTGGCCACGAAAACGGTCTGCGCAGCGGGACGGAAAACGTACCCGGAATCGTCGGTCTGGCGGAAGCCGTCGACCTGGTTTACGAGGAAATGGAAGAGGAAAGAAGTAGACAAGAACGCCTTCGGGACAGGATCATAGAAGAGGTCATGGAAATACCTAATACGGTGCTGAACGGGCCGGAGGAAAGTAGGCTGGCCAATAATGCCAATTTTAGCTTCAAAGGTATTGAGGGCGAGTCAATAATCATGAAACTGGATAACAAGGGAATAGCGGCAAGTACGGGATCGGCCTGCTCTTCCCCCAGTCTTGAGCCAAGCCACGTTCTCCTTGCCATTGGCCTTCCTCTTTCCCTGGCTCACGGAAGCCTCAGGATAACGCTTGGTAGAGAGACGGAAGAAGAGGACGTGGATCGCCTGCTGGAAGTTCTTCCCGGCGTCGTTAAAGAACTGAGAAAAGCTTCTCCCCTGACTGATTGATTAAATAAAACAAGAGGTGTTATCGATGTATTCTGATACTGTAATGGAGCATTTTAACGAGCCGCATAACCAGCGCAAGATGGAGAACCCTGACGGCGTCGGCAAAGTGGGCAATGCTCTCTGCGGAGACGTGATGTGGCTATATATCAAGGTAAAGGAAGACGACGGTGACGAGATAATTGAGGATATTTCCTGGGAAACTTTTGGCTGTACCGCCGCAATAGCGACGTCTTCCATGGTTACCGATCTGGCAAAGGGTGAGAAAGTAGAAGAAGCTATCGAGATAACCAACAAGCAAGTTGCCGAGGAGCTCGACGGTTTGCCCCCCGTGAAGATGCACTGTTCCAACCTCGCCTCGGACGGGTTGGTCGAAGCAATCTACGACTATCTCGATTCTAATGATAAGGATATACCCGAAGAACTGGAGAAACGTCACCAGAGCATAGAAAAGCATATGGAGGAAGTGGAGGAAGAATACGGGGATTACGTTGAAATGGAAGAGGAAATGCATAGTTCTAGTTAAAGACTCATCCTGAAACGAATAAATCAATTTGAATTTACAAAATAAGGAGGAGTATGGATCTGGTATTTTCCGAAGAAGCATTACAATACCGCTCTGCCGGCCATCCGGAGTCACCCGATAGAGTAAAGAAAGCTTATAGCTACCTTCAGGACGAATACGACACTTTGGTTCCCGATCAGGCTAATTTTGAGGATCTACTACTTGTACACAATAGGGAATTCGTCGAAAGCGTTAAGAACGGAACTTTTTCCGATCCGGATTGCCCTCAGTACGACGACCTGTTTTACTATGCAACTCTTTCAGTTGGTGGAGCTTTAAAGGCTCAGAGAACCGAAAACCTTTCTCTCATGCGTCCTCCGGGCCATCACGCCGGTAAGGATTTCCTTGGCGGCTTCTGTTATTTTAATAATGTAGCTATAGCTGTTAAGAAATCCGGCCTGAAGACGTTAATCGTCGACTTTGATGCCCACCACGGTAACGGTACCGAGGACATTTTCCTCGGGGACGAGGACGTGGTGTATCTTTCACTCCACCGTTCTCCGGGTTTTCCCGGCACCGGGGAAGAATCCAGGGAAAATGCAATAAATCACCCGATATCGGCCGATACGGGTGACGAGAAGTACCTGAAAATACTGAAGAACTCGTTGAGGGATATCACGGATGAGGAGGATTTCGAGCAGGTCGCGCTATCCGCCGG
This sequence comes from uncultured Thermotogae bacterium, assembly GCA_964645955.1. Taxonomy (GTDB): domain Bacteria; phylum Bipolaricaulota; class Bipolaricaulia; order M55B111; family M55B111; genus JAGXLP01. The sequence continues at coordinate 18,201 of CAZYCI010000005.1, forward strand.
ATTCGACGGTCACCAGAACGATCCCCTTGCATCGGTGGGCCTTACTACTTCGGCGTTTGAAGAAATAGGCAAGGAGATCAACGGCCTCGATCTACCCACTTTTGGCGTACTGGAAGGTGGTTACGTCGGAGAAGACCTGGGGAGAAATATCGACGCGTTCCTGCGGGGCTTCAACTCTTAGGATGTCTCCATGAAGATACTTTCTTATTCCAAGGCACTATACTCCAGCTGGCTTTACTACAGCCCGGATAGACTGCTGTTCGATGCAGGCGAAAGCGTAAGTAGCATAATGGGGAATAAGTCGTTTGCTATCGAAAGGGTATTTCTATCCCACGGCCACACGGACCATATAGCGGGCCTTGTTAGCCTGGTCAACATCCGGAACAACGCGATGGGAGACAAGAAAAAACCGCTGACGATCTATTACCCGAGGAACAATTTTCACATATCAGAACTGATGAACTACCTGAATCGGACCAATTCCAACGTTTCCTATCCGCTGGAGTGGGTCCCGCTCGAAGGGGGAGACGAAGTCCAGGTCTACGGTGAAGAGGAGACAAGCCGGAATCCTCGTTACGTAAAGGCCTTTTCTACCGACCACTCCAGAAACGAAGTTTCGCTTGGCTATAACGTACTGGAAGTGAGACAGCGGCTGAAGGAAGAATACAGGGAGACTCCCCAGGAAGAAATCAAGGAGATTGCTGAAAAGGGAAGACGTGACGAATTGATGGAAAACTATCGCCAAAAGACCTTTACCTACGGTGGAGATTCCGTTCCACTCGACCCGAAGAAAATTTCCGGCACGGAAGTCCTGTGTCACGACTGTACGTTTCTGGACGAAGAAGACAGGAAGATGTACAAACACGCCACCTTAGACGAAGCAGTGGACGTGGCGCTTGAGGCCGGTGTGAGCAAGAAAATGCTTGGACTCCATATCTCTTCCCGGTACAAGAACGACCTCGATAAATATAGAAAAAAAGTGCTAGGGAAAAAGGACCCACCGTTCGAGCTCGAATTGGTGCCACCGGGGCAAATTTATCGAGAGTACTAGATAAAGACAATGACTATAAAGACAATGACTCGGCAGCTTGCTGATCTCGAATCAGCCAGGTAAGACGTAAAAGTAAACTGCGTAGAAATGGCTAACGCTCCCGCCCATAACGAATAAATGCCAGATCATGTGGTTGTAGGGAAGCGAGTGCCAGCCAAGGAATATTAACCCCAGCAGGTAAATCACGCTTCCGACCAGCACCAGGACGAACCCCATCAGTGGCAATCCGTGGTAGAGTTGATTCATGATGAACATTGACATCGAACCCATTATTACGTACGTGCTTGCTTCGAACTTTGGGTACTTGTTTATATAGAAGCTCTTGAAGATTATTCCCCCCAGAGCAAAACCCCAGACCAGAGAGAACATTACCCAGCCGGTAACGGTCCTCAGGGTAATCAGTAATAGAGGAGTGAAAGTGCCGGCCACCAGCAGGTATATGGATCCATGATCCACGAACTGCATAATTCGCTTCATTTTCTTCCCCGAAAAGCTGTGATAGAGGGTAGAGGAGAGGTGGGCCAAAATCATGGTCGATCCAAATACGGTCACGCTCGTCAACCTCAAGTTACCCCTGAGGGGTAAGGTCCGCAGAATCATCAGGATAAGGCCGACCACGCTTAGAGCCGTGCCAAGTCCGTGAGAAACGCTATTGGCAATTTCCTCTCGCCTGGTATGCGTCAACCTTAGTTCGGTATCGCCTTCGAAAGCGTTTTTCGGAGACATGCTTTATAGCTTCTCTTTCAGCTTCTCTATCATGTCCTCGACCATTTCGTCCAAACCGTAATCGGGGTTCCAGCCCCATTCCTCCCGAGCGGGAGTATCGTCCATCGAATTTGGCCAGGAATCGGCTATTTCCTGCCTTTCGTCCGGCTCGAACTCGTAGGTGAATTCCGGTATATGTTCCTTGATTTTACGGGCAAGCTCGCCGGCGGTAGGGCTTAAAGAAGAGACGTTGAAGTCGCAGTGGTGCTCAAGGTTCGAGAGGTCCGCTTCCGCCAGATCGATTAATGATTTGACGCAGTCCGGCATGTACATCAGAGGCAGTGCGGTATCCTCCCTGACGAAAAAAGTATAGTGCCCTTCCTGTATAGCTTTGTAGAAGGCCTCGACCGCGTAGTCCGTCGTTCCACCACCGGGCAGGGTTTTGGAACTAACTATCCCCGGCAGTCTGAGACCGCGAACGTCCAGCCCGAACTTGTTGAAATAGTAGTTTCCCAGGAGTTCGTCCGTCACCTTTGTTACTCCGTACATGGAAGTCGGGCGGAGTACTGTCTCGTTTGGTGTATTCTCGTCCGGAACCTCGGGACCAAATACGCCAATGGAACTCGGAATTATTATCCTGTTGAGCCGGTACTCCAGACCGAGCTGGAGCAAATCGAAAAAGCCGAGAACGTTTACCCGAAAAGCCTCTTCGGGATTTTCTTCCCCTTTTGCGGAGAGGATCGCGGCCAGGTTGAAAACGGTATCGATATCGTATTGTTTGATTACCTTTTCCATGACATCCTTGTTCATCACGTTTACTTCTTCGAGCGGTCCCCGGTTCAGGTCGTTGGCCGGTTTCGTGGAGAGGTAGGTTCCAACGACCGAGTCCTCACCGTATTTTTCTCTCAGTGCCGGTACGAGCTCGGAGCCAATCTGTCCCGTGGCTCCGATTACGAGTATCCTCTGCATGTCTTCGACCATTCTTTTCCCTCCTTTCCTCAATTATAGAAGTATGTTTCGAAAAGGACAACGGAACGGGGGCAGAATAAAGCGGCTTTCGTTCTAGTTGACCCCTTTAACTACCTTCGTTATCCTTGTTGGGATGAAGATATCCCATATTTGAGGTGAAACCATGCCGCTTAAAAAAATGAACGAAACGCTCGAGGAGAAACTGGACGAGCTGGAGAGAAAGGGTACTCTTAAAGGGGAGGAGCTCGTAATAGAAGGAGTGGAGAGATCCGAAGATGGCAACGCCCCGCGTTATCGCATAGCGGGAGAAGAGGGCGAATTTCTGAAGATGAATTCGAACTCCTATCTCGGCCTGCACCTTAACGAAGAAGTCATTGAGGCCGAGGAAGAGGCATCGGAAAAGTACGGTTCGGGTCCCGGTGCAGTCAGGTTTATCCACGGGACTTATAAGCCTCACGTGGAGCTCGAGGAAAGGCTGGCCGATTTTCACGACAGGGAGTCCTGCGTGATTTATTCCTCGGCTTACGCGACCATGACGGGGATAATTCAGCCGTTGACGAACAGCGAAACTCTGATCATTTCCGACGAGCTGAACCATAACTGTATAATAAACGGAATCCGGATGGCAAAACCCAAAGGGAAAGAGATCTACGACCACCTGAACATGGACGACCTTGACGCAAAACTGGAAGACGCAGTCGGGTCTTACGAACGGGTGATAGTAATAACTGACGGGGTTTTCAGCATGCGAGGAGATTACCCGGACCTCGGCAAATTAGTTTCAGTCGCGGAAAAGTACGATTCAAAATTTGAAGACGGCGTATTTACGATAATGGACGATTCTCACGGAGTTGGGGCCTACGGCGAAACCGGTCGAGGTACGAGTGAAGTCACTGGTGAAAACGGCGTCGATTTAATCGTTTCCACGATGGGAAAATCGCTGGGAGTAAATGGAGGATACGTAGTTACGGACGAGACCGTTACCAGTTACTTGCGGGAGACTTCCCCTTTTTACATCTACTCCAATCCGATAACTGCCCCGGAAGCTGAAGCAGCCATTAAATCCCTCGAGATCGTCGATAGTGATCAGGGCAGAGAAATGCTTGATCACTTGAGCGCCATGACGAACTACTTCGAGGAAGGGTTGAAGGATATCGGACACGAGGTCATCGAGGGGCCGCACCCGGTCGTGCCCCTGATGGTTCGCGACACGAAAAAAACCAGGCAGATGGTGGATTACCTCAAGGAGAACGAGGTCCTTGCTACCGCGATAGTCTATCCCGTGGTTCCGGAGGGTGACGAATCGATACGTTTTCAGATCTCCGCCGATCATACCCGGGAGGATCTGGATTACGTTCTTGAGAAAATAGATCAGTTTGAGTGACAAAAATAAAAAGCCTTATACTGTTCTGGACTGGGGATTAGTCAGTTACGAAGAAGGATACCGGCGTCAGAAGGAAATCTTTTCTCGCCGTCTCCAGGGAAAAGGAGAAAATATCCTGATTGCGACGAGGCACGAACCGACCATTACCATGGGAAAGTCCTCGTCGGAGGACGACATACTGGTTGATGAAAAAGTTCTTAACGAGCACGGGGTTGATCTGGTCGAAATAGGCCGAGGTGGTGGCGTTACTTACCACGGACCGGGTCAGCTGGTTCTTTATCCGATTTTTGATCTGAGGGACTACGATAAGGACCTGAGGGGGTTCATCCGCCGTCTTGGTTCGATCGTCGGGAAGACTACGGAATCCTTCGGCCTTGATACCGAGTTCAGGGAGGGTGAGGAGATAGGGCTCTGGTTGAAGGATAAGCGGGAAAAACTTGCTTCGATCGGCTTGCGGGTCAAGCGTTGGTACACGATGCACGGTATCGCCTTGAACGTCAATCTGGACGAACGAAAGGCTGGTTTGATTCGGCCCTGTGGGATCAGCGATACCCGGCTGGCTTCGATTGCTGATTTTGCGGACGTCGGTATTGTTGAGGTCAAAGAAGAACTTTTATCTCGGTTTCGAGCCGAGTTTTCTTGATTTAGGGGGTACTTATGGCTACCAAGCCGGAATGGATCAAGGCGACTGCACCCGGAGAAACGGAGACGGAGGTCGAGGTAGGTGCGATCCTTGCGGAACGCGGCCTTAATACGGTCTGCAGGGAGGCGGATTGCCCAAATCAGGGTGAATGCTGGAAGGACGGTACCGCCACCTTTATGTTGCTTGGCGACCTCTGTACGAGGAATTGCCGCTTCTGTGACGTCGACACGGGCGACCCCGGGGGAAGCTTAGCGGAAGATGAACCGAGGAGAATTAAGGAGGCAGTGAACGAGCTAGGATTGGATTACGTGGTTCTTACTTCCGTAGACCGGGACGATTTGCCGGACGGGGGTGCCGGCTTATTCGAAGAGACCGTCAGAGAAATAAAAGATATTTCCGACTCACCCCTTGTAGAGGGCCTGATACCTGATTTTTCCGGAGACGATTCCTCCCTCCAGTTGATCGCGGAAAGCGGAATGGAGGTAGTTGGCCACAACATAGAAACCGTGGAAAGGTTGACTCGGAAAGTTCGGGATCCCCGGGCGGGTTATCGGCTCTCGCTCTCCGTCCTGGAAAAAATCAAGGAATTCGATCCCGAACTGGTAACGAAGTCCTCGATCATGCTGGGCCTCGGAGAGGCAAGGAACGAGGTAATAGACGCCCTGGAGGATTTGAGAGAGGTCGGAGTTGATATAGTTACGCTGGGGCAGTACCTCAGGCCTTCGGAAGACCAGTTGCCCGTCCAGAAATTCTGGAAGGCGTCCGAGTTTGCGGAACTGGGGGATATAGCGAGAGATATTGGCTTTTCGGGGGTAGTCTCAGGACCTTTCGTCAGAAGCTCTTATAAGGCCAAAGAGACGTACCTGAAGGCAATAGAGGATTAGGTGGAGCTCTGTGGAGCAAAATAATCTTCTGAGAACGATTCAGGATCTGGAGCTGAGGGCTCCTGCCGTGAACATTGCTCTGGAGGAGGCAATAGGGCGGTCCGTCGCTGTCGGAACCGCACCCGCGACGCTCCGATTCTGGCGAAATACTACCGCGGCGATAATTGGGAGGTCTCAGGCTGCAGGGGAGGAGCTGGATCTTAAACGATGCCGGGAGCTGGGTCTTCCGATAGTAAGGCGACCGAGTGGCGGCGGAACAGTGCTTCACCACCCGAATAATTTAAATTATTCCCTCTACCTCCCGGAAACCGGGTCAAATGGTGTCAGAGAAGAATCCATCAGGCTGTCCAGGCCCGTTGCGTCTACCCTGGAAACTCTGGGTATCCCGGTTAGGGTTAAACCAAACGGTTTGTTCGTCGGAAGAGAAAAGATCGGGGGCACGGCCCAATCCAGGCGCTGGGGTTTGCTCCATCACGGCACGCTCCTGCTTGAGGACGGGAAGGTAATGCGCTCGATGGAGAACCTGCTGCGGGCACAGCAAGCCGATTACGAGCAAATGAACCATCAGCTCCCTTCGCAGCCTTCCGCCGTCACAAATCTCAGGGAACTTTCGGGCGGTAAAGTAAGTAGAGAAGAGTTGATTTTGGCGCTGCAAGACGAGTTTGCCAAAAGGCTTAGCCTGAGACCCGTGAGCGGTAGCGTCTCGGAAGACGAATGGAACCGGGCGTTGAATTTGTTCGGGAGCAAGTACTCTTCCGGTGATTGGACTTTCCGGTTTTCGGATAGCTTTGAAGTATCCACTAAAAAATGACGGAAAAATCAAGATCCTGGTGATAAATATGAAAAGGAGAAGTAGCGATTTGTTTCTGGTTGGTTTGAGTCTCTTGCTGGTCGTTTCTTTCGTATCTCTCCCCCGGCGTGGGGCAACCGGTTCGGAACGGGCGGAACTGGGTTTCTCGCTTGGCGAGGTATTGCTCCGCTGGCGGCTGGTTTCTTCCGGCTTCGTTTCTCCCGAGAATCAGATGGGTGAAGATGGCCTACCGGGCGCCTTGAACCAGTTGAAAAGCTCGCTCGCTGACTCCGGTTTCCCGGAGGGGATAGTTAAGCGGGTAAAACCGCTGGAGGATAAGTTGGTCGAAGCCGAAAATCGTTTTCTCTGGCCGATCCAACTGGGCTACTGGGGCTTCAGTCAATCCGGTCCTTCCGTACAGCTTTCGGGCGCCAAAGTCGAATCCATCAGCGAAGATGCCAGATTTCAGTCCTACAGGTATCTGGCGTTCCCAAACGAGGAAGCCGGAGTCACCGTAGATATCACGGAAAAATCGCTCGGGGCTGGATCGGAAAAATTCACCGTGGAGTTATGGGTAAATCCCGCCGGTACCGTTTCGGGAACCCTGCTCAAAGTCCCTGACTGGAGTCTGGTTCTGGAGGATAACGGGCTGGTGCTGGATCTGCCTCAGGGACGGATTACCGGGACGGACTTAACTTCCGGCAACTGGAGTCACGTTGCCCTGGTGACTGACGGGCAAGAGATCACGGTTTACCAGAACGGGCTGGCGACGGTGAGCTCCGGGCTCTCAGAACCACTGAGGATTCCCGAAAAGCTACAGCTCGGTGGGGGTTACCGGGGGAAACTGGACGAGCTCAGGTTGAAGACTAAAGCAATCGGTCCGGAAGGAGTCAGCTTTGACCGTCCGCTTGATTACCTCCTGGGCTTTCCCGTTATCGGCTGGGTTAACGAAAACTTCGGACCGGATGAACGGTGGGATTTCTATGCCGGCTTACTTGTTTCCAGCCTCTCCGTCAAAGGGTCCAGTGAAATGGCCACGATAAAACCGGAGAACCTCAAGGACGCATCCGATTTCCTCCTGGGAAGGGTAGAGAACGTTCCCGCTCCGCCAGAGGTACTGCCGACCTCAGTCCAGGACGATATTACTCAACTGGGGGAGCTGGGTAAAAAAGAAGAGCTTTCCGAAGAGGATATGAATGAAGTTGATGAAATTCTGTCGGAGTTGGTTAATTTTCTTGGTCTGAGCTGATTTTGGCTCCCTTCCACCAGTGGATAAGTTCCTCCAGGGTTCCGTCTCGATCCCGCTCCTGTAGTAGGTCGGCTATATCCCGTGCCGAATCCGTGCTGAGTAGCGGTATCGTGTTGTCAATCCAGCCCTGGACACCTTTGGTGCCGCTTTCTCCGTAGACGATTGCCTGAAAGATCAGGTCCAGGAGGTCCGCGTCCCTCGCCACTTCGTAGATTTCGTTTCCTTCTTCCGGGCTTTCGTACAGCTCCTCCATGGACGCCTTTAAATGATCCGGAAGCTTTGCAATCTGGTCCTCTATGACCTTCGATGAAAGGTAGTCACCTTTGTCCAGATACTTCTGAGCCAGCCAATCCAGGTCCCCCGTCCTGGTTTCCCCGACGTCATGAAAGAGACAGTAACCGGCCACTTGATAAGGGTCGAGCCCTTCCATCTCGGCTAGAAGAAAACCTATGGCCGCAGTACTGAAGGAATGTTCCGCCACCGTTTCAGGGTTATTGACCCCCAGTTTGAACCAACCAGTTCGTGGAGTCCTTTTTAACTGTCCGAGTTCAAATATAAATTCGGTAAGGCCAGTTAAATCATCTTCTCTTGAAGTCAATTTTACCTCCTGCAACACAATTTGCCATTTTCGAGTTTTAGTTGCGTCCTCTCCCGGAACCACTGGACGAAATATTATCTAAATCATCGCACCTAACAGGGTTATAAACAATTATGCTATTCCACCCTGTTGGCTTGCAAGCGGGGACGGGACCGATAAGTTCGAAAGTGACTCATCGACCGTTCCGAACAAATACCTGAAAAACTTGAGACGGATTTTAGCCCATCTGGTGACAGCTTTCCTTGTGGGTTCCGGGGTCTAGGGGGATCATTTATATCCCGTGAACGAGATCAAAGAGGAAAGAGTTAATGCAAAAAGCTAAAAAACTTTTCATCGGAAGTCTGGTATTGTTTTCCCTGTTCTGGATGGGTGCCGGTGAGGTCAACCAGAGAACTTTTGTAAATATTACCAAGCCCGGCTCCGGACGAACTCAGGGTCAAACTCGCGCCGTTCGAGGTGTATATCTCCATTCCCGTGCTATTGATGCCAAGAATACCCAGAACTGGATAAATAAGTTAAAGGAGAACGGGTTGAACGGGGTCGTGATAAACGTAAAGAACGTTTCCGGCGAAGTTACGTACGACTCGGATGTCCAGCTAGCAAAAAGCATGGGAGCAGTTACGGGCCGGCTGGAGCTCGAGAAAATTATCAAAAAGCTCCATAAAAACGGGGTTTACGTCATTGCCAGACTGACTTGCTTCAAGGACCCCGTACTTGCGGATCGTTGTTGTGGCGGGGGCAACTGGGCGGAACCGTCCAACTCGGTGGCCCAGAGTTACAATATCAAGCTGGCAAAGGAGGTAGCGGAATTCGGCTTTGACGAAATACAGCTGGATTATATCCGATACTCCGACGGCCCGGGTGAAATAGGCGGTAATTACGAAAAACGAAGCAGGATAGTAGCGAACTTCGTCGAAAAGATGAGAAAATCACTGCCTTCCCAGGTAAGCCTATCGGCGGACGTTTACGGCAGAACCATGTGGAACTGGAACAGCAAGAATAAAGACCCTATCGGACAGAACCTGGAGTATCTGGATGAACCGACGGACTTCCTGTCGCCAATGATTTACCCTTCTCACTACACGAATCCTGATCTGGTTTATAACCCGGGCAAGCTAATAGAGCTCTCGATGGAAACGGGGATGGAACGTATTTCGGGCGAATTCAGGCCGTTTATTCAGGGTTTTGACAGGGCTATGCCTTCAAACCTAAATCTGGTTGAATACATCAGGGAAGAACTGCGGGCGCTGGAAAGGGTCGGAGTAGAGGGATATCTCGTCTGGAACCCAAAGTCTGACTATAGCGCACTCTGGCAAGCTCTTGATAGTTGATAGCCCGGGAGGGAAGTAGCGAAAATAGCAAACCCCGCCAGTTACGGCGGGGTTTTGAAGTACTCTTTAAATTTGAATTCACTGAACTTAATCCTGGTCTTCGTCTTCTTCTTCGTTCGAGTTAAGAGCTTTGTGTATTTCCCTTATCTTCTCGTCGGCCCGAGCAAATACCGTGCCTTCATCGTATTCTCCGTCCTTTAACTCGTCGCCTGCGGTCGTCCCAGTCAGTATCTCCAGCCCTTCACTTACCGTATTGACCGGATAGATGTGGAACTCGCCCGCCTCGACGGATTCAATTACTTCCTCGTTCAGCATCAAGTTGTCCACGTTGTCCTCGGGCAGTATTACTCCCTGGTCACCGGTGAGTCCCTGCTCCTTACAGACTTCGTAGAAACCCTCTACTTTTTCCTTTGCTCCGCCTATTGGCTGAATTTCGCCTTTCTGGTTAACCGAACCGGTTACTGCTATCCCCTGGTTGATTTCGAGGTCGGCAAGTCTGGAAATGATCGCGTAAAGTTCGGTGCTGGAGGCACTGTCTCCGTCTATTTTCGAGTAACTCTGCTCGAAGGCGATATTGGCCGTCAGGGATAGTGGTTTATCGTATGCGAACTTTTGACCGAGGTAACCTTTCAGGATCATTACCCCTTTAGTATGGGTATTCCCTGAGAGGTCGGCTTCACGGTCGATATTGACGACGCCTTCCTTACCGGCGTAGACGTTGGCGGTGATCCTTGCCGGCTTGCCGAAGGTAAAGTCGCCGGTGTCAAGAACCGACAGGCCGGTTATCTGACCGACCTCCTCGCCTTCGGTATCTATAAATATTTTGCCTCTATCGATGTACTCCTGAATCTTGTCCTTAAAGAGCCCTCTTCTTTCGAACTTCTCTTCCATGGCCTTCTGAACGTGGTCCTCGTCGACGTAATCGGCCTCGTCTTTCTTCGCCCAGTAACTGGATTCCTTGACGAGTTCGGTGATTTCGCTGAATTTCGTGGAGAGTTTTTCCTTGTCCCTGGCCATCTCGGAGGCGTACTCTACTACCTTGGCCGCCCCTGAGGGTTCAAAGTGTTTTACTTCGGAGTTGTCCTCGGCCTGGTCCTTGATGAAACGAGCTATCTTGAGTTCCTTTGGTTCCTCCCAGTCCATTTCGTTATCGAAGTCCGACTTGACGTTGAATAATTTCTGAAAGTCCTCTTCGAAGTTGTTCAGGATGTTATAAATTCTTCTGTTACCGATGAGCACAACTTTAATGTTGAGCGGGATCGGCTCGGGTTGTAAGCCCTTGGTCGAAGCGTACCCAAGCATCTGAGCCGGGTCCTCAATCTTGATTTCTCCCTGGTTTAGCGCTGTTTTTAGCCCTTCCCAGCTCAAACCGTAACGGAATAGGTTTTTTGCCTTTAAAACGAGGTATCCGCCGTTGGCTCGGTGCAGAGCTCCCGGTTTGATCATGGTAAAGTCCGTCGACATCATCCCGAACTGGGCCTGTTTCTCGACGGCTCCAAACAGGTTCGGATAGGTGGCGTTGTCCTCAACCACTACCGGTGCACCTTCCGTATCCCCGTTGTTGACCAGCACGTTAACACGGTATTTGACGAACTGGTCCTGTCCCGAAGCCAGCTGGGCCATACCGGCCGGCTGTTTGCCAGAATTCTGGTTGGTGAAGTCGTCAATGTTGTCCAGGATGTCTTCCTTGACCGCGTGAAGGTAATCGACTGCCTTTTCGTTATCCTTGTACTTTTCCTGCAGTTTCCGAAGCATCGGATCCAGAAGGAACGAAATGGCTTCTTTTTTCAGGTTCTGTATCTTTTCGTCCCTCTCTTCTTCGGCCTCCATTACCTTCTGCATCGTTTCCTGGATCAAGTCCTGCAGTTCCTCCTGCTGCTCTTCTAGTTCTTCACGGCGTTCGTCTTCGAGGTCGCTGAACTGCTGCTGGTCCATCGGCTCCCCGTTTTCTCCCTTTGGTACAGTATTGAGACCGAAGGGGGTTCGCTGAAGAATAAAGCCCCTCTCGGAAGCTTCGTCTTCCAGTTCCTCGAAGAGCATTTGCTTTTTCTGATTAAATTCGTTGTCGATGGCCTCTTTTCTCTGTTTGTATTCACCGGTTTCAAACGTATCGGATACGCCGTCTTCCAGGTGTTCGATTAATTCGTCCATGTCCTCGCGGAACTCGCAACCCTTGCCGGCCTCCAGCCTGAGAAACTGTGGCCTGTCCGGGTTCTCAAAGTTATGTACGTAACATATATCCGGGGGCGGTTCCTCTTCTTTGCTGGCTCTATTCAGGTACTTGTTGATTGCCGAATTCTTTCCGGTTCCTGGTTGTCCCGCTACGTAGATGTTGTAACGGTTTTCGTCGTCCTTGACGCCTAGTCCAAGCTCAATTGCATCCAGTGCTCTATCCTGTCCAATTATCTCTTTTAGTGGGTCCAGGTCCTCGGTGGTTTCAAAGGAAAAGTCATCCGCTGAACACGTCCTTCTTAAATCCGAACTTCCAAGTTCTCTTGTCATCATCACTCCTCCTTGCGGGAAATGGTAAAGGAGTCGCTTATTTAGTTCAATTGGGGAGTTAGCCCTTTTGGACCACGTTTACGTCGTCTACGGTGATGGGTGGGGTCCTCAGGCCGCCGCCGATCCACTCCGCCTCCCGACCGAGCTCTACTCCGCTTTCCAGTAGGTCGTAGACGTTTCCGGCGATCATCGTGTTTTTGACCTTCCCGACTATTTCACCTGACTCGACCCGATAGGCTACTGAGACGTTGTTGGAGAACTCTCCCGACAAAGGGTTGCCCTGGCCAAGACCCAGTACCTGGTCCACCACCAGGCCGCTGTCTATTTCGGAAATCATCTTTCCGAAAGTTTTGCCCCCCGGATCGATGATTAACGAAGTTGGGCTGATGCTTGGTGGAGACCGGAAGTCGCCACCGCCAATCAAGCCACCCTTTAAACCGTTTCCGGTCGGTTTCGCGGAAGCAAGCCCGGCAGTCTGGAGGTCGTAAAGAAAGTTTTTTACGATCCCGGATTCCACCAGAGGCGTCCTTTCGACCGGCAGACCTTCGTCGTCAAAGCTTCTCCTGGCTGGAGAACCTTCAATTGAACCGTGATCCGCCAGGGATAGTTTTTCAGAAAATAGCTGCTCGCCCATGCTCTCGTCCAGCGGTGAGGTGCCCTGGAAAACGTTTTTGCCGTTGAAGCCGGCAAGGAGCGGTAAAAGCAATACAAGCGTTCCTTTCGGAGTAAATACCACGGGAAACGCACCACTGCTGATTTTTGCCTGGTTTCTGGCCCACTTGAGCTTCTGAATCGCGAGTTCGACGGCCTCTTCCGGTTTAAAGCCTTCCAGGTTCTGGGCTACTTCCCTTTCGTGGAAGCTAAATATATCGTTCTCGCTTACGTCCTTGAGCTCGACGGTCAGCGAGACACTTGATCTTTCTTCCTCAACTTCTAACCCCTTGCTATTCGTAATTCTTACTTTATTTACCGAGCGGCTGGCATCGACGTTGACTTCTAATTCGCTATCGAACTCCTTGATTGTTCGGATCGCCTTTTTGCCGTAATCCACCAGGTCGGCCGAAGTTAATTCCGCAACTCCGGAATCGAAGGTGTCTGTCTGTTCGACACTACCGGATTCGGGAAATTCGAAACCGGCGTCGTCCCCCAATTTCGCCGTTTCAGCGGCTTTTTTTACGACTTTCGAGGAATCGCCCAGGTTGGTCGTCGTCGAGAAGCCCAGCTTCCCATCCTTGATTAATCTCAGTGCCGCCCCCCTAGTTTCTACCTCCTTCAGGGACTCCAGCTCTCCGGATTCGAACTGTACCGGGATGGAATGGCTCTCAATTTCGTAGACCTCGGCACTATCGGCGCGTTTTTGGGCATCTTTTAAAAGTTCCATTATCGGCCTCCTATGGTTACGTCCTCGATTCTCAAATGAGGGGACCCATCCGTCACGGGTAAAGGCATTTGTCCTCCCTTGCCGCAACCGCCGGCGGAACCAATTATGTCGAGATCGTCACCTATTCCCGATATGTTGGCAAGCGAGTTAAATATGTTTCCGGTCAATACCACGTCGCGCACCATCGATCCGATTTTCCCGTCCTCGATCACGTGACCGTACCCGGCGCTGAAAGTGAACTGTTCCAGCTGCGTTTGACCGCCGTAGGCGTCCTTTGCGTAAATTCCGTGGTCAATTGATCCAATTAATTCCTCGAAGGTCTTCTCGCCTTCTTCGATGTACGTATTTGTCATGCGGACGATCGGTTCGTATCGGTAAGAGATAGCCCTGGCGTTACCGGTTGGTTCTTGATCCATTCGTTTTGCCGTTTCCCTGGAGTGTAGAAAACTATTAAGTTTTCCGTTTTTGACCAAGTAAGTCTTTTTCCGGGGGACCCCTTCGTCGTCAAATCGCAGGTTGCCTCTCTTTCCGGGAATGAACCCCTCGTCAACCACGTTCAGGTTTTCCGGACCGAATTCCCTGCCAATTTCCATCATCTCTTTCAGCCTGTCGTTTTTATATACGTGATCGGCTTCGCAGAGGTGTCCGAAAGCCTCGTGTATAAATACCCCGGCCAGCTTCGGGTTGAGCAGAACGGTATAATTTCCACCCTTAACCGGTTCCGCAGTAAGTAGAGAAACTGCCCGCTCTGCCACGTCCTCGGCCATTTTTTTCTTATCCTGAACCCGGTCGAAACCTCCTGCCCTGCCCACGCTATCGTGTGCGGTCTGGACGTTATCCCCCTCACCCCTCGCGACAGCCACCAGAGATAAGGTAACGTCCGGAATTTCCTGATATATTCTCGTCCCTTCCGAATTCACGTAGGTTAGTTCGCGATAGGAATCCCCGTAAGCGGTTTTTGTGGATTCTATTCTTTCGTCGTGATTCAGCATCGATTTGTTGTAACTTCTGGCCAGCTCCCGCTTTTCTTCCAGCGAAACCTTCCTGAAATCCCTTTCCTGGTTCCCCGTAAAGTTTTCTTCCCGGGGCTCGACGGGTGAAAGCTCGACCGGTTCGCTTATGGCCGAGGCGGTGGATTTTCCTATTTGATTTGCCATTTTCACTTTATCCTTTATTTCCCCTATCGAATTGAATGTTGATATCCCCCATCCACCGTTGACCAGCGTTCGGACTATTCCTCCAACTTCCTCGGAGGAGTCAAGGTTTATCAGGTTGTCTTTTTCGTACTTTACGCCCGTTCGTTCCTCTTTTTCTAGCCTGATTTCCGTGAATTCGCCTTTGCTTACCTTTAAAGCTTCTTCTAGTTTGCT
>CAZYCI010000006.1:0-29953 GCA_964645955.1 uncultured Thermotogae bacterium
CCTGACCATTTGAGCCGTCTTCGGCATACCCCGTATCCCCGTAGTAATCATTGACTGTTCCATTATCAGCTACATTACACCGCTTCATGCCGGCCCAGGGCATAATTGTATCGAAATTACCGCCAGCCGATAGACCCTCAGCAGCCCCCAGACGTGTTAGATCAGGAGAAGAGGATGTCCTATCCCATTCTACTCCGTACTCGCTCGCTAAAATAATCGAGGTGGTTTCAAGTTCCGAAAGGCCAGTCAGTTTGTGGTCTCCGGCCTTCTGGTTACCTGGCCACGTATTGTTTCCATTGAAAATCCCCAAAATGTCATTTAATTGATCCACCGTATCGGCCAGAACTACATCAGCACCGCTAAAGGTGTGGCTTGATGTAAAACTGCGATTGACAGATTCGGCCCGTGAAAGCCCGGTTAAGCTGTCATCCGTACCATTCGCACTCTGGTCTCCCTTACTCGTATATTCGTATAAGGCCCACTCAGTTTCATCTGGCACTAACTTCAAGCTATCGGCCACCAGCACATATCCTTTGGCCGGAAATTCAGCCGTCTTTGCCTCTGTTAAACGAATATAAGAGGGAGTTAGGCTTGCGGTCTCGTTACCGTCGTCTGCCAGATCTTCCTGTAAGGTTGCAAAACCCATATTCTTCTGTGGCGTGTATACCGACATACCCTACCTCCTAAGTCAAGCTGCCTGTAATCTCTCCAACTTTGAAAATCGGCTTATCGCCAGCTTCTATTGCCTTCGAGTTATCCAAAGCACCGTGATCGAGTAAGTTCCCACCGGTAGCTGCGTCTCTTATACCAATATGTGTAACAGTGCCCCAGCTTTCTTGTGCTTCTGCAAATTCAATCTCGGCATCATTGTTAACCTCTCGGTCTGCCGTGGCTCCAGCGGCCTCGAAATCTGCTGTAACCTCGACACGAGAATAATTAGTTGCCGAAACTTCCGTACCGGTATCATCATCGCCCGGATCCGCAGTGTACAGAGCCAAGTAAATGTTACTTGGTGCTGTAAACTCCGACTGATTGTAAATCTCATCCAACACCGCGTTAGCCAAATAATTACTAAAAGCCATCTTTGTTCACCTCACGAACTAAGATCTAATTCAAACCCGTTAATCGTATTTGTCCCATTATTCGTAATCGTAATTACCACAGGTGTTTTCACCGTACCTTCGTTTTCAACACTTGTTGATTGCCCACTCGAGGTTATGTTTGCCGTTACGGTTTCCTCAGCCCCTAATACGAAAGGTTCGGTCGCTACCAACCGTAACTTAAATTCGCCAAAATGTGCCGGGTGTCGAGTGACCCCAAAACTATCATCAAGTTTAACCAAGTAATGCTTATCCGATTCTTTATCAAAACTTAACTTCACTTCCTGTGGGTCACCATACGAGTCGGTCAACTCATTCACCAAACTACGAATAACCGATTGAACCTCCGCTTCTGTAGTCGTATTTAAGGTAATAAGGGGAAGTTCAAACTTTCGTACATCGTACTCGCTTCCAAAATCATACTTCCCTGCCTTACCCGGTATGCTTGTCTCCCGCTTCCGCACGTCAGGGGACCCCGGTTCGTCGTAGCCCGACTTTAGTTTGACGTTTAGATTAGCTGCCGTTTTGCCGTTTAATGTAAAGCTCATTTCTTACCTTGCCCCCGTAAAACCTGTTCAAACCTACGCTGCATCTCCCGGGCTGGCTATGTAAATCTTCCCAATTGTGCCACTTGCAGTCGCATTTAACGTCTCCATTCTTCCACCTGGAAAGCATCTCACGGGAAGGAAGCCGGGGATCACTTTCGGAGATCTCCCGCAGTGACTTCCCCTGGCGCCATAATTTAAACGCATGCTCGTGGTCCTTTTCAGTAAATCTTGAACTCATAATTTCCCCTTTGATCTTAAGTATTGTTCAAACCTTTTCTGGATCTCCCGAGTCAGTGTCTCGATCATTTGTGGATTCTTAACCGATACGTCGGCCCCGTCCATGATCTGAACGTCAAACCGGTTGTTCTCGGTCTTTTCTACGGGCTTGACCCCGGTTTCACCTGTCAGTAACTTGTAAATGTCAGCTCCCTCGGCCTGTAATAGCGTTTGTTTCGGGATAAGACTGTAATCCAGTTGTTTTTGAAAATCGGTTAACATGGCAGGGAACTGCCGTACTGCCCGCCCCAAACGCATCTGAGAATCTAGCATGCCCTGCCAGGACTCCTGAACTTTGCTCAATGTTTCCTGTCGGCGGGTGCTGACGGTTACTTCCTCTTCGGGCTTCCCTTTTTTATCACCCGTCAAATTCACGAAAGGCAATTTAGACAAGAGTCGCTTAATCCCGTCGATTAAATTCGCTATGGTCTCAACTAATTGGTCCAGCTTCGTGTGTTCCATGATCTCCGATATTAACGTGGTCCAGGCTTCGGCGTATTTTTCCATTGCCTTTTTAAGGTCGTTTCCGGCCTGAGCCCAATCTCCCCTCATCATGCTGGCTACCGCTTGGATCAATTGACCAAGCACTTCAAAGGACTTTTGTAGGGTCGGTCCATAGACCTTTCCCAAGGTTTTTATCATCTTGACTAATCCCTCGGTAACTGTCTTTATAGCTTCCATATTCTCTTCCCCAATCAGGTCACCAAGAGATTCCCAGAGGTCCCCTATGGTTTCCGTTTTCTCGACCCATTCACCCAAGGTATTAACAAGAGGGACCAGGGTATTTTCTATAAAACCCTGAATGGCCGGCCCGAACTTTTCGCCTATATCGACTTTAAGCTTGGCAAATGATCCACGTAATATATCGATTTGACCGGCCAGGGTATCCCTCATTGCCTCAGCCATTTCCTTTGCCGAGCCTTTGCTTCCCTCCAAGTGCTCTGTAGCTTCTTTTACCGCAACCCCGCTACCGGATAAAGCGGCCAGAGGTGCCGAAGCCAGCTTGGTGAATAATTGCGCCAGGTCACCCACTACGTTGTCAGATTTACCTATCATCTGCAGGAATTCCATGAACTCTAGCTCACCGGACTCTATTTGCCCTACCATTTCACTAAAGTTCATACCAATAGAATCTGCTACTTTCCTCATAACGTTCGCAGATTTAGCAGGTAACTCTTGGCCGGCTTTCATTTTTGACCAGTCAGCCATAACTGACTTGAACTGCCTACCGGCCTGACCAGATGCAATACCCAGGTCTCCCAAGATCCCCATCATGGCGGTTGCCTTTTCAATTGACCAGTCCATTTGATTGGCGATAGGACCAAAATATTCAAATGCTTCCGATAGAGATTGAACGGTAACGTTATGACTTCTGGAAGCTTCGGCAAATACGTCACCCAACCGACCCAACTCATCAGCTTCCATGCCAAAACCCTTGGCAACATTAGTTAATTTCTTTGCTACCATTGGCAGGTCTTCGCCAGAAGCCGCGGCAACGTCCACGACACCCCACAGTGCGTCTTTGGTTTCCTCTACGTTGTAACCAGTTCGACCAATCTCAGTGCCGGCTGCAGCAATTTCCCCCATTGTAAATCGGGTGTCCTTACCCAGCTGCTTGAAAGTCTCGTCAAGTGACTTTTCACGTTCCTCGAGGGTCATGGCTTCGTCGCCAGTTTGTTTGGTTACGACGGCTGCTTTTTTCAATACATCGGAGTAGTTTGAATAGGACTTAATTGAACTACCAATAAACCCACCAACCGCAGCCCCTACCGCTCCGAAGGCCATCAACGCCGTCTTCTTAAAGCTGAGAACGGAAGCTCCCAAGGCCTGCATGCCGGAAGTAAAGCCACCCGTTTTAGCCTTCGCCGTTGCAAAAATCTTTCCAACTTGTAGTGCCATATCTACCAGCCTCTCAGAAAGTCTGCTACTTGTTCCCCCTCAAGTGGCTCGGATTCTTCGCCAGAATAGGCAAGAGTATTAACGACAACGGAATTCGGGCCCAAATTACCTAACAAGACCCAAAACCGACGCCATGACAGCCCGGCGTCTATTTTGGCCATCAAATCCATGCCGTACTCCCGTTGAAAATCGGCTTCGATCAGACTCCAGTCCTCAAACAGGTCTAATTGTCTGCATTTCCCGAACCATCTCCTTCCGTAGGCAAGTCCGGGGTATAAACTGAGTTAGCCCAATCGACCAGATCCCGTAGCTCGTTGATACCGATTCCGTTGTTCAACATTTCGTCCAGATCTTCTCTCCCAAACAAACGCTCGGCTATTTTAGTAACTTCCTTGGCCGGGACCGGCTCGCCCTCTTCGTACTCGTCCTCGAGGCGCATGGATTCAAGGACAACTCCCGCCGGGACCTCCGGCGGAAGTTCGTACTCGACGCCCTTGACCTTGAACGGATAACCGTCACCCTCTTTCTCGTTCCACGCCTTGTCAAAATCTTTCATTTAGTCCTCCTTATGGACTAGGTAAATAACTAGGTGTACCATTAACGTGAACGGTAGCGGACCAGGTTGCGTGTTCCTCGTGACCGGCGGTAAGTTCGGTACCTAATTCAATCCAGGCATCAAACGTAACCTCCAGAGCGCTACCATCCTGAGTTAAAAACTTATACTCACGGACCGCATTGTGACCTTTCTTATCAGACAGAGCGACCAGCAGAGCCTGACCGGTTGCCAGATTACCGTCCCCGTCTTCTTTACGTTTGCCCTCGATCGAGAAACTCCGACCAATCTTCACGGGCAAAGAGGTAGCGTCACCGTCCTCGTCATTCGAGGTAGTATCCGTGTCCGTGTACTCCTTATCAAAGCTGTAGGAAGTGATACCCTCAATCTCCTGTAAAGAGTCCGAATCGTCAGTCACCTTCAACTGTAAATCCTTACCTAATATTTCTTGCGTAACCATCAATAATCACTCCTTTAAGTTGGCTTACCGATTACGTGTAAAGTAGCGGACCAGGTTGCGTGTTCCTCGTGGCCAGCGGTAAGTTCGGTTTCCAGCTCTACCCAGGCGTCAAACGTCTTACTGGCTCCCGACCCGTTTTGAGTCTTAAAGACAAACTCGTTTACGGCGTCGTGACCAGCAAAATCGCCCAGGTCCTTAAATAAAGACTGTCCGGGAGCTAAATGACCGCTGGAGCTCTCTTTACGTTTACCTTCAACAGCAACCGTCCGTCCGATTTTGACCGGTAACGAAGCGGCGTCACCGTCTTCGTCGTTCGTAGTCGTGTCGGTGTCCGTGTAATCCCGGTCAAACCCGTAGCTACTTACACCTTCCAGATCCAAGCTGTGGCTCACTCCGTCGGTCGGGCTACCGTCTACAGTAGCAATAGTGGTGTCGTCGGACTCCCGGTTGATTGTTTCCGTGTCCGACCAGCCGAGCGTATCGTCATTAAATTTTCGCAGGGTCAACGTTCCCGCAGCATCTCCACCAGACCAGCTGCCAGAAGTAACCTCGACCTCCACTACAATCCAATTGTGGTCCGGTGAGCCTACATCGTTATATAACTTATCTCCCACGTCGGGTTCGTTACCTCCACTGGCAAACCCCACCGTGGAGACAGTTGTATTCATGGTCAGCTGTAAATCCTTTCCTAAAATCTCAACTGTACTCATTCAAATCATCCCCTGTGTGTGCTAGGTCGTTCATATCTAACCCTAAAATTGATTGAATACTTATGCCTCCCGTTTTCATCTCTCCCAATATGCACGGGCCGAGCTTGTTTTGCCTGAATACTGATAACGTAATACCCGTCTGTAACCAGATTTAACTTAGATAACCCCTGTAGTTCGTCAAATATATCCTCGGCTGTATCTGAAGCAGGTTTAGCGCTATCCTTCCCACATCGTGTAATAAATTGAACGTCCCCTTCCTGCTCTATAAATTTCGGGCTCGGCCAAGGTCCGCCAGTACCGTATATTCCGATAGCCTCGTCAGGTTCGGAAGGCAAATAATTCAAGTAAGTATTGTTAGCCCCGCCAGAATCACTAAAATCTAACACATCTTTACCATCGAGGTACTGCGCTAATTCCGTCTCCAGCATTAGAACATCCCCTTAAATTTCTTTGCCCAGATCTCCCCCAAGACTTTCTGGTATTTCTTCACCGTGTCCTCGAGGTACTTCGCTTTTCTTCCCGAGTCGTGGGATAGTGTCTGGTCTTCGTGTTGTTTAATCGCGTATTCAGTGTCGTAACCAATCGCTCCCTGTAGTTCGCCGGCGATCTCTTTAACGTCTATATCCTTTGTGTCCTTCAAAATACCTTCTTCTAGTGGAATGACCTTGTCAGTTTCCTCCCCGATAAAATCCAACATATCTTCCAGGGCTTCCTCCGCGTTGTCGCTAATTCCCTTAACAGCTGCGTCAATGTCCATGTCGATCTCCAGGTCAAACTCGCACATACTCATAACAAGACCGCCACCTGGTGCGTTTTGTTTTTCAAACCCTGGTATTTCTGTAAGTCCACGACCTGGTATTCCGTGCCGTCGTACGTCACCTTGCTTTCCGGTGGAATAGTTACATCCGGCCCACAAATCAGTCGTACCTTGCTTACTACCTCGTTCCCCTCGTTATCCATCGTTTTCGTCTTGTGGTATTCTATTCGGCATGAAATAGTGACCGGATCCGCGTATTCGGCCCCGTACGGACCGCTGCCCGTATAGGCCTCTACAGATGCGCTCTGCTGTAACATCCATTTAGGTATTTTCATCTTGCGTGTTTAGCAAAGTAATGCTCGGACACGTGACCGTTACGGTCGTTAACCCCGGCGTAAATGAGCCCAAAGTTGACCAAAACCCGGTAAGCCCTCGGAGCCAAAGTCGTTCCACCCTGTTGAGCAGCAGTGGCAAAGTTCATGCTAAAATTACCGACCTGAAAGCTCCCAACATTACCGGCGATATCGTAATTTTCCCCGTAGGCTTCCTCCCAATACTCCACCTGAGCGCAGGTAGCTTTCCGCAGAGCCCAACGTTCCTTTAAGTTCCGAGTATCCGGGTCCGTGATAGCAATATAAGCCCTCTCGGAGATTGAATAAGAGTTCGTTAAACTGGATTCAAGCGTTACCGTGTCTGCCCCCGACTCACTGGTGGTAATAGTGTCAACGGTTCCAGTTTCGCTGTCGTCATTGTCCTGTATGGTTACAGTTTCGCCCTCTTCAAGCCTCGATCCGTTCCGTATCGTCAGTTCCTTTTCCCCGCTGGATACATCTTCGACCAAATCCGTCTGTTTCGGGTTCCCTCGATTGCGGGTCGCCTGATAAATCAGTTCTTCGGCTCTATTCAGTTTACGATCGATCTCGCTCGGTAAATCGGCAGTAGCGAGGCCCGTGTAATCCTCGTAGTCGGTTTTCATTGCATATCTCATGAATAGTCCGTGGGGGTGTGATGGCCCCCACGGATAGTGTCACTCTCCTACGGTAGTTCCAAAAGCGCGTAACTGATGTTCGAAGCGGTACCACTGAACACACTACCGTCCGAATCAAGGACCTCGACGGTGATTTCCTCGTTAGTGTCCTTGAACCTGGCTGTCTCCAGCACAATAGCGGCGTAATCGTCCTGCGAAATCCCCCCGAACAAATTCGCTCCCTGGCTAGATTTCCAGTAATCCCCAGCTTGAACATTGATGTACGCATCAGCAGCATCCCCGTTTAAAACGAGGAGTACCATCTTCTCGTTTTCTCCGTCAAACTGGATGGTATCTTTCGCACTTGCCGAATTAAGCGTCCCCAAATCCGTCAGTGAATTTACACTTAAAGCGTCTTTAGAAATGTCAGCAGCCATCGTTAATCACCCCTAACTAAAGTCCACATTAACGAGTTCGTCCGGGCGCAACACCTTACCGCCGTAAATGTGTCTTCCCCTGATCTTGTCCTTGAACGAGCTCTCGCCTCTCAATGCCTCGGTTTTAGTGAAAGTCTCCGCGAAAGCTATTGCCCTGTAAGTACCGGCCATTGCCCTACTGGACGTCATGTTATTCGAAGTGTATACGTCAAACCCCATGTAATTCCCGACATATCCCTGACTGATCGTTTCCGTATTGTCCGTGGCGTTGTTGATGTCCGCTTCCGTAATCAGCTTATCAAACGCCGGCTCGATACAGAGGAACAGCGGGAAGTTCTTCGGTACGTCCTTCTCCATCAGTTTCTTTCTGATGCCTGAAAGAATATCATGTACATCGCCCGATCCCGGACTAGAGTTGCTGTACGACAACCCAGCATCGCTCCTCAGTCCCTCGATATACGCGTCTACCTTGTCGGCAACGCCATAACTGGCTTCCTCCATGGCTTCCGCCCGGAGATTAGCCTTCGCCTGTATCTCGTCTAAATCGCCCACTTCAAACGCCCAATATTTATCCTGGTCGGCAGTTAGAGTCATGCTGGCGTCCGTCAGTTCCTCGTACGATACCGAACCCGTATAATCGTTAACCGTAATTGGCCCAATGGCGTTGATCTTTACGGTGTCACCAACACCAGTCAGTTCTCCCTCGTGATCTCGATTGGTAACCTGAGCAAAAACATGCGCCGTCTCCAGTGATTTAAGTAAATCTGCAGTCCATAAAGTTGGTATAAAGTTATCAACACTCATAAGTTCTCACTCCATTATTAGTCCCACTTTTCTTCCGACTTCTTAATATCGTCGTAGTGTTCCATGACCTCCTCTTGTGACATATTCTCAACTTGTTCCTTGGTGAAGTAATTGTCACCCTCGCCCTCACCGCTAAAGTCAGAGCCACCAGCAGAGCCCTCGTCTTCAGGTTCAAAGAAATACGGCTTTTCCTCTTTGATCGTCTCAATTAACGGATCTATCCCTTTTACTTCGTCGTCTTCAAACTTGAGCTCGTCCTTGTCAACTATTTTGACAAAGTCTTCGACGGCTTCCTGCCTGACGCCCGCTTTAACAGCTTCGGCTTCCAATGTCTTTTCCTTAGCGAATTCGGCGACCCGCTTTTGTGCTTGTTTTTTAACTTTCTCAGCTTCCTTTTCCGCTTCTTCCTTTTCCTCGGCGGGCACCCTCTCCTTCAATTTCGACTCCAATTCCTCGATCTCCGACTCGTGCGCCTTTCGCTCTCTAGCCAACCTCTGCTGAACTATCTCGTCGACTTCTTCCTGAGTAAAGAGATCACCCGTGTCCGGCCATACCTTGTTAATCTTTTCCTTTAGATCGCCCGGAACCTCATCGACACCAACCTCGCTTTTTAAGAGTTCGAGTAGCTCTTCAATCCCCTTAGACATAAGTAATCACCCTTTTTAGGTCTGTCGACCGTATCCTGGATAAAGCCCCAGTTGGCTGCAACTCTGAGGGGCGATGACATGCAAGTTATAGATTTCACATGAGCAATAGTTGTCGCCCCTTTTGTGATTTCTAATGAGCCTGTTCAATCTGCTCTCGGTAATACAATCGTTTAAGGTCATTCTGCTCTACCAATTCTCTTTGTGTAGCCTGCCACTGCTGTATCTTTGATTTCGCTTTCACTTCTGCTTTATCGGTCATCGCAGCTGCCTTCCTTCGCTTCCACTTTCTTATCTGGCGTTCGTTCTTCCGCTGGATCATGCGAGTTTTATAAGCCCCCGCATCACGCTCGTAGTCCGGCTTCTTCGTCAGCCCCTCGATATAGGCACTAACCGAATGTCTGCAGTTCGGGTGCCATAACCCGCTCGCTCTGGCTTCGTCCACGCTCGAGTAACGCGAGCTATTTCCGCTAATCGAGAGAATTGCTCCCTGCCACGGGGCACATAGCGGGCAACAATCGGCATGCCCGGATACGATCACCAGATCACGATTGTTCTGTTGGATCCGGTCAAACTGCCCCTGCAGCATCGCCTGGCCCGTAGAGGTCCTCATAGCCATTTCACTGTAGCTGGACAAACTCCACATCCGACCGGTACTGTCCCGAAAGCCTGTAATCCCTTGATTAGCAAACTTATTTAATACCTTCTGGCTCGCTTGTCGCCTTGTGGCAGTTCCGGTCAAGGTTGAATATTGCGCTTCCTCGACCGCGTGCCGAAAAACATCATCCGCCTTGCGTAATATCTGTGTATGCGTTCCCTGTAACTTACCGACCGTTTCCCGGGCGGCCGCCTTGACTGCCTGTTCGTTTATCGAACCAAAGCCGGCATTAACGTCTTTAATACCAGCAGACCGAAAATCAGCCACGATCGCATCCGAACCATCCCGGTAGGATTTCTCCACGGCCTTCCAGACTTCGTTTTCAACGTCCAGTTTGTCAATGACCTCGCGAGTTATCTTCCCGTTAACCGCTCCCAGCTTGCGCAGTTTGATCTGCGCCCAATTTTCCCGGTAAGTTCCTTTCCCCAGTTCATCAGCAAGGATCCTGATAGTGTCCGTTTCGGCCTGTGCGTACATCCTCCGTACAGCACTAACCACATCCTCGCCGTCAGCTGGATTAAGTCCCATAATTTACTTATTCAAATAAGGATAAAACATAATTAAAAAAATCTCAATCCCACTTTGTCTTTGCGTTCAAGGCGAAAACTGCCTTTTGCTTAACCTTCTCCGTTACCTTAATTGAAGCCCCACAGGTCTCCGTCGGGTTCTGAGCAGTTTCACCTATTTCAGTATCGACAATCTTTCGTAAATATGAAACCGGTATGTTCTCGTCCTCCCCACAATCCAGCATTGCACTAAGAGACACGGCATTCTCGCCGACATCTTCAAACGGATTATCAGCCATTTTCCTTCACCTTCTCATAGGTCTGCTCAAAAACATCTGGCTTGCAAGGATAAAACTCTCCATTCACGCCTTTAATAATCCAATCACCCTCTTGAGCGTAGTGATTACCTGCATCAGTTTTGATAATTAACTGTGGTGCACTGGTTCCACTGTACAGTCCACCCCAATAGTCTTCGTCAACGAACTCTTTTACTTCGTCATAAGAGTTATAAGTGTACTGAATAGCTTCTATCACTACCGGTTTCTTTCTATATTTTGCACTCATACTATTCTTCCCCCCTTATGTCAGGTTCAGACACCATAATCCCACTTTCTTTGTTAATTCTTTCCACTTCCTGTTCGACCTGTTCCTTATCCCAATCAGGATGTAACAACCTGACCAACGTCTCGTTGCTGGCCGCGCTGGCCATGTCAATATTCCGCACGGCTTCGCTCATATCCCGCATGTCGACTTCGGTCGTATCGTCAAATTCGACCGCTGGTTGATATTCAGCCGACCCGTTAAATTGTTTTGCGTCAATCTTCATCAAAAGATGTAGCGCTCGTTCCAGGCCAGATTTAAAGTAGTTTTGCTTCATCTCCTGAGTGCGCTCGCTCTTCTTCTTTCTTAACCGCAAAGCTGTACCCGTATCAGCCCGATCTTCGATATTTAACCCAAAACTCTGAGGAGCGTACCCGGCCGTACTCACTATTCTATCAAATAGTTCAATGGCAGTCTTCTGGTACCCTTCCGCTCGAATCTTAAACTGCACTGGCTCAATCTTAGACCCTTCACTGGTCGGGGCCATTTCCAGCGGAGTGAATACACTTTGGTCCATGTCGAAAATCCACTCGCCCTTCTCGTTTTTCAAATACTCCTCGCTGGTTAAAATCTTCCCCCGGGCAATTTCAATCTCGTGCACCCAATCCGAATATACCTGATCGAGCGAATCCATTAAATCCTCAATCCCCTGGTAGTCACTCTGTCCTAAATCACTGGTCCTCCACAATCGATTAGGTAACCGGTTGGGAATGTAGACACATGCAAGATCATCCAGCCCGGTCGACACCTTCTCTTCCAGCGGCTTAGTTTTCTCTGACTGTTCCAAGCTAACTTTCTCCCCCAATTCATCCCGCTTACCCAGATATAACTCGTTGATAATCACGCCGGGTTTATGTATCTCCAGGTGCCTCCAGACCTTGTGCTCGTTAGTTTTAACTATCCTGTGAAACGTCACCTTTTGTAGAAAACCCCACCGCCATTTCGGTAACGCATGGTCCGTGTGCACCGTGTTAATAATCGGAAAATCTTTAAATCGAGAATCCCAGTTTACTTTCAAAAAGATACCACCCAAAGACGCAGATCCCTCGCAAGCTTCCACTAGTCGAGGGTACAATCTCATCTTCTTCTTTAATTCTTCCAGGCGCTTTTCCTCTCGCTTGGCGTTCTCTTCGGGATCTTTCTGATGGGCCTCCGGGATATACAGCTGCGGTTCGGACCCAAGGACCAAATTGGCACTAGTACCCGCCATGTCCCCCGCGATAGGGACGTGAACCATCGTCTTAGATTGTCCCTCTTTCAGTTTCGTGCCCCAAAAGTTACCGGCGCCGTCGGTAGGTTCTCCCTTGATACTGTAATGATCCATGAGTTTCTGACGGGATCCACTATACCATGCACTATGCTCGTGAAACTTACGATATTTCGGCTGCCACTCTTCTGGAGGCCAAGGTTGTCTGTTAGCCATAACTCTCACCCACTATCTAAAAATGCCATTCAGAACTCCTGCTCGAACGAACCTTAGTTCTCTGACCAGTCAAATTTCGATTAACTCGCCTTCGATACCGACTATGAAAAACCCCGTTTACGGCATCAATTGCGGCCTGCAAAACGTGTAAATTCTCTTTCACCGGTTCCTCTTTACTCATCTCCCATCGTAGACCTTCAAGCTCGCTTATAAGATTTTTACAGCCTTTATAAATCAGGAAGTTGTTTTTCCCCAGCAACGTCTGGATACGCTCGATTCCTTGTACTTGATCTGTGCCTCCGGGAGCAAAGCGAAGATCGTGTTGCTTTCTCTCCCGTACCGATGTCAAAAAAGCCTTATCGTTTACGAAAAGCCACCAGGGTTGTAGGTAACTCGGGCCGGCGCCCGCTCTGAATTGAGGATTTAGGCCCTTCAACCACTCGATTAAAGCATCATAGTATTCCAGGTTCGTAAACGCAGTTTCCTCGTCTCGATACCATTCCCGGGCAACGTACACCCTTCCCTTTGCCGATATACCCATAAGCAGAAAAGCTGACGGGGTTTTCCGACCGATCTTAATTCCAACAACTAAAGGATCCAGCTGCGGAATTTGCCTGACTACATCCTCTTCCGGGTTGAAATTGTTAAAGATCCTTTCCCGGGTCGGAGAAGGGACTACTCCCTGAATATGGTTACCGACAAAACAGAACTTCAAGGCATCGGCAAAGTGAGACTCTCCCTTTTCATATGATGGTTTCGGATTACCCTTGGCGTCCTTTTCGACCAATCTGACAGGATTCGTCAAGTGTTCCACGGCCTCACCCGGTAGGTCTTGGGGAAGGACCATAGAACCGTCGTGGAACTTGGAAAACAGCTCGTCAAACATCCAGGTCTGGTGAGCTTTGACCTCGTTCTCGTTTACCGTCGGGCTCGTTATGTTCCCGGATCCCTTTGTACGTACCATGAAGCCCTGGCGGTCTCGAGAAAGGTTATCGATAAAGTGTTCCACGGCGTGCATTTCAGGCTGAGCGTCAAACAGGACCGTACCCACGTTGTATTTATCCATAATCGTATTTAGCTGGTCGAACTTGGTCGCCCTTCCTACTCCCAGGACCTTGTGTCCCTTGATGACTCCCCAGTATAAAGGTTTGCCGGTATCTACCCCCATTATGGTCCTTCGAGCGTCCACGGTTCCCATGGGTTCACCGCGCATAGCGTTCTTAACGTCCTTGACACCTAATTTGTCACCCTCGATCGAGAAAGGTTGTCCCAATACTGTATTGTGAAATTGAGCTAACTTATGAGACCCCTCGGCTTTGGCTTCCTCGTATTCCCTGGCTAAATCATCAAGATCCTCGACCGGGGAAAGCATCCGGGAGATATGAAAGCCTTTTACCGGATTTTCTTCGTCACCCTGGGCCTGGAAAAATCCATTCCCCACTAGATCTTCCTTTGTAAAGGTTTCGCTACAGGCCCGACAACCTAATTCCTTATCGCGTTTATAATAATTATCAAAGAAACTAATGGGTTGAACCTCTCCGCAATTAGAACACTTATAGACCCACTTAAAGCGTGTCGAGTTTGCATACTCGCTCGAAATGGCATCCCCTTCGTAGGTCGGGTGTCCGAGGTCCAGCTTCCAGGCGTTCTGAGAAGACCCCAGACGCTTCAAAGCTAAACTGGCGTTTTCCTGGTCCATACGGGAGAGCTCGTCACGAATTACAAAGCCGGCCGGAAACTCTTCCAGCTGCTGGGGGCTGTTGGCTCCCCTCAGATAAAAGGATCCCCGGGAGCTTACTTTCAAACCCACGTTGGAAATATCGTTGAAAAGATTATCTAAATACGGGCTATGCTCAATACATTTGTTAAGACGGGAGTGAGCAAAGTCCCCCAACTGGCCCTGATTTGGTAGCATGTAAAGGACGTTTTCGGCTTTCGTGTCCAAAAAGTAAAAGGCGCTAGTGATTGCGGCTTCGGTCGCTCCGATCTGAGTC
Source organism: uncultured Thermotogae bacterium (assembly GCA_964645955.1). Lineage (GTDB taxonomy): Bacteria > Bipolaricaulota > Bipolaricaulia > M55B111 > M55B111 > JAGXLP01. Next base: position 14,337 of record CAZYCI010000006.1, read on the forward strand.
CCCTTTTGGATTACGACTTTGTCGGTTTCGGGGTCCTGCAAGGCGTGAAAAATTCCTTTGAGGAAAGGATAATTCGTAATAGTATACGGGGCCCAGTCCCCACCAGACCGAATCTGGCGATTGCGATAGGCCCAAACTATAATTGATCTTTCAGTTATAGCTTCTTCAATCTTCGGCATCCTTCCCCTCTTCAATTATGGTTTCTTCCGCAGCCTCCACGACTTCTTGAAAGTTATCCACGTTCAACTGTTGAGCAATCTTCTGTAGATTGAGCTCATTGTGCTGCCTGCCACGTTGCTCAGTAATTTCAGTTGATTGACCCTTTAACAATCGCTGCTCGTTGTAAACCTCGCTCAGTAAATCGACAGCTTCCTTCATGGTTCGTGGCGGATCCAATTCCCCGCTTTCCATAATTTCTGTAATATCCCGTTCGATGGAAAAAAGGAATTTCAACCGTTTCCGCTCACGTTCTACAAGATCAGGCATATCCTTTTCGATATCTTCAAGTGCTTCTGACACAATCTCAGAATGCTTTGCCTTGTAATCATGCCATTCACAATCATACGGACAGTTGTAGTCCGACTTTGACCAGTTTCTGATCGTTTCTCGTGACGGCATGCCTTCCTCTGATGCTATCTCTCGAAAGGACCTTCCCTGACGCCACATTTTGAAAGCTCGTTCGTGATCTTTAGCCGTATACCTTGAACCCATATATCTCACTCCTTCCTGTAAAAGTGGAGAGCCCCTTTAACCGTAGTTGCTCCCCTTCAGATTTAACGCTTACCTCACACCCAAGACAGCCCTGGGACAAAAGATTTACCGGTGAGGATTAGCTCTCACGAGAGTTGACAGTCGAAAATGACAAGATTGTGAGTAAATTTTTAAACGGGGGGTTGAGGGGTGCACCCACCCCCCTCCGCTCACGAACCGCCGGGGGGCCTCGAACCCGACCCGACCACGCCGGCGCTCCCACGCTCCCGGCCGGTCACCGGTGGCCACCGTCCAGCGCTCAGTTCCGACGCTCGACACGGCGCCAAGTCCGACAGCGTCCAGCGACCGAGTCACCGGACCGTGACCGTGATCGACTCACTCCCTCGACCGTGACCGTCAACTCGAAGTTTCAAAGATCGAATTCCAACTTTTCACCGTTCGGTCAGAATCTCAGCAAATTCAGTTCAGCTCTGTCGATTCGCCAAGTTGACATTCCAAACCGCTCCCTGATTTTCGGAACCGTCAGATTTCTCAATTCCAGCCAGCCGACCAGTCGGGCAGAAGCCAACATTTTTAACAAAGTCTTTCTTTTGTTAAAAATCTGACCCAGAGCTCTCGAGGGGAGAGAAATAGGAATTGGTTGCCAGCTGAAAAGTCGGTCTTTCCCAGGGAGATTAACTTCTCTGACAAATTTCGCACAGTTTTGCTGTCTGTCAACACCCCGATTCCACGCCCCGACACCACCAGTCCTCCCCACTCGTCCCGTGTGTTCCTCACACTTGTACCACTGCCTACGGTGGTCCATCGCTACTCCTCACTGTCTTTGACCTCTGCCCTGGGAGTTGAGGTACCGTATTCGAGTATCTCTGCAATTTTATACAGATTGATGTTCAACTCCCGTAGTTCATTCACTAACATCAGTCCAATTTCTTTGTTGGCTTTTCCAAACGCTTCATCTACAGTTTTCACTTCCCGGTCCGTCAGGTGTTCAAATCTCCCCTTCATTCTTTCCTCCACTTTCGACTCGATCCTCAATTTGCCCTACCAAGCTGTCGGCACTTTTGAAAGCCCTCAAGACGTAATTCGCCAAGTTGCTATCTCCCTGCAGAGTCTCATAAATTTTCCACAGTAACCCTTTGGCTGCCTCTGCTTTTTCCAGGTGCTTCCGATAGTCAACCTCACTCACTGTAACCGCCACCTGATAACCACCAGTTCCATGCCATTGATAAAGTCATCGGTGTATTTGTTAACAAACCAGCTTTCCATGTAATCCACTGCCCGAAAGTTTTCGTCATCAGTGAACCCGTCTCGTTTAGCCAACTCCTGTGTGAAGTCTCCACTCGATACGACAAAAGGATCCTCGTCAAACTTTCCTTCAAACAATTTTTCACACTCTTTGGTCCTCTGTTTCCAATACCCAACTAGTCGATCTCCCTCTCTCCACCTGAGCCAGTAGTCTGTTTTCAACGGTCTGACTGTCTGCTGCTTTTCACCATTCAGAATTTTATCCTTCATAGTGCTAAAGCTAATCGCTGGCATCTTGACCTCCGTAATCAGTCTCGTAAAATCCTTCTCCTTTGTACCGAGTCGAAAAACTACACACCTTCTTCCGCTTTGTTCCGTAAACCTCACCACACTCAGGACACGGCTGCATCTCAGTCGGTTTGTCAAGGATCTTCCGAAAATCGTTTCCACAATCTTGGCAGTGGTAGCGATAAATCGGCATCAGTCGTTGCTCCACTCCTCACTTGGCACGACATCTTCCACGTTAATCCATTTGCTTTGTGGGCCCGGGTACCATTCAACCAGAACTCTATCGTCGTTCATTTCTTGAACTTCACAACCTCGTACTTTGCCGTCCGGCCGACAGGTCACCTTGTCTCCCACTGTCAAGATTTCTTTACACCCTCCTGGAGCTGCTGTGCTATGGCGCTCAGTGTCACTGTGGTCAAGTCCGATAATGTCAACGTTTGCCCTACCAGCTTATCGCTACGCAAAAAGCGACCACCAAACGGTTCGCTGCACACATCACAAACCAATGCTTTCAACTCTTTACCGCTTACGGCTCCACGATAGCTCTTGATAATTCCAAGCGCTCGCTCACGTTTAAACTGAACATTCTCCATTTTGACCTCTCAACTGCTTGACATTGTCTCTACTCACAACTAGTTCCACCGTGGTTTAGTTTCGTCAACCTTTCGCTCCCGTTTGGTTACGTTTTGTCAAATCCCGCCGGACTTTATCTCAGCGCGCCGCCCCGGCCCCTTAAAAAGTTTAAGGCGAGGCCCAGGAGGCCGAAGACCTCGCCCGGCACAAGGCCGTACTATTCTGGTAATAGCGTATCAAAGTTAAATTGAATAGACAGTAATGGCGTATAGGTCCAGTTCTTGAATTCAGTCCAGTTAGGCGAGCTGGCCCTCAATTCTCCTCGTAGTGTAAAGTCGCCAAAGTAAATCGGGTATCCAACTCCGACCATCATATCTTTAAGCCCAAGCTTTTCTGTCTGGCCATCCTCTGCCAGATTAATCATTGCTATTCCGTAACTTCGCCAGAAAGCAAAGGGTACAGTCGCTCCGAACGAAAACTCGTCCAGTTCGTCCTTTACAGGGACCTCAAACACAAAGTTCGAAGCATCCACCCTAAAGGAACTGTTCGACATGTCCTGTGAGAACCCGAGATCCACGTCAGCCAGCGTAAGGGAGCCCAGCCCGAATACCATGAGCACCGTCAACGTTAATACCGTTAGCTTTTTCGTCACTTTCATCACCTCCCATTCTTTGATATTTAATCAAGTTAATCTCGTTCTGCACGTCACGCAAAATTGAGTCAAGCTTACATAATTTAGTATTTAGTCTGTCCAGTTCGGCCGGATCGTAATTACTCATCTGAGACCTCCCGCACCACAACTTCAGTTCGTGGGTTGTCTTTGTCTTTCACCCAATCAAGTATCATCGGGCCTTTTATTTGTTTCCAGCCATCATCATCCAATACGCTATATTCCTGTAATGCGTCAATTATATATTTACCCGCCGAAACTATATTGTCCGGGTCTGTCCGCCTATCCTTTCGATAAAAAGTTGCCTCTATTTTTATCGCCCCCAATTTAGGAATTTGCTTAATATCCGACCAACCGCAATGTTCAAGAGCTTCTCGTTTTAACTTTCCTTCCGCCCCCCAATGCTTCTTAGAAGCTGATATTTCTTCGTTTCTCGTCGGGAGCTCGCCAAGGATTGTGAATTTATATTCAGTCATTTGCTCTCCTTGAGGCAATAGCCTCTAAAACTTTGATATACCCTTCTAAGTTCTTTTCTTCTCTTAACTTGTAACTTCGCTTTATAATATTATGCTCTATTCCCCAAATATCGTCTTCTCCAGTTCGCTTGACATAGACTAAACCAACTTTTTCAGGCAATTCTTCTGGTTTTATAATATCTTCCGGGCATACAAAAGCAAGATAATCGCAATAATCTAAATATTTCTCCCATTTATTATCGCCTAGAAAATCCGATCGAGAAGTTTTGATCTCGAATATTTTTACTCCCCTGTCTCTCCTATTTACATCAACCACGTCAAAGCGAATGCTATCTCCGTAGGGACCTATCTCCAATGCCTTTGGCCAGTTATGGCAGAGGTTTCTAAGAGTATATTTCTGTAATCTATCGTGATTCATCGCACTCCCGCACCACGACTTCAGTGCACTGTCTCCGCACGTGGACGTCCTTTCGGTTTTGGCCTACCTTTAACCTTCAGTTGATACATGGGCTTTAAAATAGAAAAGCGGGAACCCACCGGTTTCGGCAAGCCCCCGCCAGTTTGTAAATTTCTTTTCCTTTGCATGTTTTCATTCTCCAATTATTGTACACGATTAACCTTATTCTCGCAAGGAAAAAATCGAATTTATCCCTGACTGCAAAAGTGCCTTCAGGTACTATGAACACGTAGGTTGATCTTATGCAAATAAGGATAAATGACCAAAAAAATTAACCCTCGTCAAAATCACTGCAGGCGTTGTTTTCCCCGCCCTCTTTGTCCAAAGTCTCGATGATATACGGATGATTATGCAGAGCGCAATAGTGCAACTTCTTCGGCCCCTGTTTAAAATTGCCAAGCTCGGCCCGGGTAGTATTCGCACATTTGGTGCAGTCTGGGGTCGTCTGGCTGTTGCTTAAGTATTTATCCAGATCGCTCATGCTATTGCCCTCGGCCATGGCCAGCATTTCGTCCACGTTTTCTTCATCCACGTGATCGGCAATCATGTAAAGTTTGTTTACACCAATCGGCTCTAATCGTTCCGGCGAGCAGGGCAGCTGCAGTCCAAAGGTCTCATATACCTTCATAAACGAGTAAGCGTACTGCCGGCTCATGCCCACGTCGGGTGAACCCAGATATTCGGTAAAGCTATCGTACCCCAAATCGTAGTACCCGTCCATTTCCCGGATCCAGTACAAACCCTCGCCAATCGACAGTAAACCCGAAACAACCGTTTCCTTACCGTCCACTACCATCCGGTGATACCGAAAGGCTACCTGGGCGCTCTGCTCGGTGGGGCGCTGGTAAAACCAGAGCCACTCTTTCGGGAGGGGGCGACATTTCGGATTGTCATCGAATACGGCATTAACCACCAGCTTTTCAAACGGCTCGTATTCAACGCTACAAATCTTTGTAACTTTGTGATCTCCGAGCATAAAGTAATCCCGCTGGCTGTGCCAAACTTCGTGCACCTTGTAGTGAGCCGGAATCATGTTGTCAATAGTGTGGGTCGACGGCCTTCCCCCCATGCCGGAGTGTTCAATGTGAGCCGCTTCGATTTCCTCCCGGGCATCTGGGCCACCCTGGCCGGTTATGATACAGTGCCAGTCGTACATTTCTTTGACCTTTTCCGAAACCGCCGAACGGTTACCCTCGACAACTTCTACGTCAGTCATCGTCATCCTCCCGTTTATCCATCTCTGCCCGAACCTCTTTTAAATCATCCTTTATCTGTTCCGACACTATCACCAAACCAAGTGCATGCTCTGACAATTCCTGGTCGGACATTGCTTCAAGGTCAACGTCAGACATTTTTACACCTCCCGCTCGGTCAATACAGAATTTTGCGAACAATCCAGTTAACGACTTTCAGCCCCTTAACCATCGGCGCCAGTACAATCTTCCAGTACCAGGGTAAATTGTAATAGGGCGTGTTTTTAGCTTCGTTCCAGTTCATTTTCGACCTCCATTCTGGCACGTCTAACCATACGCGTATTTGCTCTGAGACCGCGTTTCTTAGCTTGTTTGGCCAATAACCTATCCGTATAAGAATCTGGCCTCGACCTCACAAAATCTTTTAATCTTTTAGTCATCTGTGACCTCCTCTTCGAGCTCCATTTCTGGAACTAAAAATCGGATTTCGTAACCATTTTTCAAGGTAAATTCTATCCAGTAAAGGTCGTAATCTCGTTTATAGAGAAACTTAAAAGCATTGAACTGAGAAGCTTTTTTGATCGTTACTTCACCCTTAACTGATGAAACCCAATTATCACCTTCTCGATTATCTTTAGATTTAATAGCTACCACGTTGTCTAGGTTAATTTTCATTTTCGACCTCCTCCTCATCCTCCATTATTTCTTTAAAGGTTCGGTAAGCCTTGCGAACAGGGTCATACGTAAATGACGGGCCGGGGTGCAGATCCGACACCCACACCACACCCAGCCCCGTACTTCATCTCTCCATTAGTTCCTTTTTGATTACTTTTGCGCTAGGGTTGCCGTCGATTCGAGCCAGTTCGTCAATGTATTGCTCTACTTGACCCCTATAGTCTTCCTCTGTCAGTTCAGTTCCATACCTCAGTTTACGATATTTACGCTTCAGAAATTGTAGAATCGTTTTCATAACGACCTCCTATTCTTTGAGGGGTAAATCAAATTCCCCGTCCCGCACCATCAGAGCTATCTGGGCATAATTGCGCAAGTCTTTCCAGGAGTCCTCAATAGCTTCGTGACGGGGATCCTCTTTAGACTTCATCAGGTTAATCAACCTTTCCACCTTATCCGAAGCTCGGACCAGGCAGCCAAATTCGCCAAATTTGAGGATGTTCTGCGGGCCGTAGTCTTTCTGTTTTTCGATCAGCAGTTCGTCGCATTTGAGCCCGTGTTTTTTGACCGACTCTTCAAATGTGTTAGCCAAATTTCTCACCTCCTGTGGGCTTAATCACTGTTCAGTTTTCCCCTTTAACTCGGTAATTTCCATCTTCATATCATCATCCTTTAAGTATTTCTCATAGGCTTTCTCAAAATCTGTCCAGACCTCCCAAATCTCCCCTACCATTAAAAGCACATAAACGGGATTGTCGAATCTATTCGCTACCGCCTTCATCGCTTCTCTTTCAAGTGCTTCTTTTTCAGTTGTCAACTTCTACCTCCCGTTCAACAGTTCTTCTGACGTAAAGCTTTTAACCTTGCTGCTAAACCAATATCGTCCAGAGCATAGCCCTTCCCCCAATAGTATTGCTCTTGTGCTTCCTCCGGGGTCTTAGGAATAATCTTTTCTTTACTCATACGACCCCCATTACTTGTAAACATATCTTGTCAAGATCCAGCCAAAGCCTCTTCCAAATCAACTTTCTTCTCAGTCCGCATATCCTTCCCCTTCAACTCAATAGCCCCCGTCTTCCCTCGCAACCGGGAGAAGAGCCTCGGACCAAGACTGGTCTTAATTTCCTCAACCGAGTTATTCGTAGTCGTAATAATCGGCCTATCGTTCTTTACCCGGTAATCAATAACCCGCCGGAGCGTCTTCTCTTCCCAGGCGGTCAGGTATTCAACCGCCAGCTCGTCAAGGACCGCCAAATCGCAAGCTTCAAGAGGACGTATAAACTCCTCCTGGGTCTGCTCCCAGTAGTCCATAGCTCCCTTAACCCGTGATAGCCAACGTTCTATAGTTACGAACCGCCCGTCAATCTGGTGCTTTAGTATCAACTCTCGTAATATCGAGACCGCCAGGTGGGTTTTGCCCACCCCGACACCGCCGGAGAATATAATCCCGAGACCGTTCTCCGAGACATAACCCCAGCGGCTTATATACCGCTCACATAACTGCAAAGCGTTATTCTGGCTGTCCTGAGGGTCAAATTCGTTTATCGAAAGGTCACGGTAGGCTTTAGGTACTCCGGCTTCGTCAATTAGTCGATCTGTTTTCTGATCTAACCTGCGTTGTTTTTTCTTCTGCTCGATCAAGGTCTGAATTTCCTCTGGGCAATCGCATTGATACACCCAAACCGTAGTAAAGTCGGTTTCTTTCTCGACCGTAGGGGTGCCGCATACTGGACATTCGTCTAGCCCCTTGTTCATCTGGGTTTCCAGTTTCTGTAACTCTTCGAGGGTTTTATCTTTTACCATTGATCGAACCCCCTGTCTTTGTTCTGGTCGAAAGTGGCTGCGGTGACTTTCTCTTTTTGGCCGTTTCCTTTATAGTCGTTTATATCAAAGTTGTCTCCGAGAAATTCCCGCCAATGATCGTCTGGTCCGAGAAAGGTTGATAAATGTTTTACATACTTTTTAGCGGTATTTTCTACCTGACATACCCTCGCATAGTTCTTTACCGCCTCAACAATATCCTCCTGGGTAACTCCCTTGCGCCGTAAAGCGGCCCACTTTCGCCAGCCAGATTTTTTAGTTCCGTTGTTGTCAGGGTATAAACTATAAATTCTCTCGTAATCCTCAGGGTAGTCGTATCTGCCGTTGTCTTTCTTGGATATTGAGAATTGATCTTGAGAAGGATTGTCGGATTTATCCGACGGTTTACTCTTATTCTTCTTACTTAATTCCTTCTTACTACTATACTTCTTACTACCCTGTTGATTACCCGGGGACGGGTTTTCGGGGGGCGGGTTACCCGGGGACGGGTTTTCGGGGGGCGGTTCTTCTATCATTTCCGGGTCTTCCGCTATTGTCCATATACCCTGGAATTTGCCCTCTTCATCTTTAACCTGGTCAATCTTCAATAAACCCGCTTCCTTTAGCTCTTTCATAGCTGACTTAACCGCTGTTCTACCGTCTTCCGATTTGTTGACTAGATCCCTGAAATAAAATTCCCAGGTATCGGGTCTACTAATTAAGTAAACCCAGAGACCTTTTGCCTTCCAGCTTAAATCTTGGTTTGATTGAATAGGTTTGAGATAAATAGTTTTGAAATCTTCATCTCGTTCTTGGGTAAGAATATTGGCCTTACTCATAGAATTGCGGTACGAGGGTATTTTCTCTATTTGGATAAGGATAAAGGAGAAAAAAACGACGCACCGCTTTCACACCTCCCAAAGTGTAAGGCGGGGAGGTCAACGGCCCACTTTGGACAGGCCGGTGCGGGGCCCGACCGTGACCCCCCGACACCTTTGAATTTCGTATACATGTTCATTATACAGCAAAATCACTCCGTTTCAAGTTTTAATTGCGGTAAAACTATGTGTTCTAGCAACATATTGCCGGCTTCCAGTAACTCCGATTGTCGCTCCTTTGTCCCCAAAAAGAAGAGTTCAATAGCCATTGAATACCCAGCTATAGCTTTGATGAATTTTTCACTGTCCGTTTGTAATGAGCGAACATAGAGGTCGTGAGCTCTGAGCTTGTACATTTCTAATAAAGACAAGGTCTCTAATCGGCTGACCCCACTATCGGAGTTTCGATCTAATACGGAATAAACTTTGTCGGCATGTTGGGAAAGATCACGTGATATTTCTTCAACTGGACCAGCACAGGTAACCACACTTAAACCAAATACCAAGATCAAGACTAGGACTATACGTTTGTACATGTCTTCTCACTCTCCTGTTGGCTTTGATACTCTTGTAAGTCCTCCTTCATTATAACCCATGTCCGGTCTATTTTATGCCCCTTAAGTTCTCCCTCTCTCAGTAACCTGGCTACCGTAGCGTGCGATGTGCCCAAGACCCGCCCAGCCTGCTCCACGGTGTATTTATCGTTTGCTTCCCGGGTATCTATTTTTGCCTGTCTGGTGCATGATCGAGATTGCAGGTTTTCGTTTCGAGTTACCTCTTTGCAGAGCCAGACAAAGTACACCGACTCGTCAAGCTCTTTGGCGAGCTCTCGGTCGGGGATCTCCATATTGTTTTGAATGTACTTGACCTTCGCGTGTGGATCCATTGTGACCTCCTGATAGGATAGCTACGTTGTTCTGGCTACTGGCAATATTTACTGTTATTGCCACACTTAGTTTCCCATTCCTTTTCGTTTTTAATCCCCGTTCCTGGCTCAAAGTATTCCCCACAACCTCGGCAACGACGAAGATATGTATCTACCCAGTCGTAAAAGCTATCAATTGTCATCTGAACATCAGACAATACCCTATCTAAGTACGGTTCCCTGTCCATATAGTGACCGTAGTCGCAACCGATCTTAACCATTTTTGTATCTGGTTTGGGGCTATCTATGAGTTCGTAATAGGTACACCCCCTGTGAAATTTAATGTCAGTGTTGACATCAATGTTATGAGTTGGATAATATTGCTTATCTGAAAAACTGCTACCTTTTCTTTCCAATAGAATCGTATCTCGTTGATCTGTATTAGCTATCCTTTCTGGATTGAGCGTAATGTAGTAATTCCACATCCATTTGAGTCGCTCAATATTGAAATACCATTTACATATTTCGTAGGGTATGCTTTTATATCTACCTGTCCACGTCTGCTTAGGTCTGTCTGGGTCAGTTTTGAGTGTGTTTTGCATTTTTAACCTCCCGATAGGATAAGGGGACGGCTCCCCACACCGCCCCCGAACCCTCAAACCAGGTCCTTCGTTCCCGCGGCTACAAAATCATTAGCCAACTTGATAAACGGTTCTTTTCTTTTCTTCACTAGTTCTCGCAGAGCTTTGAGCTCTCCCTGGTACAAATCCTTCGTGGTTTCTATATCACGCTCGGTGAGTTTACTGAGGAAGCGATATCTGTCATCGTCATCTCCCTCAATGTGGTTGTCCCACCAGATAGCAAAATTCTGAGCTTCCTCCGGCCCACAATTCTCCACCGAATCGGATTCATTCATCTCACTGATGGTATCGTCCAGGGCAAGCTTGGCGTCCTCCATGGTTAGCTTACCGTTTGACCTGCTCTGTTTTGGTGTAGATTTAGTCTTGTTTTGCTCTCGTTTCGCTAACTCTTGCTCAACTTCTTCCTTTAGTTTCCTGTTTTGCTCGCCATATTTTTCGTCATTCAGTTTCTCTTCGTCCAAAGTTCCCAGGAGCCACTCAAGGGTACTTGTATCGGCGTCAGGTATCGGCGTCCCCTCTGAGTTACCGTAAGGAACTTTCCGAGGACCACTGCTACCCGTATGGCTGCTCTTAGAGGATTTGTTACCCTTGTGAGCGTCTAATTCTGGATCGTCACCACCAGCTGATATCTGGAAGGTTTTTAATAGGAAGTATTTGTTACCTCCGGTAATCGCTTTGTATATTCCCTTATCCTCCGTATCAATGCCAGCACAAGGCATCTTACAAGTAAAACTCTCACCAGTGTCTCCATCTACAAAGGTGTACTCTACCCAGAGAGTAGTTTTAATCCTATCGTTCCCCTTGCTTGTTTCCCCTACTTTCCCCTCTGTGGAGTCAACTACGTTTTGAAACAAAGCCAGGTTGTGATTGGAAAGTTTCTCTCGAATTATATCTGTTACATCTTCTTCCCGGACATAGTCGTAATTATAATGAGCATTATGACCATTTTTCGGGATACTGTCTATTTCTCCCATTATCTTGGCTATTTTCTTGGCGACCGCACTTCCGTTTTCTTCGCTCATCTTTCCACCTCTCTGTGGTTATTCCGTCTAAAGAAGAGGGTAAATTCGGTATTTTTATCGGGCTCTATTTTGAACCACCCGCTCTCACCGGTACCTCGCAGTCGCTTCCGTCGAACACCCAACGCCCGAGCGAGCCTGTTACCTACCCGGTTGGCTTCGGTAAAAGAACGGGTTTGACGCTTACCGCCATCCCACGATATCGAGTGTACATTGATATTAATCGTCGGAGTAATACCCGTTTCCTCCTCAAAAGCTTCCTGTAATTGCCGTACCGCTTCTTGGATTTGCATTGTGACCTCCCGATATTTCTTAGTCAAATAAGGACAAATCTTAAAAATTTATAAGATATTCTTAATCCTATCTTTCACCGACTCTGGCAAACTATCATCAATAGCTCCCACCAGCCTTAAACCCTGCTCAACGTGTTCAAGGCCGATAGGAGTATCTACAACATATTTCGGAGGATGTAAGAATTGATCTGAGCCTATTATGAGATGCGTATAAAGCCAATCCTCCACTCGGTAAAACTCGTAATGAGCAACCGAACCCGGCACTTTGTGTTCAAACGAACCTAAAGTTTCAGCTCCCTCGAGAGCAACTTTAGATCGTTCTGGCACTGTAGCCTCCATAACAACATCTGGCATTGTATCCCCCTTATTGAAGTTCTTCGGCAAACCTCCTCAATCTGTGTTCTACGGATTGATACCGATCATGACCAATATGCTTCATCTCTGACCGCCACCACTCCAGCATAATATCTGCCCTGTAGTATTTACGTGGACGGTCACGTGTATCCTTAAATACTCGTTGTTCAATCCCCAAGTCTTTATCGTTATCGTTAGCCCATGCCTTAAGTTTTGCAACGTATTGATACCAGGACTCTTCCGGGATCACGTTCAACATCTCCTGTTTGCTGATTTTTCCGGTGGGCCGACTCATAGGTTCGTTCATTCTGACCTCCTGCTTTTTTGTATACTGCAATACTATTTAACGTACTACCCAAATGCAATTGTTCAGTCCACCGTGACTTTGATTCTACACAATTTAAGTATGGATAAGCTTTCTAACAATAGGTTCCACCCGTTCCTCCTTGAACGATAACTTTCCGTCGTTATCTCTCTTGGCTACAATGCCAAGATCCTTAAACTCTTGTTCAAGAGCCCCCGGACAGCTTACACCTTCGTAGTCGCAATAATCGCACTGCCACGGTGACTTCAAGTAGATTGAATCTGGACCTTTGTTTTCATTGATGTCCAATTGCGGTTGCAAGATCGGGGGTTTCTTACCCGACACGATCTCGTTTGTTTGGTCTGAGATGTGCTCAATTTTGGATGGTTCAACTAATTCGGGAGCAAATTGCACCGGTCGGTTCTGGCCTTCCCTGTCCAGGTATAAAACTACGCCCAGCACGTTCCGATCAACATATTTGCGAAGGGCGTAAACGTATCCTGACAGCTGCAGAACGTGTGATTTCTTCGCTTCATTGAGATATTGAAAGGCTCGTCCCCGCTGAGTTTTTACCTCTACCACAATAAACTGCTCGGGGCTTTCCAAGATTAAATCCGCATGACCCGTGTCTTCATTTGGTAGATAGTCAGACAGGTCATGCTCGATTCCGGTTATAAACCAATCCTCCGGTAATCCGGCTTCCAGGGTCCAGGTGTAACGGTACTGCATTTCCCGTCCCTGGTCCCACATGATTTGCTCTCCCAGCTTTGGTTCCCGTCTGTCAGCTCCGTGGTACCTAAGCCACAGCTGACGTGGACACCTGCGGTCGTGACCGTCAAGTTGGGTAGAATAATCGGATACGTGAATCCGGTCATCCTCCCACTCGCCTTCCTGGTTGAGCCAGTTCATCGCCCAACCGTGATAGGACACTGGACTTGCATTTTTTTTAGACTCCAGACCTTTTTGGATACAATTAATGAGGTTGATGGATTGCATTATGACCCCCTAATTGGTCAATTTTAATCTTAATACGATACGATAATACCCAACTTTCCTTATTCGTGCAAGTTTTACAGAACTAAAGTAGATCCCGAAACCAGTTCAATAAACCGCCCTGGGTTTGCCCCGGGAGCAATCGATCAAGCTGGTCATCCCGGCGCTCCAGACGTTCCTGTAAGTATTCTTTATCTTCCTCCAGTTCCTCGACTCGCTGCTCTAGGCGCCGGATCTCTGCCAGGCGGTCCTCGTTAATGGTCTCCGTGTCTTCCTCAACCTCCGGCTCCTGTTCTTCTCTCATCTGCTGGATCCCTGAGTCGATAGTTGAGCCACTGTCTTCCAGTTCTTTCAATCGGCGCAACAGGGCGAGACCGTTGTCAGTAACCATGATCTTGTTCTGTTTTCCCCGCCGGGTTACGTCCTCAAATTCATCGTCCAACGCCTTGACCCGGCTTCTAATTTGGTGTGTTGATAGGCCAACAATATCGGTAAGTTCTTTTACAGATTGCACATGACACCTCCCCTTGATAAATGTTCGGATTTGTTTACAATATCTTTGGATTGCATTGTGACCTCCTACTCTTTGCCCTAACGGTGAGGGTAGGAGGTTTTCTATTTCTAATAAGATTAACATACCCCCGAAAGGTTTTTAACGGAAGAACACTTTTGTTAAAAATCAAGATTATCTCCACATTTCGTGTCGGGCGATAATTTCCCCGTCTTTCTTCAAAATCATTTCGGCATCAACAAGGTATTCACCGATGTTTTTTACTATGAGCTCGTACCCCTGCTCTTTCCATTCTTTTACTTGAATTTCGGGATCCAGTAAATCGTCCGGTAAGTGTTCACAGAGAAATTGCTCCTCGTCTTCTCGCATTATCTCGGTTAGTTTTTCAACTTTCATTAAAGAGCCATCGGTAATTTCACTGGTTGCCATTTGTATCCTCCTCCTTTGGGCACCAAACTGGTCTATCCTTTGGATTCCTCACTTTCCTTACAGCACCGGAGTATTTTGCACTAACCTCCGGGCAATAGCCACCTTCTAAGAAATCCTTACATTTCCTACACTGAGGTGGTGGTCCTTCATATTCAGGTACGTTGGTTGCTTGATAGTACGGGTCATTCTTTTCCATATTCACCGTCCTCCAACTCCTGTCTAATAGCATACCGGACATAAGCGGAGAAGTTAATTTCGCCAGTTAGGTCACTAACAAAGTTTAACTCATCCGCTTGTTGGTCCGCCTTCTCCTTCAGGTCTCGTGGAATCGTGATCGAGGTTGCGACTGCTCGTTCGTTCATATGATTTCCCCCTTGGTAAATAGATTGACACGAGGCCCCTCGGTTGAGAGACCCCGGTTCAATGTATCTACTTAGTTAGTGGATTGTATTGTGACCTCCTATTCTTTGGGCTCTTTATCGTTTTCTTCCACCCATTTCCCAAATTTCTTTCTTCCCTCATAAAATCGTGGATAAGATCTATAATTCAGAATAGTTCCTAGCCCCATGAAATCTCCCACGTTTTCCCAATACTCTTTAATGATTGGTATCCATTTTTCTTTTAAATGCAGCTTTGGTGGTTTCTCAATGCGATTTTTATCTTCGTCATAGTGAATTACCTTGTAAGGCACCCCACAATTCATACAAACCGCTTCTCCATGAAAGGCAGTCCACGTACCTTTCATTGGTGAATCGCCACAAATCTCACATTCAAAATCCTCTGGTATATGTTCATTGGCACGAAATCCATACTTTTGAGTCATTCTTGACCTCCTATACGTTGATTAATTGCCATTCCCCTTCATAATGGACGGGGATCAGTCCATCATGCCACAAATCCACTGCTGATTGGAATGGATATTCACCTTGATCGTGCTCAACGTATTGCCATTGGTCGATAGCAAATAATGATCCATAGTAGGCCCTGACCGAAGCCACGACCGAATCCCAGACCGAAGCCCAGACCGAATCCCTGGTCGGAACCCAGGTCGACTCCCTGACCAAATCCCAGACCGACTCCCAGACCGAATCCCAGACCGAAGCCCAGACCGAAGCCCAGACCGACTCCCAGACCGAATCCCAGACCGAATACCTGACCGAAGCCACGACCGAATCCCAGACCGAATCCCAGACCTGGATATATTGCTCTAACAATTCTCTATGCCTGTCAGTAACCTCAGTATCA
>CAZYCI010000007.1:0-28106 GCA_964645955.1 uncultured Thermotogae bacterium
AGTGAGGTCGAAGTATTGTTATTAAACCTCCGACGACCCCGGGGGTAGAAACCCCCGGCTATCGTTTATTAACCTGAGGCTTCCCCAGGTTAAAGTTATTAAATACGAAATCATAACCCGCTCATTTTTCATGGTGAAAGAATTGAGAAGAAGAAAAATTTCGAGAAAGCTTGCCGTTAAAACACTTTACAGTAGGGGATAATGGTTCAATAAATTCGCTAATATATTGGAGTTAGGGAAAGGACATATTAATTAATTGACAGTCATAGGGATTTTCTTATAATTGTGAACAAATTCGTTAGCGGTGTCTTTTTTCCGAGAGGGATTTTGACACGGTAAGTATAAGGAGGGGAATACCCGATGACTCTCCCGGCTCCTGGTGGGTAAGAGAACGGAATCGCTAAGAGGAGGGGCCGTTTTCTAGTTCGGGATAAAGAAATCAAAGGAGGGACTATGATAAAACAAAATTTTCCCAGAAGGGATCTTTTGGAACAGGAAGACATCGATAAAATCCACAGTACCTCGATGGAGATATTTGAAGAAACCGGCGTGGAGATCAATAACGAGAAAGCCAGAGAAGTATTCGAGGAGAACGGCGCCCGGGTAAAGGACGGAAAAGTTTTTCTCGACAGGGGACTGATCGAGGAATACCTGGAAAAGGTACCGTCTTCTTTCACGCTGCATGCCAGAAACCCTGAAAACAACGTCGAAATAGGTGGGAATAGCGGGGTACTGGCGCCGGGATACGGTGCTCCCTGGGTTACGGACACGGAAGGAAATAACCGAGATGCCACGTACGAGGATTACGAGAACTTCACCAAGCTGGCTTCCGCCAGTGACAACCTCGACGTTCTTGGCGGCGTCCTTGTCGAACCGACTGACCTGGCCGACGAGGAAAGGCACGTAAAGATGATGTACGCCGCGGCCAAGTACTCTGACAAGCCCCTGATGGGCTCTGCTCTGGGTAAGAAAAAGGCAAGAGAAGCGATCCAGATGGCAAGCCTGCTGATGGGGGAAGACGAGATAATTTGTGATCGACCCGTCGTGATCACGCTGATTAATACGACCAGTCCGCTCGGCTACGACGATAGGATGCTGGAAGCGCTTATGGAACACGCCAGGTTCAACCAGCCAACCGTAATTGCCTCGCTCATAATGGCGGGTTCTACGGGTCCGGTGTCCGTTGCCGGAACCATTACCCTGCAGAACGTAGAAGTGCTGACGGGCGTCGTCCTATCCCAGATGGTCAATCCGGGTACGCCGGTCGTCTACGGATCCGCATCAACGATAGTCGACATGAATACGGGAGACCTTGCCGTAGGTAGTCCCGAGTACGCGAAGTTCATCGGGGCAACCGCACAGCTTGCCCGGAACTACGATATTCCTTGCAGGGGCGGAGGATCGATAACGGACTCGTTGCTTGCCGACGGACAGGCGGGGTACGAATCCATGATGACTTTCGACGCTTCGATGAGTCACGGCATGGACTTCGTTCTCCACTCGGCCGGCCTGCTGAAGAACTACATGGCGATGTCCTACGAGAAGTTCATCATGGACGACGAAATACTCGACATGGTGAATAACTACCAGAAGGGTCTGGAGGTAACCGAGGAGACGATTGCAAAGGACGCCATACAGAACGTGGGCCATTCCGGACATTACCTGAAGGAGCCAAGTACGATCAAACACATGAAGGACTTCCGTGTCCCAAATTTGAGCAACAGAAAAGGCTTCGATTCAGAAGAGGGGCTCAAGCAAACTTACGAGCGGGCTCACGAACGCTGTGAGTCAATTCTGGACGACTTCGAAGCTCCGCCGCTCGATCCCGAGATCGACGAAAAGTTGAGGGATTACATGGATAAGGTAACTTAGAGTACAAACCCGATCTCGAATTCCAGTCTTCAGTTTTGTGCAAGTCACCGTTTGGCGGTGCAGCCGATGGTGGGGAAGCTATTCTATCATTTCGTTATAGCTGCACCGCCGGACTTGCCAGCTTGATATTTCTTCATATTTCATAACCTGGACAGAAAAGGAGGTTTTCATGTCCAACTCAGATCAAAACGAAAGATCTTACGATCCTTATATCTTTTGGTTTTCGGCTATATTGATCGTTGGTTTCGTGGTTTGGTCGGTTGCCTTTCCAGCCAATATGGAGAACGTCATTAATGAAGTCTTTAGCTGGATGACGACTTCCTGGGCCTGGCTCTGGCTGCTAGCCGCGTTTCTCATAGTCGGTGCGGCCTTTGTCATGTTATTTTCGAGTTACGGGGAGATGAAGCTTGGAAAACCGGACGACGAGCCGGAAATATCGAAATTCTCCTGGTTTTCCATGCTCTTTGGTGCAGCTATTGCCGCCGGTATAGTGTTCTACGGTCCGGCCGAGCCGGCCTATCACTACATGACCCCGCCGCCGTTCTTTGGCTCGCAAGCGGAGACGGCAGCAGCGGCAAACGACGCGATGACCACCTCGTTCTTCCACTGGGGCTTGACGCCGTGGGCGATTTACGTCATGCTGACGATACCGCTTGCCCACGCCTGCTATACCAAGGACCTTCCATTCCGGCTCTCCAGTGCGTTTTACTACGTCATCGGGGATCGCGTCAGAGGGTTCTGGGGTAAAGTTATTGACGTCATCGGAGTATTCGCAACCGTCGGAGGACTATCGACCACCACGGGTTTGATAGCGCTCCAGTTCTCGTCCGGGCTCAAGTACCATTACGGAATGGAGCTCCCGGAGTACGGGATATATTTAATTATCGGGGCCCTTACCGCAATATTTACGATCGCCGTCTACACCGGGGTTAAAAAAGGAATTAAGTTCATCGGCGACGTAAATATGTGGCTATTTATCGCGGTGTTCTTTTTCGTCTTTATCT
This sequence comes from uncultured Thermotogae bacterium, assembly GCA_964645955.1. Taxonomy (GTDB): domain Bacteria; phylum Bipolaricaulota; class Bipolaricaulia; order M55B111; family M55B111; genus JAGXLP01. Next base: position 2,877 of record CAZYCI010000007.1, read on the forward strand.
TCGGACCAACCCTCTTCTTCCTCAACCTGACGACGAATGCGATAGGAGATTACGCTCTGAACTTCATCCCGATGAGTCTGTTCACCGGTGGCGCAAATGAGGGCGCCCTGAACTGGCTCGGGAGCTGGACGATATTCTACTGGGCCTGGTGGATTGCCTGGGCTCCTTTCGTCGCTCTCTTCATCGCTAGAATCTCCAAAGGGAGAACAATCAGGGAAACGATTGGAGCTACCCTCTTGCTGCCGACCCTTGCCGATTTTCTCTGGTACGGTGTCGTGGGTGGTGCCGGGATAAAGTTCGACATAACTGGAGCTCTGAGCGAACACGGACTTGAGAGTGCGGTATTCGCGACAATTCAACACCTGCCGCTGACTCCATTGCTTGCTATTGCGGTGTTGTTCCTGATCGCGGGCTTCTTCCTGACGAGCGCAAACGGAGCGGCGATGGCACTATGTATGTTCGTCTCCGGTGAAGAGGAACCTAACAAGCACATCAGAGTCTTCTGGGGAGTAGCGCTCGGGGTGATCGGAGCTGTCCTGGCCGCCACAGGTAGTCTGAGCGTAATTCAAACTGCCTCCATCGCGACGGCCTTCCCACTGATGTTCCTGCTTATCGTCCTCGTCTTTGGAACTTTCCGGGGGCTTAGCAGGTACAGGGAAAACGAACTGGAGGCTTAAACAAAGCTTTTATTATCTCGTCGTACTAAACAGCCCCGCGGCCAAAAAATGGGTCGCGGGGTTTTTTATTTTTTGACTGAAACGAGAGTTAGCCGTTTTAATTTAACGATATTCTGGATATTCCGGATCAATTATATTTGGAAAAGCACTTGAAAGGCAAAACGGCTTTCGTTAGTATAATGTAAATCTAATCCCACTTTTGGAAGAGGATTGTCAATGAAAAAAGAACCGAGAGCCAAAAACTTTTATAGTTCGATTTCCGATCAGGCCTTCGCTACCTCTTCCGTATCGATTCTGACGACGTCCAGCAGCATGACGGGAGGGAACTCCATCCCTCCAATATCTCTATCCTAACAAGACTTTTCTTATTTATTTTTAATTTACATTTTTCCGTATTAGTTTTTCCGGTTTAGAAAAAATCTTATTCTAGCTCATTCAGGAGGTTTTTCCATGCAGTGGAAAGGTGTACTTGACAAGTACTTTGATTATTTACCGCTGGAAAAGAGAGAAAACATAGTAAGTCTTACTGAAGGCAACACGCCGTTGATCAGGGCGGACAGTCTCGAAGAACAGCTTGATGACGATTTGGAAGTATACCTCAAGTACGAAGGAGCAAACCCAACCGGATCCTTCAAAGATCGTGGCATGACAGTCGCGGTATCCAAGGCCGTTGAGAAGGGGGAAGAAGCAGTAATCTGTGCTTCCACGGGTAATACTTCCGCCTCTGCCGCCGCTTTTGCAGCTCGGTCCGGCCTGGAAGCGATCGTTGTAATTCCCGAAGGGAAAATCGCGTTTGGCAAGCTGTCTCAGGCGATGATGCACGGTGCCACGGTAGTACAGATCGACGGCAACTTCGATCAGGCCCTGGAACTCGTACTTGAAATATCGGAGAACTATCCCGTTACCCTGGTCAATTCCCTGAATCCAAACAGGATCGAGGGTCAGAAGACCGCCTCGTTCGAGATATCCGACTTCCTCGGCAGGGCGCCGGATTATCACATGTTGCCCGTCGGGAACGCCGGAAATATCACGGCGTACTGGAAGGGGTACAAGGAGTACCACGAGGCCGGTGAAACCGAAGTCTTACCGAAAATGACCGGCTTTCAGGCCGCGGGCGCTTCGCCGATTGTCGACGGCCAGAAAGTAGACAACCCGGAGACGGTTGCGACCGCAATCAGGATAGGAAATCCGGCAAGCTGGGAGAAAGCGGAGAACGCCCGGGACGAATCCGGCGGGGATATCGGAAAAGCAACCGACGAAGAACTGGTAGAAGCCTATCAGGCACTGGCCGACTCGGAGGGAGTATTCTGCGAGCCGGCTTCGGCCGCTTCCGTAGCGGGTCTATTCAAGAAGGACGGCACGGGTTATTTCGACCAGGGCAGCGTGGTGACGTGTACGCTGACCGGGCACGGGTTGAAGGATCCGGATATCGCGATCGAGTCCAGCGAGGAGCCGGAATCGGTCGGTAACAGCGTTGATGAGGTCCTGGAGGTAGCTGGTTTATGAAGTACGTAATAGTCCAGGGGGACGGAATGGCCGATCGACCCCAGGAAGAACTTTCCGGTCTGACTCCGCTGGCGGCAGCTGAGACTCCGAACATGGACGCAGTGGCCGGTGGGGGGAAAATCGGTCTGGTTGAAACGATCCCGTGGTCGCTTCCGTCCGGTAGTTCGGTCGGAAACATCAGCCTCATGGGTTTGGACCCGGAAGAGCACTTCACCGGCAGAGCACCGCTTGAGGCCCGGGGACAGGGAGTGAGGATAGACCCGGACGACGTGGCCTTCCGCTGCAACCTGGTAAAGTTTGCCGAAAATGGTCGCGGACAGGTTATGGCTGACTACAGCGGCGGACATCCCTCCGATGCGGAAGCCGAAGCTGCAATTAAGGGGCTCGAAGAAGAGGCCGGAGGGGATCAGTTCCGCTTTTACAGTGGGGTAAGTTACCGCCACCTGATGGTATGGAAGGGCGGAAGAAGCGAAATTAACTGGGAGGAGGCAAATCTAACCCCACCGCACGACATACCGGGGGAACCTGTGGAGGAGTACCTGCCAGGAGGAGCAGGCTCGGACGCCCTGGGGGAGTTACAGAAGAAAGGTAAGCAAGTCCTTTCAAGTTTTTCCGGAGAATCGAACGGTATCTGGTTCTGGGGAGCCGGCGTCAGGCCGGACATACCCACGTTTGAGGCGCGTTATAACCTCGAAGGTACCGTGGTTAGTGCCGTAGATCTGATAAAGGGAATCGGGAGCTATTCCGGACTGAGTCCTGTTGAAGTGGAGGGGGCTACCGGGTTAATAGATACGAATTACGAAGGCAAGGTGAAGGCAGCTCTGGATAATCTGGAAGAGGACAGCCTGGTATTTATCCATATCGAGGCGCCGGACGAAGCTTCACACATGAAGGACCTGGAGACAAAACTGGAAGCGATCGAGAGGGTGGACGAACTGGTAGTTGGCCCTCTGCTGGACTCGCTTGTCGGAAATCATGACACTCGAATAATGACCGTGACGGATCATATAACCGGAGTAAAATCGGGGACTCACGAACGGGGACCGGTACCTTTTGCAATGGCCGGAATAGATGACCTGAAGGACCGCCGGGCCGGAAAGTTTTCCGAATCCGCCGCTCGTAAAGCTGGTAGGGAGGTTTCCGGGGGTCCGGAACTGTACGATTTATTTCTTTCGGAGGAATCGTAAGATGATCGAACTGTTTGAAGAAGGTAAATTTTCGAACCGAAGTCCCGGGCTAAATGACCCGGTTCCGCTGGTCCAGCTTGGCCTCGGAAACGTGGGGCTCGAGTTGATGAATTACGTGAAAAGAACGAAGTCGTCGGAGGGTAACCTCCCCGTTTACAGGTACGTTGGGATAGCTGATAGTTCCGGGGTGTTAATTGATAGTGATGGTTTTAATGAAGAAGAACTTGAAGAGATAGAGGAAGCAAAGCGAGCCGGAAAGAGCCTGGCCGATCTGGAGGGGAATTCTACCCTCCAGCTGGAAGAACTGGAGCCTCTTTTTCGGAGGCGCGATTACGGGATGTTAGTTGACGTAACGGATTCGACCGGTCTCGCGGAATACTATGAAAAAGCTATGTTCGAAGACTGGGAAGTCGCTCTGGCAAACAAAATATCACTGACCGAAGTGGAGCCGGGACGTTTCCGTCGGTTGACGGGGGCGGGTCTGAGGTACGAAGCCACCGTAGGGGCCGGACTTCCTGTGATAGCAACCATGCGAAGATTAATTAATGGTGGCGACGAAGTGAAGGAGGTCGCCGCCATCCTTAGTGGTTCATTAAGCTATATCCTATCCGAACTTGAGGCGGGTAAGCCTCTTCCAGAAGTGGTAATGAATGCCAAGAAAAACGGCTATACCGAGCCGAACCCAGTGGAAGACCTGGTCGGCAACGACGTCCACAGGAAGGCGGTGATTCTCGGTCGGACGATCGGAATGGATGTGTCACTTAAAGACGTCGAAGTCGAGCCGCTGGTTCCGCTAGAGGATAGGGTTTACGAGGAGGACGAGCTCCGCCGGTTTCTCGATCGGTTTGATCCGGAAATCCAGGAACAGGTTAGTAACGCCAAGGAATCCGGAAAACGTGGCCGTTACGTGGCAAGAATAAGAGAAGACGCGGTCAAAGTAGGTTTTGAAGCTATAGAAGAAAGCTCTCCGCTCGCCGGCGGCCCCGGTACGGCAAACGTAATTGAGATAAAAAGCGATAATTATCAATCGCCCCCGCTGGTGGTTCAGGGCCCCGGGGCCGGTACAAAAGTCACGGCAAGCGGCGTACTCGCCGATATGAATTCAATGGTAAATGTTGAAGCGAATTTATAGTGATTGGTTTGACAGGAGGAGGTAGCTATGTCTCAATACTGTGTTGGAATCGTCGGAGCACTTGGTGCGGTAGGCGAGCAGATGAGGGAAATATTGCCCGCCGGAGATCTGGATATTGGAAGAGTAAAGGCCTTTGAACGGCCGGAACTGGAAGGGGAAACGGCGGAATTCGCCGGAAAGGATATACCATGTGAGGTCCCGACGGAGGAAAGCCTGGCCGAATGCGACGTCGTGACGATGTCGGCCGGTTCCGAGGCCTCCAGGGAAATAGCTCCGATGGCCGCTGACGCGGGAACCGTCGTGGTGGATAATTCCAGCCAGTGGCGTACTGACCCGGACGTACCTCTGGTGGTTCCGGAGGTCAACCCGGAGGACCTGGACTGGCACGAGGGAATAGTTGCCAATCCGAACTGCTCGACCATTCAGATGGTCGTGGCGCTGGCACCGCTGCACGAGGCCTTTGAAATAGAGCGAGTCGTTGTGTCAACCTATCAGGCGGTTTCCGGTTCGGGCGCCGACGCGATCGAAGAGTTGCAGTCCCAATCCGAAAGCATCGTGAAGGGGGAAGAGCCGGAAGCCGAAGTGTACCCGCATCAGATCGCCTTTAACGCCCTGCCGCATATAGACGTATTTCAGGATAACGATTATACCAAGGAAGAAATGAAGATGGTCAACGAGACGCACAAGATCATGGATCAGTCGATTTCGGTCAGTCCGACGGCGGTCCGGTTGCCCATCTATCGCTCACACGCGGAATCCGTAAACATCGAGACGAAGAAGTCGATAGACCCGGAAGAGGCACGGAAATTGCTAAAAGATCAGGAGTCGGTCGTGGTCCAGGACGATCCGGAAAATAACGAATACCCGTTACCGCTAAAAGCCGAAGGTAAGGACGAAGTTTACGTGGGACGAATCAGGAAGGACCCCACGGTCGAAAACGGGCTAAACTTCTGGGTGGTTTCGGATAACCTGAGAAAGGGTGCAGCGCTGAATACAGTCCAAATTGCCGAAGAGCTAGCGAGAAGGGATCTTTTGTAGGCTGTTTTTTTACCTTTTGCGAGGTGGTAGCATGGCAAAAGTTGTGAAAAAGTTTGGCGGTACTTCTTTGAAGAACGAGGCCCGAAGAAACCTTGCCGCGCGGGAAGTAATTGAGAGTCTGGAGGGAGGTGATGAGGTAGTGGTTGTCGTCTCTGCCATGGGCTCGGATGGCGACCCGTACGCGACGAATACGCTGATAGATCTCCTCGAAAACGTTTCTCCGGAAGTCGACTCCCGGAAGAAGGACCTGATGATGTCCTGTGGAGAGACGATATCCGCCTCGCTTTTCTCTCATTACCTGGATAGCGAGGGCTATACTTCCGTGCCAATGACGGGGGGTAAGGCTGGAATATTTACTAACGACAACTTCGGAGACGCCGACATTATAGACATAGACCCCGTTAGAATAAATCACCATACCTCCCAGGGAAAGCCCGTAGTATTGGCCGGTTTTCAGGGCAGGACAGTGCAGGGAGAGGTTACCACGCTGGGAAGGGGCGGGAGCGATACTACCGCCGTGGCCGTAGCAAACCAGTTAGATGCCGATTTCGTAGAACTTTACACCGACGTTCCCGGTGTTGCAGTTGCAGACCCCGGAATGGTAGAGAACCCTCGTTACTTTTCCAGTATATCCCGGTCATCTCTGGCCAGGTTGACCGAGAACGGGGCCAAAGTCGTCCATAATTCCGCAGTGGAGAAAGCCCGGGAATCCGGCATCCCGATCAGAGTGAAGTGCTCCTGGAACGGGGAAAGCGAGACTTTAGTTGGGAAAAAACCTGCCCCGGAGGGGGCGCCGGCAGGTATCACGACGGACGGGGAATTTACCATGATAAAAGGTAAAAGCAGGGAGATAAACCGAGATAAATTCCTGAAAGGAAGGGCAGAGAACCTAATTCACCTGGAGGGTCGGAATAGCCTGGCGCTACTACCGGAAGACGTCAAAGGAATCCCGAAGAACGGTTACGAGAAAAACCACGCCGTCTCAGTCGTCACCGTCGTAGTAACGGGAGAAAAGAAGCCAGTTAAGACGAGAAAAAGGCTGATGAGTTCTTTAAGAGAAGATAACTACCTCCAAAAGGTCGTTACTGACTTTGGAATGCAGTTCATGACAGGGCCGGGTGGTGCGGAACCCTTGGTTAAGGAAATTTACGAAGTCTTATACGGTTAATTGACCGGGAAAAATTAGTCGTAGTTCCCCGTCCCCTCCGGACGGGGTTTTTCTCTTTCCGGGGAGTATGTTTGACCGTATCTGGAGCCGGGAACAGTTGAAAACCATTTGACAGCAGTAAAGGGGAAGTTTTATAAATTACGGGATAAGTTTATTGAACAATCTAAACTGAGCTTATCTCATATTTCTACGTCAGGGGGTAGAAAAATGGCCGAGGGGCGTCACCCACACCCATTAGCACCGTCGGAAGGCTTGATCGAATTGGACGCTTTTGCTGATAAAAGGAGGTCCACGAACTTCATCGAGAAACCCGGTTCCCGTGGGGACGGTCGGGTTGAATTTTCCATCAGGAGTGAAAATGAAGCAAGACACGGAAAAGATTTACTTTAACCGAGGGATTCCCGCAGAAGAATCCCTACCTTTTACGGATATAGCTGAAGTTTTTTCCGATTTACCGCGGAAGAAGAGGAGCGATCTGCTCCGATACGGTAATGCCGGGGGTTACCCGCCGTTAAAAAGAATTCTGACCGGTTTTTACCCGGAGAGCTCAGAGGATCAACTATTTGTCGCGAACGGATCACTGCAGATCCTTGACCTTATAGCAAACCACTACCTGGATTCCGGAGATACGGTCTTAGTGGAGAGTCCGACTTACGATAGAGCCCTGAAGGTTTTCCGAAGGGCCGGATTGGAGGTTATCGGTATAGGGTTAAAGGAGGATGGAATTGCCCTCGATGAGTTGAATCGCGCCCTCGATGAGCAGGACCCAAAGATCCTTTACACAATTACCGACTTCCAGAATCCAACAGGGACAACGACTTCAAAGGAAAAAAGAGAAGAAATCGCGAAACTCGCTGAAAACCAGGGATTTGAGGTCATAGAGGATTCACCCTATAGACGTTTGCGCTACGAGGGAGAGGACGTACCGACGACCAGAAGCTTTAATCCGGAAGCGGTCTTTCAAATTTCCTCGTTTAGTAAGCTCGTTTGTCCGGGAATCCGGATTGGGTGGCTGGTAGGAAGCCGGGAAATTACCGATCAACTTGCTGAATTCGCGGAAGATACTTACATATCGCCGAACCAGCTCAGTCAGGGAATAGTCCGGTGGTTGCTCAGGGACGGTTGGCTCGACCAGCGAGTTGAAAAGCTGAAGGAACTATATCGACCGCGTTTACGGGCTACCCTGGATAGTTTAGACCGTTACTTTCCCGAGTCTCGCTGGGTCGAGGCAGAAGGCGGCTTTTTCGTCGGCCTTTGGTTACCCGACCCGGGTAAAGCGGAGGAGTTTTACCGGCGGACGGAGGAACGTGGCCTGGAGTTCTCTTCCCCTGACGGCTTTTTTCCTGGAAAAGGAGGTGAAGGTTTCGTCCGAATCCCGTTTCCAGCATTGACTCCGTCAGAACTGAAAGAAGGGATAAAGAGGATTGCCGAAGTCTGGCACGAGATCTGACGATTTTCGAAAAGGAGGGGTTATGAGCATAGAAGTATCTTCCAACGAGGGGTTGGAAGAGGTCCTGAAAAATAAATCCAATCTCCACAGGGGCCTTTCGAGAAGTGCTTTAATCGAACTGGCAGTTGAACGGGGCGAAGCTCTGGTCAGCGAAAACGGGGCCCTGGCTACCTGGACCCCACAAGAATCTACTGGGAGGAGCCCGAAGGATACCGTTATCGTAAGGCGGGAGGAGTACGAGGACGAGATAGATTGGAGTTCACCAAACAACATTCCGCTCGAACCTGAAACCTTCCGACTTGTCCACGATGATGCGCTGGAATTGCTTTCTCAAAAGGAAGAGCTTTTCCAGACGAACCGTGTTATAGGGGCTGATTCTTCCTACGCTCTCCTCACTCGGACCGTAACCGATCACGCATTGACTTCGCTCTTTACTTTAAACATGTTCCGCCCACCGCCCGCCGATCTGGAGAAAAGCACGTTTTCGGACGAGGTCTTTGACCTGATTGTCCTGCCGTACGACAAACTTGAGAGGGAAAGGTACAAGGGTAAGTTACGGAGGACTGGGGCGGGAAGAACTTCAAGAATGATCGTTGCCATGGATTTCGAGAACTTTCTCGGCGTCGTAATCGGTTCGGCCTACCTGGGGACCGTAAAAAAATTGATGTTTACTGTCATGAACTACCTTTTGCCGGAAGAGGGCGTCCTACCGCTTCATTCGTCCGCCAATGAGGGTGAAAATGGAGACTCTGCCCTGCTTCTGGGGCTTTCCGGTACGGGAAAAACTACGCTGTCCGCTGATCCGAACAGGGCACTCCTCGGTGACGACGAACACGGCTGGGGCGAAAACGGAATAGCAAACCTGGAGAACGGCTGTTATGCAAAGCTGATAGACCTCGAAAAGGACGAGGAGCCGGAAATATGGGATGCGATCAACCACGAAGAGGATTTTCGTGATCACGGGGCGATCGTGGAGAACGCGCTCATGTATCCCAGCGGCGAGTTCGATTTTCACGACGATCGGCTGACGAGGAATTCGCGGGGGTCTTACCCACTGGATTACCTTTCCAACATAAAACCTTCTTCCGCTTCGGGTCACCCGGAAACGATACTCTTCTTAACAGCCGATGCCAATGGTGTCCTTCCTCCCATATCGAAGCTCGATCGGAACCAGGCCATGCTCTGGTTCCTCATGGGCTACACGAGCAAGATTCCCGGAACGGAAACCGGGCTGGAAGAGCCGAAGGCCTGTTTTTCCCGGTTTTTCGGCCAGCCATTCATGCCACGGAATCCTGACGTCTATGCAGAAGCTCTAGGTGAGAAAATGGAAAAGCACGATACCGACGTTTACCTGGTCAATACCGGCTGGACCGGAGGGCCTTTTGGTGAAGGAAATAGGATCGATCTCTCCTATACCAGAGCGATGGTAGATGCCGTACTGGAGGGGAAGCTAGCCGAATGGGAAGAATTCGACGGCGGAGTCTTTCAGCTCAATCGCCCGACCAGTTGTCCCGGTGTTCCGGACGAAGTTCTAAACCCGAAAAGCACCTGGAACGATCGGGATGAGTACGATGTACGCGCGAGAGAACTGGCAGAGGAGTTCTCCAGTTATTTTGACGAGGCTTATGGTGGCATGGATATCGAGGACCAAGTCGTAAATGAATGCCCGGGTAAGTAAAGTTGGAGCTTGATAATTTTACATTAAAGCGTGAATATGGTAACAATAAGTTATCGAAAAGACTATCTCTAAGAGGGGGAAAAATGTCAGAAGTAAATCCATTCGAAACGGCTCAACAACAGTTGGACAAAGCTGCTGAAGCACTAAACCTGGACGAATCCGTCCATCAGGCACTGCGAGAGCCCATGCGTACGTTTGTCGTAAATTTTCAAGTGAGAATGGACGATGGGTCGTCGAAGACGTTTAAGGGGTACAGGGTTCAATACAACGATGCACTTGGACCGACGAAAGGAGGCTTGAGATTTCATCCCGATGAGACCCTGGATACCGTAAAGGCGCTGGCTGCTTGGATGACCTGGAAGACTGCCGTGGCTGATATACCATATGGTGGCGGAAAAGGTGGGGTCGTATGTAATCCTCCGGAGCTGTCCGAGGGAGAATTGGAACGGATATCCCGATCGTACGTCTGTGCGATCTCGGACTTCATCGGCCCGGAGAAGGACATCCCGGCCCCGGATGTCTACACTACGTCTCAGACGATGGCCTGGATGATGGACGAGTTCAGCAAAATAAAGGGCGTTAACGCTCCTGACGTGATTACCGGCAAGCCGATAGGGGTCGGAGGGTCTCTCGGGAGGGGTGATGCCACCGCTCGCGGCGTTATTTACAGCATCCGGGAAGCCGCAAAAGAACTAGGAATGAACCTGGATGGTACAAAAGTAGCGATCCAGGGATACGGAAACGTCGGTTCGCACGCCCACCGACTTGCCGAAGAGCAGCTTGGTGCGAAAGTTGTCGCCATTGGAGATGCCGAGGGAGCGATTTACTCGGAAGACGGTATAGAATATTCCAGGGTAAAGAAAAATATGAAGGAACACGGTATATTTGCCAAGGATATTTCAGGTACCGAATACCTTGGCGATGCCAGAGAGGGAAACGCAGAATTGCTCGAACTACCGGTGGATATCCTGATTCCGGCAGCTATAGAAAACGTCATAACGGAAAAAAACGCAGAAAACGTTTCCCCAAAGATCCTGGCCGAGGCGGCTAACGGACCGACTACCCCGGAGGCGGACGATATTTTGAACGATAACGGTGTCTACGTGATTCCGGATTTCCTTTGCAACGCTGGCGGGGTAACCGTTTCCTACTTCGAGTGGGTCCAGAACCGAAACCGCTACTACTGGTCGGAAGCGGAAGTTTACGAAAGGCTGGACAAAAAGATGACGAAGGCCTTCAAGAACGTTCATTCAAGGGCCCAGGAAGAAGGGGTTGATAACCGAACTGCCGCTTACATGGTTTCAATAGAAAAAATAGCGGAGGCAATGGAACTGCGCGGCTGGGTCTAAACCACTTAAGCCTTGATTTTTTAGAAGCAAATCCCCCGCATTCCAGCGGGGGATTTCAAAATCAGTACTCGAAAAACTTACTCACTAATTAGCTCCAGGAGCGACTCCGCGGCCTTTTCCGGACCTTCCGTCTCCATGCCGGATATTCCGAGTCTTGTTCTGAGCTGGCCGACGAATACCTGGTTTTCGTAGAACTGTTCGAAAAATTTCTCCGCTATTTCGTCGTGTTTTTCCTTGAACTGGGCGGGGCCAAAGGGATTTGCGAAGTATGTATGGCTCAGTCCCGTTTCGGAAGTGGTGCCTTTGGACATCCTGGGGCCCTCGCTGAATACGGAGATAGCTTCCTCCGGTGAGTCCAGCTTCTCTATGATCGGGTGTTCCTCGTCGACTTCCTCGTAGTTATTTGCGTAGAAGAAGTAATCTATTGGCATACCTTCAAGTACCTTTTCAATCGGCGCCACGGGCATCAGGGCTCTGGCGTTGGTTCGCTGGGGGCTCATAAAGATCGAACGGTCCAGCTGCTCGAAGGCATAACCTTTTTGCAGGTCGTCGAGCCTGACGAAGGCACCGGTTTCCGTACCGTAACCGAGAACTTCGCCTGATTCGCTTATACCAAGTGAACCCATATCGTCACAAATGATTTCGGTATCCTGGATTAGGTCTTCTCCAATAACCCTGAATGCCTCCAGCGTCTCGGACTTTCCGGCGCCGGAACCGCCCAGGATCGCGAGCGTGACGGGATCCTGATTTCTGAGAAAAATACGGGTCATGGCACCGTGGAGCGGCATACGGCCCTTGTCCATTGCGATCGTGTTGTGCAGAGTCAGCATCATCTTCTTGACGTAACCAAAGTAACCGAACCTCGGCTCTCTCGGTAGAGCACCGTAGAGGATGTCGTTTTCTTCGTCTCTGTAGAATACCGTGGGCAGATCACCGTATTTCCTCATTTCATCAGGATCCAGTCCATAAGCGTAAACTGCGTCGGGCTCTTCTTCGAGTTCGTCGCCTGTGGCCAGTTCAAACAGGTTGGCAAGCGAAGTCCCCAGATCCATGAAGTCCTGATGGAAGAAGACGTCGATCCGCAGGTCGCCCACTTTTGCCGGATAACACATCCAGTCCTGCGGGCTGATTTCTGCTCCTTCGATCGGATTGTCGTTAGTCTCCTGGAACATGCCCGTCCGTTTGTTCATGGGGGGATCGATGACGAACGGTGGCTCGATGGTTACCTGTTCTATTACAGGAACTTGACCGAACTTCGCCTTGAGCAAATCGGGGTAGTTGAATTCCTTTTTGTCGACGGCGAGACCGACCTCGAATCCGGCAGAGACCTGGCGGTAGACTATCGGATGGCTGCTCGTGATGTTTTCCGCGATTGAACGGTAGGCGGACCTGACAAGTTCCGTCAGTTCGTCGAGTTCTTCGTTGAACTGAAGGTAGGGTCTCGTTCCCTCCTCGCTGGAACCGTAACCGGTCCACTTGGCAATAAATCTCGTGTAATCGCGCCAGAAATCGTAGAGTCTTTCTATGAACTGATGAAACTTGTCCTCGTGTACCAGCACGTCTTCACCGAGTTCGGAGCCCGGGCCGACCTCTTCAAGTGGCCTGTCCAGTAGCTTTATCAACAGCGGGTGAAGTCTTTCCGTAATGGTTGGAGCGGGCTGGGATGCCAACTCCTCCGGAAATATTTTCAGGAGCCGTGAATCCTTTTCCTTTAACTCTTTGACGAACTTTAAAATTACCCTCTGGGCCGGGTTGCTTTGCAATAGTTCTTTTTCCGTTTGACACGGTTGTTCTCTTACGTTTAGAATTGCCTGGTTTCTCGACCAGGTAAGTCTATTGGTCTGCATGGTTCACCTCCGGGGTGAGTTCCAGGTTTGTTTTCCGCTGATTTTACAAAAAACGGTGACTTTTAGAAGGTAGGTAGGAGAGACTACAGGGGAAGGATATCCCCCGTATTATTCGTGAGGTTCCTGGAAGACGGATCGATTTTGATGCCTTTAATCAATTTTAACATTTTTAAAGCTCTCCATTAAAATCACCACATTATAATAACGATCGGGGAGTTAAGTCAAGAAATAATAGTAGCTTCCCCAATTTTTCCCTTTAAGCTGTTAAAAACGGTCAGTTATTCCTATAATCCAGAACGTCTGAGAGGTCAATTAGCTCAGAACAAAACCAGCCGATTCCTCCTCGGTGGTGTCCTGGGGCTGCATCGGCAAGTTTGGTGATGATTATTTCTAAAGCTTATAGAGCCGCAAATTTGTTGACAATGGGCGAGGAAGGAGATTTCTCCGATGGTCTTCTCCTAATAGACGAAGAAGGTAAGATTGAGTATTCCGGGGGATTTAAGGAAGAAGAGGTTCCGGATGACGCGGAATTAATTGATTTCGGCGATAAGACGTTGATGCCAGGTATGGTGGACGCTCATACGCACGTAGGTATCCACGAGGACGGAGAAGGTTGGGAAGGGCGGGATACGAACGAAATGACTGATCCGGTAACACCTCAGGTTAGAGGAATCGACGGGGTAAATCCCGAGGATTCCGGCTTTAGAGACGCTGCAATTGCCGGTGTGACGACGGTTAATACAGGTCCGGGTTCGGGTAACGTGATTGGGGGTCAATTCGTCGGGGTGAAGACCGCCGGTTCGAGGGTCGTAGATGAGCGGGTTATCCGTGAGCCGACTGCAATGAAGATGGCAACCGGTGAAAACCCAAAGCGTGTATACGGGGAGAAGGATCGGATACCAAGTACGAGGATCGGAACGGCAGCTACCCTGAGAAAGGCCCTTTTCGAAGCTAAGGATTACCTTCGGCGCAAAGAGGGTTCAGAAGAGGAAGAAAAAGATGGTTTTAAAAATGATTTCAAGAAGGAAGCGCTGCTCCCGGTTTTGAAGGGTGAGCTCAAGGCAAAAATCCACGCGCACCGCTCTGACGACATAGTTTCAGCAGTTAGAATAGCGGAGGAATTCGGCCTCGATTATTCAATTGACCATTGCACTGAAGGACACAAGATAGTGGATTTCCTGGCGGAAAAGAACGCCGAAGCCGTAGTGGGACCGAGCCTGACAGCCAGGAGTAAACGAGAACTTGCCGAACGGACCTTCAAAACAGCGGGTATACTCGCCGACGCCGGGTTAACGGTGGCCATTACGTCGGACTCTCCGGTCGTACCGGTTCAGTACCTGCCTTTACTTGCCGCATTCGCCGTCAGGGAGGGGATGGAAAAAACGAAGGCTCTGCGGGCCATTACGATCGACGCCGCGAAAATAGCCGGGCTCGACGACAGTATCGGATCGCTGGAACCCGGTAAAGACGGTGATTTTCTGGTGCTTGATAAGTCCCTGTTCGATCTTGATTCCAGCGTGGAGCGAGTATTTATCGAAGGAGAAGAGATAGATCGGGAATCAACCTACAGCACGGAAAAGAAGAGGACGTTTTAGCCAATCATGGATAAGACCGGTTCGGATCTTTTTGGGAAGGAACCCGGCCCGGAAGACGAGGAAGTTTATTCTGTTTCTCAGTTAAACAAGGAAGCTCGTTACCTGCTTGAGAAGGAGTTTGGATCCATTTGGGTTGAAGGAGAGGTTTCTAACCTGCACGTCTCCTCTGCCGGACACAACTATTTTACTCTAAAAGAGGAAGATTCGGAAATTGACGCCGTGATGTTTGCCGGCGATGCTGCCGGACTAGATCTCGAACTCGAAGATGGGAAGAGCGTCTTGGCCAAAGGGACTTTAACGGTTTACGAGAGGAGGGGACGTTACCAGCTCCGGGCCAGGGACCTCAAGGAAGTCGGCGAAGGTGAGTTGCAGAAGAGGTTTCAGGAGTTAAAGGAAAAGCTGAGAAAAGAGGGGCTCTTCGAAGAGTCGAAAAAACAAAAACTCCCCCCTTTCCCAGAATCGATAGGAATCATTACTTCTCCGACGGGAGCCGCGGTTCGAGATATCGTTTCTACGATAGAGGAAAGGTACACCCCGGTTACCGGATTCGTTTTTCCCGTAAAAGTTCAGGGAGAAGAGGCAGGGGAACAAATCGCGAGGGCCGTCAAAAAGGCAAACGAACTCGAGTCGGAACTCGGCCTGGATGTCTTAATAGTTAGCCGCGGCGGAGGGTCGCTTGAGGACCTCTGGCCGTTCAACGAAGAAGTCGTAGCACGGGCAATCTTTGACTCCAACCTCCCGGTGATTTCCGGTGTTGGCCACGAAGTCGACTTCACGATTTCGGATTTCGTTGCGGACCTGCGAGTGCCGACACCGACGGCGGCCGGAAAAAAGGTGGTGCCGGAGAGTTCTGAAATAACTAATAAGATAGATTCGCTCGTCAGCAGGCTCGGCAAGCGCGTAAAGGTGGAGCTCAGAGATAAGGAGGTTGAGCTTGATCGGTTCAAATCAAGCTTCGGGTTTCGGTATCCGCTGAGAAAGCTGGAGGGCCTGATCCAGGACCACGACGGTCTGAGCGAAAAACTACTTGCTACGGGGAGCCAGACGCTGGGCGACAGGAACGACGAGCTTGAAAACCTGATTGAACGGCTTTCGCTTGCAAACCCCACCAGGCTGTTAAAGAAGGGTTATTCGGTGACTTACGGCGAGGAAGGCCAGGTAATAAGCGATCCAGAAAACGTGAGCACCGACGAAAGCTTGAAGACTGTCCTGCATAAAGGTATTATTCGTTCTGTGGTGACTGAGACGGAGGTCGAAGACGGTGAGTGAAGAAGAGGAGATTGACGTAGAGAAGGATCTGGAAAAACTTGAGGGGATAGTTGAAGAACTCGAAGGTGAGGATCTAAAGCTTCAGAAATCGATAGAACTCTTCGAGGAGGGGATCGATCTGGCCGAGGAGATTCAGGAAGGTTTGTCTACCGCCGAGGTAAGGCTAAAAAAAGTTATCGAGAATAGCGAGCTTGATTTAAAAGTGGAAGATTTCGACCTTTAACACGAGAGCTATCGAGTTCCATCTATACCTTTTTCGCTATTTCACCAAGAGTGTGGTTTTATCATGAAAGATTACGACAGTCTGGATGCCCTATTTCGTGGCGTGGTTTCGAAGTTTCCGGATAGTCAGTTCAAGACTTCCACTTCCGACCCAGATAACGGCTACGATTACAGGAAGATCTCCTATGGTGAACTGGCCGACCTCGTTTCGAGGCTCGCTTACGCGATGAAGAACAAGTTTGAGATAGAGCAGGGAGATAAAGTCGCTGTAATCGGCAGGCCGCATCCAAAGTGGGCTGCTTCTTTCTTTGCGGCACAGCGGGTGGGAGCTACTGCCGTTCCAATTGCCTATAATTTTACCGTGGAAGAGATACGGCGAGTGCTGCACGAGTCCGAGTCCAAACTGGCGTTCGTCCAGAGCGACAAGCACTCCGTGGTTGCCAGCAAATTTGACGAACTTTCCCACCTGGAAAACCTCGTAGTATACGGAGGTGACTCCAACGCCGGTTATCCTTCCTGGGATTCTTTCCTTTCCGAGGGGAAGATGGAAGAGAGGCTAGAGCAAGATCCGGATGAAATTGCCGTATTGATGTATACTTCCGGTACTACCGGACATGGTAAAGGCGTCATGCTGTCTCATGATAACTTGCTGGTCAACGTGCGCGACATAGCAGAAACTCTTGACGTCTCTCCTGCCGATTGCATGGTATCAATTCTCCCCTGGGACCATATTTACGGTCTGACCACGACTCTGCTGGTTCCCCTGGCTTTTGGTGCTTCCATGGTTTATACAAAGGATTACAGGAACCTTCAGTCCGTTCTCAAGGAGAACGAAGGAACTATATTGCTCGGTGTCCCCAAGTTGTTGAACGCGCTTTACGAGGAAACGATAACGAAAATAAAGTCGAGCTGGTGGACGAGGTGGCTCTATAAACTGGCGCCCGGCTTGCTAAAAGGCAAGGTCAAGAAAAAACTTGCCGGGGATCAATTCCGGTTTATCACTTCCGGAGGTGCCCCGCTCAGTCCGGATACAGCTATGGGTTTGCGGGAACTTGGAATTGGTGTTATGGAAGGTTACGGGCTGACGGAGACTTCCCCCGTTCTGACATTTACCCGGGACCCATTTACTGACCAAGCTGGGAGCGTGGGTTTACCGTTGCCAAGCGTGGAAATAAAGCTCGAAGAGACGGACGACAAGGAAATCAACGAGGTATTGGTCCGGGGGGATAACGTGATGAAGGGATACTACAAGAACGAAGAAAAGACCAGAGAAGTCCTCGACGAAGACGGCTGGTTCAGGACCGGGGACTCCGGCAGGCTGGATGAAGACGGGCGCCTCTACCTTAATGGCAGGACGAAGAACGTAATAGTTCTCGAGTCCGGCAACAACGTTTATCCCGAAGAAGTCGAGCACGAGCTGGGCCGGATTGCATTCATCGATGAAGTTATGGTCAAGGAAGGTCGCCGGTCCGGGCGGGCCGTGGTTTCAGCAATGATTTATCCCGACTACGAGGGTCTTGCCGAAAAGGGGATCGAAGGAAAGAATTCCATCAAATCCTTTCTCTGGGAAAAGGTAAAGTCCGAGTCAAAGAGCCTCGCTCCGTACATGAGGATAAAGAGCAAGCGGGATATAGAGATTTTGGAGGAGCCTTTCGAAAAGACACCTACGCAGAAGGTGAAGCGCTATCTTTACAAGGGTAACGAGGAGTAGATCCTATCAGTACCTGATGTTAAAACCTTTGAACTCGCCCTCGTAATCCTTCCAGTTGACGTTGACTTCGTCCACCCTGGCTCGGCGGGGTCCGTTTTTGCACCAGGTTATCAGCTTTTTTAGATCGTCCTCGTTACCTTCGGCTACTGCTTCAACGGAGCCGTCGACCAGGTTTTTTACCCAGCCGGTCAGGCCGAGGTCGCGGGCTCGCCTTCTGGTGCTGGCCCTGAAACCAACTCCCTGAACTCTGCCCGTAACCTTGAGGTGAACTCTATCTTTTGACATTATTTATCCCTGTTAATGCTGTTTTTCTCTTCTACCAAAATTATGTTAGCTGAGAGGGAGTAATTTTCAACTGCCAAATTGTTGACTTGGTTTAGAAAGGTAAATTGGTAAGCAGGAGGCCGAATGGATCAGTTATCCCTAGCTTTCGGTTTTGGCTTTCTCCTTTTTCTGACAGTGTCGAACCTGTTTACCATTGGTAAGGTACGTGACAGCGCCAGAAAGTATTCCGGCCAAATGACTGATTGCAGTATAACCGGAAGCCAGCTGGTTGAGCGAATCATTGGCGGGGAGGAGTTGCCGGAAGTAAAGATTCAGGCACTGGGATCTTATCCGGATGGCGGGAGCTTCTACGACCGTGGAGTGATACGAATTCCCGAGCCAGACGAGACTTCCCTGTTCGGACTCACCGTAGCAGCCCACGAGACCGCTCACTTGCGCCAGGAAAATGGAAAGTATTCTTTTTTCGTTTATGGGGGAAAGTACCTGGAAGTAGCCGGATCCTTAATTTCTTTCCTGATTCCGGTGAACTTCTTACTTGGAATTATTTTTTACCTCCCCCTGGCCTACCTGGCTGCCGGGCTATTCTGTGTTTTGGCGGTTCTCGTCGCCTTCGAGACCATTATTGAAGTTGATGCCAGCAAAAAGGCAATTAGCTATCTGAAAAATTATGCAGAAATCCGCAAAGAAGAGCTGGACCAAGTGAAAAAAATACTGATCTGGGCTATACTTTCAAGAATTTCCTATTTCACGGGCGGTTACGTAGTGCTGTTTATCACGGGTGACACGAGGTGAAAACAATGAAAGATGTATCTCTTGCCCCTTCGATACTATCTGCAGATTTTAGTAAGTTGCGAGAAGAGGTTGAAGAGGTCGACTCGGAAGCTGATTACATTCACGTGGACGTCATGGATGGACACTTTGTCCCCAATATTACGATTGGACCGCTGGTTTCTAATTCTCTGAAAAACTTGGAAAGAGTCAAGACCCCGCTAAGCATTCACCTGATGATTACCGATCCCGAGGAGTACGGACCGGAATTCGAGGTCGGCCCGGAGGATCTAATTATATTTCACTCCGAAGTGACCGAAGACCCCGAAAGAACTCTTGCAAAACTGAAAAATCAGGGCTGCCAAGTCGGAATATCTCAGAAGCCGGCGAGTAACAAAGAGGAAATTTTTCCTTTGCTGGGACAGCTGGACGAGGTGCTGGTTATGGGAGTCGAGCCGGGCTTCGGTGGCCAGGACTTCATGCCCGAAGCACTCGATAGAATAGCCGCCTTACGAGAGGAAATAGATAAAAGAGGAGCCGATACCGCTATCGCCGTTGACGGAGGGATGAATCAATCCACAATCGGTGATGCCGTCAAAGCAGGTGCGGACACGATAATAGCTGGCTCGGCAGTATTTGGGGTCTCGAACAGGGTGAAAGCGATAAAGAGTTTGAGGAGGGCTATTTGACTGAAGATGGCGGAAGGAGAGAAAAACGGTATATGTCGCGAGCTTTGGAGCTTGCAGAAAAAGGAGGAGGGTACGTCAACCCTAACCCCCAGGTCGGTGCCGTGATAGTAAAAGACGGGGAAGTTATTGGCACGGGATACCATCGTAAATTTGGCGCGCCGCATGCGGAGGTAAATGCCCTGAAAGAGGCCGGCGAAGAAGCCGAAGGGGCGACGATGTACGTTACTCTGGAGCCCTGCGTACATCAAGGAAAAACCCCGCCCTGTGCGGACGAGATAATTAAAAGCGGTTTGGAACGGGTTCACGTAGCAATCGAGGACCCGAACCCCAGGGTCTCCGGTAAGGGGATCGAAAAATTGCGAGAAGCCGGAATAGAAGTTACTCTCGGTTTAAAGGAGGAAGAGGCGAAAAAGGCCAACGAAATATTTCTCCACTATACCAGAACGGGTAGGCCCTTTGTACTGCTAAAACTGGCGATGACGTTTGATGGAAGGATAGCCACGAAGACTGGCGATTCCCGGTGGATTACCTCCGCTGAAGCGAGGGAGGAGGTTCATCGCTTGCGTGGGCGGTACAGTGGCGTCGTGGTCGGAGTGGGTACAGTGCTATCCGACGATCCCCGTCTGAACGTCAGGAACGCCGAGGGTCCGGACGGAGCCCGTTTCGTCCTTGACCCCCGCGGCAGAACCCCGCTGGGATCCCAGCTTTTCGAACTGGATAGCTCCGCCCCGACGATAATGGTGGTCGGCGAGGACTTACCGGGTGATAGGGCCGATGAATTCGAGCGACTCGGTGCGGACGTCTGGCGGACCCCGGTAAACAATCGAGGTATAGACCTTGAGGTCTTTCTGGATAGAGCGGGTGAAAGTGGTTACGATAGTTTGTTAGTCGAGGGTGGCAGCGAGGTGGCCGGGAGCTTTGTTGATCGGGGGCTGATCGACAAAATTAACTTCTTCTATGCTCCAAAGATAATCGGTGGAGAAGAAGCCGTGCCGGGAGTGAGCGGGGAAGGCGCCCCGACGGTCGAGGCAGGGATCGAGCTTGACCGCCTTGAAGTAGAAAGAGTTGGGCCGGATATCTCCGTCGTAGGTTATCCGTCAGAAAACCAGTAAAATACCGGTGACTGCACAAACGGCCTGAATGGCATACATAATCAGAACTGCCCGTTTCTGCCCGTATTTTCTGTAAATAATATGGTGGATATGATTTCTATCCGGCTTCATGACCCCTTTGCTGGAGCGAATTCTTCTTATTATGGCCATGCTCGTATCCAGTACCGGGAGCAGGATAAGGAACAGGCCGGCGACCACGGGCCAGCCTTTAGTGATCTTAGCCGTACCGGCGGTTCCGAGACCCTGAATTAGAAGGTAGGAAAGGAGAAAACCGATCAAGTAAGAACCACCGTCACCAAGAAAGAGTCTTGCGGGATAGAAGTTGTAAACGAGAAACCCCAATAGTGAGCCGCCGAGTGCGGCTACCGGTACGTAAACCGGAGTGCCGGCGGTAAGAAGTATTACGGGAACGAGTGCTATCAAACCAAGGCCCGCTGCCAGTCCGTCCAGACCATCTATGAGGTTGAAGGCATTGGTTCCGCCAACGAGCCAGAACGCGATCAACGCTCGGTTACCTGCACCCGAAAAAGTTACGACTTGAAAGTCTCCAAACCCAAAAGAACTCACGGGCAACGGAACGTTCATTACTAGGACGAGAGCGGCTAGCACCTGAACGAGAAGCTTGATGCGGGGGTTTAAACCCCGAAAATCGTCTATCAGTCCGGCCAGGAATACCAGAGCTAACCCGGCAACCAGGTAAAAGTTCGTGGATTGGTAGTAAAGATAGACCGGCAAAAAACCGAGAAGAACTGAAGCTCCGCCAAGTGGCTTTTGATTCTCATGTATCTTTCTTTTGTTTTCAGGATCGTCCAGTAGTCCGGTGTACCGGGCAAGTAGTATAAAAACGGGAGCAGTGATCAGGGTAATCAAAAATGGAACCCATAGAGGAATCGCGTGAACACTTAGCATGGAAGTCTTTAAAGTCGCTGCCATGTTTTGCATAATCAGTAAGTCAAATGAATAGTCTAGAATTACTCGCGCAAGCAAAAAAAGATGAGAGGCTGACTCACGCCTACCTGGCTCCGGTCAGATCTGGAACCCCTCTCGAAAACTACGCCGCCGAGCTCGGTCGGATAATCATCTGCCCACCGGACGACGATGAGTGTGGCGGAAAAGTTCTCCGCAATACCCATCCCGATTTCTTCTGGATCACAGTATTGAATGATAAGAGCAAGATATCCATAAACCAAGTAGATGACGTGATCTCCAGCTCAAAATATTCTCCCCAGGAGTCGGACAAGAAAGTTTACGCCCTTGGTAAAGCGGAAGACCTCTCGCTGGAAGCAGCAAATAGCCTGCTGAAAATACTGGAGGACCCTCCCGGATACGTCTTCTTCCTGCTTCTGACCGAAAACCGAAATAACCTGCTACCCACTATACTTTCCCGCTGTCAGCAATTGCCCAAGGGTGGTACGGAACTGTCGGGAATGAGAGACGCTCTGAACGAAAGCGGATTCGATGAGGAGGCCGTGGGTTACCTGATGGGCGTGGTAAACAACCGGGCCGACCTGCTGGACCAGCTGCTGGAGTCGGGTCCGGAGAATCCGATTGAGTACAGGGACGAGGTGGTTGAGAAATACGGGGATTCCGGTTTGGGAGAGCTGGGTGCTAACTTAGTTGAGGCGGATGCCCTGATCGAGAAGGACGGGCTTGCTCGCCTGATATTTCGAAAGATATACGGCGCCAACAGGTACGAAGTTTTGACCCTTGCGGAGAATTTGAAGGACCTATCGGACGATCAGCTGACCTGGTTCCTTGAACGGGGACTGAATTTATACAGGGACGCTTACCGAAAAAAGATTTCCGAAGAAACTGATCCGGGCGGTTCCCGTTCCGCTCGGGATTACGTTGAAAGGGCCAGGCTTATCTCGGAAGGGATAGAAGGGCTAAAGACGAATGCAAACGTCCAGCTACTGGTGGAAAGTCTCTGCTTGCAATTGGGATCGGAAGACGCTAGCGTTAACTAAGTAAAGTCCGGCAATTTAAGCTGGAATTCCCGGTTTTAAATTAAAAGAGACTACAGGGTGGGAGAATGTCCATAGTCCGTTTCGTCGGAATATCGAAGACCAAGAGAAGAAAAGTCAAAGCTAGCTTCGACGAAGAGGTAGAGACCGACGAAGAGTACATCATCGAGAGGGACGAAGTCAGGGAGCTGGGTGAAGTTTTACCGGAAGAGGTCGATCCCGACGTTGAGCCGGAATGGGCAGGGGTTCGGGAGGCGACTGACCACGACATCCTCCAGGCGGAAATGAACCAGAACCAGGCCGATGAGGCCTTACCCAAAGCTCAGAAGATGGCGGATAAAAGGTCACTCCCCATGAACATCATAGGTTCCGAGTACTCCTTCCAGAAATCACAGTTGAAGTTCTATTTTAAAGCTCCTCATAGGGTCGATTTTCGTGGTCTCGTAAAGGCACTTGCTCATGAGTTCTCAACTCGCATAGAACTGGAGCAGGTCGGACCCAGAGAAGCTGCTTCCATTCTGGGTGGGCGCGGACGTTGCGGTCAGGAGCTTTGTTGCAGGAGGTTTCTTTACGATCCCGGACCGGTTCCGATGGAGTTTGCGGAAAAACAGGAAATATCCGTCTCGCCCGATAGAATTACCGGTGCCTGTGGCCGGCTTGCCTGCTGCCTCCAGTACGAACTGGAAGATTACGAGGAAAAGCTAAAAGAAATGCCCGCTGAGGGGAGCGAAGTTAATTCGCCGGCCGGTAAGGGTAAAGTTATGGAGAGGAACGTCCAGAAGGGTACTCTGCGGGTTAAGCTAGAGGAGGAAGAGGTCAGGGAGTTCGACCAAGAGGAAGTAGAGCCCGTTCGGGAATAGAGATTACTCGGCTGAGTTCTCGGCTAACTCCTTCAACTTTCCGTCCTGCAACTCCGATTTCAATTCGGCAAGCAGGTGACGTTCAAGTTTTCCTTCTATTTTTATGCTATCGTCCCCGTATTCTTCCGATAGCACTTCACCGTTGTTGTGGAACCAATCGAGGAGATCCGCCTTCGAATAAGGAAGGTTAAGCGAAACCCGTTTTACTTCGTCTCCCAGTTTATCGGCAATAAGTTCCTTCAAGCCCTCGAGATTCGTTCCTTTCAGTGCGGAGATCGCTATAGAGTTTTCGATCTCGTTTTTTTCCTTGGCTATCTCTTGCTCGTCCTCGAGGGCGTCGATCTTATTGAGAACGTTGATCATTTCCGGCCTACCGTCTTCTTCATCAAATATTTCTTCGTTCAAAATCTTGTTTACGGTCTGCCACCTTGCTTTTAACTTATCCTGAGTTGCATCCATCATATTGATCAGCAGATCGGCAGTTCGGGCTGATTTCAGGGTAGAGCGAAAAGCGGGTATCAGCTGGTGCGGTAATTTTCTAATTAGACCAACTGTGTCCGTCAAAAGAACGTTCCTCCTATCCGGTAGTTCGAATTTCCGCGTCAGAGGATCCAGAGTCGCAAAAAGCTTATCCTCTTCAAAACCCTCGGCCTCGGTAAGATTGTTTAAAAGCGTTGTCTTGCCCGAGTTCGTATAGCCGATTAACGCGACTATTGGAGTATTGCTTTCCAGCCGTCGTTTACGCCTCACGTCAAGTTCCTTGTCCGCCTCTCTCAGTTTTGCTCTAATAGAATCTATCCTGCGCTGGACCTTGTCCCTGTCACGGGCCAGCCTCGTTTGCCCGGGTCCTCTGGTGCCGATACCGCCTTCCTGACGCTCGAGCGACTCTCCCCAGCCCCTGAGTCTCGGTAGCAGGTATTCGTACTGAGCCAGTTCGACCTGGAGCTTTGCTTCCTTCGTCTGGGCGCGCTGGGCAAAGATGTCCATTATCAGCTGGGTTCTGTCCACGACTTTGGTCCCCAGTTCTTCCTCCAGGTTACGTGACTGGGCCGGTCTGAGCTCGTCGTTGAAGATAACTACGTGAACCCCGATTTTCCTGGCTCTCTCCCTGATCTCCCGCGCCTTACCGGAGCCAATATAAAACGAAGAGTCCGGTTTCTCCCTTTTCTGGATAACTCTTTCCTGGATTCTGACCCCGGCGGTGTTAGCCAGTTCTTCCAGCTCGTCCATCGATTCTTCCGTCGACCAGAGCTGGTTGTTGCCGGTTTCCGGCAGATCTACGCCAACCAGTATGGCTTTTTCCTTTGCTTTTACCCGCGCTCGCTTTCCTACCCTATCCTCGATCAGGTTTAATTCGTCCTTTGCCATAAATTACCTGCTCCTTTCTAAATCGTGCAATTTTCTCCTTTAAGACCCAACCCCTAACTTGGTTTACAAGGAAATTTTACTACTATCTGAGAAACTTATTTACCATTACCCATTTGGTGAAAGCTAAAATGGTAAAGCAAGTTGCTCTCCCATAACTTTCAACCAGCACCCAGATGTCCAGCACTTAGATGAGTTATGCAACTTAAACCAGGATTTCGTTAAGTTGCTAATAACAGTCTGCCATTTATGTTCAACGAGCGATTAATATTTCCATGTCACGGTCCTCATCTAAGTGCTGGAGGACCAACTTTTGCTTGTAAAATAAGTATTATAAACAACCTTAAACTTTCAACAG
>CAZYCI010000008.1:0-27216 GCA_964645955.1 uncultured Thermotogae bacterium
AGCTAAAGCTCCGGATACCGCGCTGACCATGGGGATCAAAACGATAATGAACTCCGGCAGGATTCTATTGATTGCCTCCGGAGAAGAAAAGGCGGAGGCGGTCAAGCATTCAATCCGTGGTGAAATAAGGGAGGATTATCCAGCTTCCGTGCTGCAATTGCATCCTGACGTCACTTTCACCCTGGACCGGAAAGCGGCAGGCAAGCTTGACCTGAACCGGCGCGGGGGTAAAAAAGTTGAAATTATCTAGGTTCGAACTATACAAGCCATCTCTTTCGATGGAATCAGACTTCGTAACTTCACTGCGAAGGGTGGATGAGCTCACTCCGGTACTGATTAAGGCCGAAACCGATGACGGCAAAACTGGCTGGGGTGAAGCACCCGTTAGCCCCCAGGTTACCGGTGAGACCCCCGATAGTTCTATCACGGTTCTAAGTCAGGTAATACCGAACCTCCTCGGCCTGGATCCACGAGACAGGGAGAAAATTCATTCCAGGATGAAGGAGGCTCTTAAAGGTAACAGCGCCTCGAAGGCAGGAATTGATATAGCTATCCACGACCTACTGGGAAAAGCCTGGAGCGTTCCTCTGTGGAAGCTCCTTGGTGGTTTTCGTACCTCGAGCGTTACTACCGATTTCACGGTAAGTCTGGACGAGCCGGACCTTATGGCCAGAAAGACTGCCGAACTCGTTGCCGAAGGTTTTACCGAAATCAAAGTAAAGCTCGGGGGTAAACTAGACCGGGATATCGAGCGAATTGAAAGTATAGAAAAGGCCGGGGGACCTGAGACTGGCTTCAGGGTCGACGCCAACCAGGGCTGGACTAGAACGGAAGCAGCCAGCTTCGTCAAGACAACGGAGAACTCAAGCATTCAGTTCTTGGAACAACCCCTGGACGGAGAAGACATTGAAGGAATGAAACGGTTAAGGGAAATTTCCCCGTATCCGATTATGGCAGACGAAAGCGTAAACGGTCCGAAGGATGCGAAGGAAATCATTCGCCGCGGGGCAGCGGACTACATAAATATCAAACTTTCCAAGGCCGGGGGGTTCTTTCCCGCAAGCAAGCTAGCAGCTCTTGCCGAGACGTACAACGTTTCCTGTATGATCGGTGGAATGAGTTCGACAGATGTACTTTCAACCGCTGCTGCCCATTTTGCTGCCGGAGTAAAGAACATACGGTTTAGGGATTTGGATATGGGGACTTCCATCAATGAAGACGTAATAAAAGAAGGCGGAAGCCATCTCGAAGGTAACCACCGCGTCCTTAGTGACGGGGACGGGCTCGGGATAAAGAAAATGAACGAGGAAGTCTTAGGGTCTCCCTTAGAAACATATGAACTCTAATGGCCCGGACGGAGCCGGATTTTATCGTTTTCAGGGTGATTTGTACTGCGAGGGAATCCGGGTAAGCAAAATTAAGAATAAAATTTCAACGCCATTTTACCTGTACAGTCATGGAGAACTTATTGATAGGTTAAGTCGGTTTCAGGAAAGCTTTTCCGGCTACCGGGGAGTCGTTTCTTACGCTCTAAAGGCAAACAGTAGCAGGGGGCTGGTTGAAACACTGGCAAACGAAGGTGCTGGTGCCGACGTAGTCTCGGCCGGGGAACTCTACCGGGCCCTGAAGGCGGGAATTCCTCCGAACAAGATAGTTTTTGCCGGAGTCGGGAAGAAGGAAGAAGAAATAAAGTACGCCCTGGATCAGGGGATACTGGGTCTCAACGTCGAGTCGTTAGCTGAATTAGATTCGGTGGAAGAAATTGCGCGGGAAGAAGGGAGAACTGCCGGCGTCGCGATGAGAATCAAGCCAGAAATCAGGGTAAATAACCACCCGTACCTCGCAACCGGCGACAGCTCGAGCAAGTTCGGGGTAGCGCGTTCCTCTGCTCTGGTGGCTTATGAAAGAATTGAGGAATCCGACCACCTGGAACCGGTTGGTGTTCATGCTCATATCGGATCCGGTATTGGGTCAGTAAAACCGTTCGGCGAACTCGCCCGGTTCCTCGGTAAATTCGTCACGGCACTCTTCGAGAGGGGAATAAACCTGGACTACGTTGATTTCGGCGGTGGCTACGGTATTTCCGATGGACTCGGAAGAACCGCCGACAATCCACAAATAAGCGATTTTATCTCAACCATTCTGGAAAACTTTGCCGGCAACCTGGAGGAGCTGAAGCTGCTGGTCGAACCGGGTAGATCGATTGTTGGCCCGGCTGGAATACTTGTCGGGGATGTCATAAGAAAAAAGTCCGGCACGGATAAAACTTTCCTGGTAACGGACATCGGGATGAACGACTTTATCCGACCGGCTCTTTACGGGAGCGAGCACGAGCTCGCAGTGATAACCGGCAAAGAGGATCAAAAAAGGACGGAAGTCGTCGATGTAGTTGGACCAATATGCGAATCGGGAGATTTTCTGGCCCGAGGGATAGAAACCCCCATAATGGAAGCGGAAGAGGGACTCGCAGTGTTGAACGCAGGTGCTTACGGGTCCAGCATGGCCTCCAATTACAACTCCAGAACCCGCCCGCCGGAAGTCCTGGTAAAGGAAGATGACTTCGAAGTGATAAAGGAAAGAGAAACTTTTGACGACCTGATTTCTGGGGAACGGAGCCCTTCCTTTATATGAACCCAATGAAAGTTAAGACGAACGTCGCGAACCTGAGAGAGGAACCACGGCCGGAAGGGAGAAGGAGCAGTCAGCTCGTCTTTAACGATAAAGTGGACGTAATCGAGGAGAAGCAGGACTGGGTTCTGGCGAGTGGTCCGGATAATTACCGCGGTTGGGTCCGAAAAATATATCTGGGGCAATTTAACCTTCCCGGGAATGAGTTCACGGTAAGTTCTTTATACGCTCCAGTCAGGGATGATGAAAACCGGTTAATCACCAGGTTCACTTTTGGGACGACGGTACGCGGGACCGCTGTTAACGACAAGCTTGCCTTCCGGCTTCCGGGTGGTAGAGAGGTTAGGATAGATCTAGACCACCTTAAATACTCGGGGGGATTTGAGGAAGGATTCGTGGACAACCTCCACCGATTTATCGGCATTCCCTATCTCTGGGGCGGCACGACGAGCTTTGGTTTCGACTGTTCCGGATTCGTCCAGAGGGTTTTTGGCTATTACGAGCTGGAATTGCCCAGAGATGCCAACCAGCAGTACGAAAAAGGGGAAATACTAAAGCTGGAGAAACTGGAGCGGGCGAAGGAAAAACTATCTCCGGGTGATCTGATATTTTTTGAAGGCCACGTCGGAATTTACGAGGGTACCGGAAGAATGATCCATTCTTCTCGTACCGAAAACGGTGTCGCAGTAACGGATTTGACCGGTAATGGACAATATCAGGACAGGTTAGGGGAGATATATCTCGGGGCTCGTCGTTTAACTGGTTTTCAGGAAAGGGAAGTGGTTTAGTTTTATGAATGAAAAAGGGGGAAGCAAGGAAGTACTGAAAAGCAAGGTAGGAAAGCTGTTGATGGTCGGGTTTGATGGCCTTCAACCCGATGACCATCTCAAAAGGATGATGAGAGATTACCGAGTGGGCGGGGTAATACTTTTTCGGAGAAACGTGGCCGATGCCAAACAGGTTAAAGAGTTGACGAGTGCTATACGGAGAATCGCGGAAGAGTCAGGGTACTCGTACCCACCGCTAATAACGCTGGACCAGGAAGGCGGTATGGTTAACAGAATAACTGACGGGGTGGTTCTGTCTCCCGGAAACATGGCCCTCGGTGCCACCGGGGACGAAGCTCAGGCGCACGAAGCGGGCAACATAGTCGGCAGCGAACTGAGAAGTCTTGGAATCAACATGAACCTGGCACCCGTGCTGGATATCGTCAGGAACCCGGCAAACCACCTCGGGACGCGCTGTTTTGGCGAGGACCCCGAACTGGTCGGCAAAATGGGCCGAGAATACTCTCGTGGTCTGGCCGAGAGCGGAGTAGTGCCTGTAGGCAAACATTTCCTTGGCTACGGCGGTTCCGTTACCGACCCCCATGAAGAACTACCTCTGAACCCCCTGACGCGTACGGAACTACTCCCGGCGATGGAACCGTTCAAAATCGCCCGGGACTCGCTGGGGGCAGTGATGAGTGCTCATATCGTTCTCGAAGAGATCGACTCTTATCCCGCCACGTTATCGAGGAAAGTCCTCACGGGAATACTGCGAAAAGATATCGGTTTTTCCGGACCGGTAATCACGGATTGTCTGGAGATGGGCGCTATCCAGGATCAATTTGGCACGAAAGACGCCTCCGTCAGGTCGATTTCCGCCGGAGCCGACATGTTGATAGTATCTCACCACGAAAAAGAACAGGTTGATGCAATTAATTCCCTGAAAGAGAGTATAGAATCTAAGCAGATACCTTCAGCCAAGGTGAGCGAAAGTATTCAGACCGTTGAGGCTCTGACCAGGGGGTTGGGGAGGAACGAAGAATCCACTTACGATTACGGAAAAGACTTTGAAAGAATGATTGCTATCGCGGAAAAATCAATTACGGCTGTGCGGCAGCGGGGTTTTCCCCTCAGAGAGGACGAGCAAGCTATGTTATTATCACCAAAGCTCGCCGGACGCTCTCTTTCACGCGTACAGGACGAAGAGTACGAGACGCTCTCTCTAGGAAAAATACTGGAAGATGTCGGTCTTACCACAGTAGAGAGGAGTTACGATCGGGACTCGGAAGCCAGGAGTTTAGTCTCCGATTCCTCAAAGATGGATAAAGTAGTTATTTTGGCTCTCGAGCCCGGTGATTTCGTAAATAGCTTCCTCCGTCGGCTCTCACGAAGCGAAACTAAAGTAGTGCTTGTAGCAGTAGACAGACCCTGGGGCTTTAAAAATTTACCTGCCGAAGGACTTCTTTTGACATACGGTTACAGGCCCGCTTCCCTGGAGGCACTGGGAAGGGTCCTGAGCGGTAAAATTGAACCAAGGGGGAAGTCACCTGTTTCGCTCCAGGAATAGTGCTGGTAGAAGTTGTTTCTAGGCCAGCTATTAACTTGATTGGCAAATTTTCCTATCATATCATATATACCAATTAAAGAGGTGTAAAATTGCTGACCGACTACTCGAGCAAATTGGGCCTTACTGCTGTCGTCGCCCTATTACTGGTTCTTTTACCTCTTAATCCCACCAGAGCAGTTAACGAAAAAAAGGGACTCGAGGAGCTCGTCGCAAGCCTGACTTTAGAGGAAAAGATAGGACAGCTCATCATGGCGAAAGTTTTGGAAGGGCCTTCTGGCCGGCCTTCGGATAGGTCCAAACTCCTGATTCAGGATCTAAAAGTTGGTTCGGTCATATTCTACAGCTTTCCAAACCCTGAGAAAACAACTATTTATACAAACGAACTTCAGAAGTGGGCAAAGAATAGCTCCACCGGAATACCGATTCTGGTCGGCTCGGACCTCGAGTACGGTCCAAAAGCAAACGTCAGCGGCGATGCCACCTTACTACCCCACCAGATGGGTTTAGCAGCTACGGGTAACCCAGAATATGCCGAGCTTGCTGCCGAAATTACTGCAACAGAAGGTCGGGCAATGGGGATTCACTGGAACTTTGCACCATCGGCGGACCTCAACACGAATCCGGAAAACCCGGTCATAGGAGTTCGATCCTTCGGGTCTTCTCCGGAGGAAGTAGGGAGTTTCGTAAAAGCTGCCGTCCGTGGATACCAGAAAAACGGCATGATCGCCACTCTAAAACATTATCCGGGTCACGGCAACACGTCTACTGACTCTCACTACGGGCTACCCGAGGTAAATTATAGCCGAGATAAATTAAATAAACATCTAGAGCCTTTTCAGGCCGGTATTGCCGCGGGGGCGGATGCAGTGATGACCGCACACATTCTTGTTGACGCAGTTGACTCCAGTTACCCGTCCACGACATCGAAAAAAGTTATAAGGGGGCTGTTGCGTCAGGAGCAGGGTTTCGAAGGGGTTATAGTTACTGATGCAATGAACATGGGGGCAATCGAGGATAGTCTCGGTAAAGTCAATGCCGCCGTAAAAGCAATTCAATCAGGCGTCGACGTCGTAATGTCCGCCGGCAATTACTGGGATACGCTTGAAATCCGTGATGGCCTCCTAGAAGCAGTAAAGAGCGGCGAAATTTCAAAAGCTTCTGTCAACCGTTCTGTGAAGCGAGTGCTTGAATTAAAAAAGGATTACGGCTTACTTAATGGCGAAATAATTAACGATCCCTCCAGGGCGGAAAGGCTCGTTGGGACTTCTGATGACAGCCAATCTGCTTTAAATATTGCCAGAGAGGGCGTCACTTTGATTCGGGACAGAAAGAACCTCGTCCCGATTGACGAAGAAGGTGCTAATATTTTACTGGTTGGAGTTAAGGCTTCAACCGAACTAATGAAGGAAAAAATCGAAAAGTTATTACCGGATTCGACGGTATCAACCTATGTAACACCAAGTGCTAGCCGGTATAACAACTGGTCACCTTCTTTAGCGGGAATAGAGAAGGCGATTGAAATTGCATCGGATGCAGACTTAGTTGTAGTTTTGACGTTTTCAACCGGAAAACTACCCGACCCTCAGATCGAACTTGTCCGGAGGCTAGCTGATAGAAAAGAAAAAACAATTGTGATAGCCGAGGGGCTACCTTACGACGTAAGAAACCTGCCTTTCGTGTCGACGTTTATCGCAACTTATGCCTACAACCGCTGGAATTCTCCACGGACAGGGAACGGTTTGATGGCCACCGGGGTAGCTGAACTTCTTGCTGGAAAAATCAGTCCGGAGGGTGAGCTTCCGGTCGAATTTGAAATGGACGGGGCGGAAAATTCGGGTTAAACCAACTCTCTCAACAAGAGGTGGTAAATCGGCAGAGGAAACCGAATGTGAATTTAGGCGCATCTTACAGGTGAACCTTATTTAAAAAAGACAGGGGGTAAAAATGAAAAAGTTAACTGCTTCAATTTTAGTAATTTCTTTTCTCGTAATTGGTCTTTCCGGAATGGTGGCCGCACAAACACAGCTGGACGTCTGGACTTTCTGGTCCAAAAGCTGGATGAAACCCGCAATTGAAAACTTCAAAGAAAGTCACCCTGATGTAGAGGTAACCTATCAACAACTCACCTGGAATAACGGTCTGGACAAGATAACGGCAGCTTTTTCCGCAGGAAACGCTCCGGACGTCGTCGAACTCGGGTCGACCTGGATGGGTCAATTCGTGGAAAGTAAGGCATTGAGTAAACTCGACGTTAGCGACGTCAGAGACAAGTACACCGGCTGGCGCGGTGCTACGGTCAGAGGTGAAGTCTACGGAATACCCTGGTTTGGTTCCACAAACGTCGTCTACTACAACGTTGATTTAATGAAAGAAGCCGGGCTCGATCCGGAAAATCCGCCAAAAACTTGGCCGGAACTGCTGGAAGCGTCCAAGGCCATAAACGAGCTTGGGCCTGGAACAAGCGGTTTTTCTCTCAAAATCGGCGGCCGATTTACGACCTGGCAGAAGTTCCTGCCTTTTGCCTGGTCCAACGGCGGCAGGGTGCTTTCCGAAGACTGGAACAGTGCTATGCTGGACAGCAAACCTTTTGTAGAAGCACTGAAGTTCTATAACTCTCTGAAAGAGTCTTCGCTTGTGGCCACACAGGAAGAAGCACGACAGGCATTTTACCTGGGGCGCCTGGGGATGATTTACGATGGCCCCGGCCTCAATGTAGATGAAGAGGCACCTGATATGGAATACGTGACCTCAGTATTGCCCAGACCGGATAAGGAAGGTGCGGAATCGGTCGGTTTCTCCGGTGCGGACTTTCTCACCATTCCGATCCAGACGGAACATCCGGAACTAGCAACGGAAATGGCACTCGAGCTTTCCCAGGGTAATTACGTTTCCAGCCGGGTCAACACGTTGTTACCATTTTATCAGATGGACCTGCAAGCCCTGCTTGAGGAGCATCCGGAATTGGAATCTTTCGCCACCGTCATGGAAAACGCGACTTCACCGCCGCCACACCCAAAATGGGTTTCTATACAGGAAAGTATCACCAAGGCTGTTGAAGCTACGTTACTCGGGAGAGGAAATCCGGAATCCAACCTGGCGGAAGCCCAGAAGAAAGTTAACGATCTAATTGAAGAGTATCAATCCAGTTAGCGAAGACATTATCGGGGGGAGGGGACTCCCCCCGCTTTTCGAACATTGTCCTGATTACAAAATTAATTTATCGGCAATTTCTGAGCTAAAAATCGATATTCGGTGGTAAATTATGACAGGAAGAAGCAGATGGTCAACTTTTATTCTGCTATCCCCGTGGATAGTGACCTTCATCGCGTTTAGCCTCTATCCCGTCGGGTATTCACTCTACCTTAGCTTTACAAAGTACGACCCTCTAGCGGGTCTGGCCCCCAAATTTGTCGGGCTTTCCAATTACTTTGAAATATTCAACGATCCCACGTTCTGGCAGGCTGTAAAAAATACTGTTATCTTCGTCGTTGGGACGATACCTGTTACTACCGCGATTGCCATAGTTCTGGCGGTATTCCTCAACAAGAAGATAAAATTCAGGAGCTTCTTCAGGGCAAGCTACTTCGTCCCCGTAATGACCTCTATAGTGGTCATTTCAACGATCTTTACCTACATTTACAGCCCCTATGGGTTGTTGAACAGCTTGCTGGGACTGTTTGGAATACAGGGGAAAAATTGGTTATTGAGCACTCAGTTTGCACTACCCGCAATCATGGCTATGATGGTCTGGGCAAGCTTTGGCTATTATACTGTTCTCTTTCTTGCCGGACTTCAAAATATTCCAGAGGAAATTTACGAATCTGCGGCTATCGATGGTGCCAATTCGGTCCAGACCTTCTTCCGGGTTACGTTACCCTTGCTTAGACCAATGTTAATATTCGCTCTCGTAATCAACACCATACGCTCCTTTCAGATCTTCTCTCAGATATTTGTAATGACTCAGGGTGGTCCGCTGGGATCTACCAGGACGATAGTATATTACCTCTATAACATGGGATTTCAAAAATTCAGGATGGGCTACGCATCGGGAATCGCTTACCTACTCTTTATTTTGATCCTTATCTTTTCTGTAATTCAGATGAAGACACTTTCCTACGAGGAGCAGTTCTATGGTTAAGCGAAGGAACCGCTTGATTCCCTCTTTCTGAGAGGGATAATTTGCCGGTTTTTTCAATAATGATTAACAGGACGATGAATGTCGGGTCAGCTCGAAGCTTTCAAACCGACTTACTTAAATTTCTGGAGGATCGACGCTGATGTTTGACGATTCACGAAGTCTGTTGCGAACTTTTAGAAGAAGCCTGCTTTACGTTTTTCTTAGTTTCGTTGCAGTTCTTGCGATATTCCCCTTTGCCTTGATGGTGCTTACCTCATTAAAGGAAGGTGGGGCTGCATTAACGCAAATCTCAAAACTAATCCCGGAAAATCCAACGATCCAGAATTTCGTCGACGTCTGGGTTACCGACTCCTTTGCCATTTACTTCCGCAATACTGCAATAGTGACCGGCGCAGTTATACTCGGCAATATCGTTTTCGACTCAATGGTCGCTTACGCTCTGTCCAGACATGATTTCATGGGCAAGCGGGCCATGTTTCTGATAATAATTGCTCGCATGATGATTCCCATTCAGGTATTGATCATCCCACTTTACGAACTTATGCACTGGTTGAGCCTTTACGATACTCTGATCGCCCTTATTTTACCGACACTAGTGCAGGGCTTTGGTGTATTTCTGCTAAAGCAATACTTCGATGGTATCCCTCGATCACTTGACGAAGCCGCAATCATGGACGGTGCAAACGATTTCCAGATCCTGTGGCGGGTTATAATGCCGCTGGCAAAGCCCGCGATAGCAGTCCTGGTAATTAATACCGCTCTTACGAGCTGGAACGCCTTTTTGCTACCACTAATTCTCACTTCTTCCGAAGGGACAAGGACGTTAAGCCTGGGGCTCGCCCTTTACAGTAACAGGTTTGGGGTGGACTTTATCCACCAGATGGCGGCTTCGAGCATTTCCGCTCTGCCGATCCTCGCCATATTTCTTGTCTTCCAGAGACAGATTATTTCCGGCCTAACCAAAGGAGCGGTAAAGCAGTAATTTAAACCCCAGAATCTTTCAGCGAAGTTTGACATAAAAGTAATGCAGTGTTAGTATAAAATCAGAAGTAAACGTTTATATAATCGATTAACTTATGGCAACCATAAATGACGTAGCGGAAAAAGCTGGAGTATCGGTGGCTACCGTTTCTCACGTAATCAACGGAACCCGATACGTGAGTGACGAACTGACCGAACAAGTCGAGCGGGCCATGGAGGAAATAGGTTACCATCCGAACGCAGTTGCGAGGAGCCTGAAAACCCAGAAGACCAAAACGATCGGGCTTATCGTTTCGGATATATCCAACCCTTTCTTTTCTACGCTCCTTCGGGGCGTAGAAGACTGCGCGCTGGAAAAAGACCATAGCTTGATTGTTTGCAACACTGACGAAACTCTTGACAAGGAAAAACTATACATAGACGTCCTATCACAAAAAAAGACGGATGGGCTTATCGTTGCACCAACCGGAAAAAGCGACCAGGAAATCTCAGAACTTAAGGAGAGAAACGTCCCGCTCGTATTCGTCGACAGGACGCTGGACGAGATAGAGGCTCCCTCGGTACTGTCCGATAACATAACAGGTGCAGAAGCCGCTACGAGGCACCTCGTTGACCTTGGGCATAGAAGGATTGGAATAATTCTCGGTTTGGAGAGTGTAAACACGAGCAGAGAGCGGTTAAGGGGATATAAAAACGTAATCAGAGAAAAGGAGATAAATTACGACAAGGATCTAGTAAAACAGGGTTATTCCCAGGTTGCTGGTGGAGCCGAAGCTGCCCGAGAACTACTGGAACTGGAATCACCGCCAACTGCTATTTTCAGCACCAATAACTTGATGACCATTGGAGCAATGCAGGGAATTCAGGAGTCAGGAAAAGAATGTCCGGGGAACGTTTCCCTGGTAGGTTTTGATGACTTCGAATGGGCCTCCACCTTTAGGCCGAGACTGACTACCGTAGCACAATCGCCCTACGAGATAGGATCCGAAGCAGCCAAGCTGCTTTTTGATAAGATAGAGTCCGGCTCCAGAGAAATAAGTGAGGTTAGAATACCAACTAATTTGAAGATCAGAGATTCTACAGCCAAAAGGTCTTCTACCGGGGGTGATAATTAAATAACAAACTTCTATTGCCGGATCTACTGGACAACTCTGAACTACTAACTTCAAAAGGAGGTAAAGATGAACAAAAGAAAAAGAAATTTTGTAGCGGTACTTTTAGTCGGACTCATAACCGTTTCGTTAATTGGTGGCTTTACCACAACCGTTAAAGCGCAGGACGAAGAAGAATTATTCATCGGGCTCTCGGCCCACGCAGTACGTAATTCCTGGGAGGATCTGTACGTCAAGGCCTTTAACTGGTATTGCCAGGATTTAAGCGAACAGCGCAAAGACCTCGATATAAGGACTACCTGGACTCAAGCTGGTTACAATGCTTCACTGCAGGTTACGCAGGCAAGAAGGTTAATAGATATGGGCATCGATGGTTTAATAATTTCCCCCTGGAACGTCGAAGCGCTAAAGTCCGTAATGAGTTACGCCAAACAGAAAGACGTTCCCGTTATCACGACGAACACAATCGTAAACAGTAGTTATCCCTTAATGTTCGTCGGCTACGGGGCAAGAAGAGGAGCCAGACAGCTGGGAGAAAGGATCGTCGAATACCTGAAAACCGAGGTGAAGCCGGAAGGCAAGGTTGAAGGAACGGTACTAGAGCTTTCTTCCGGTCCGGGAACTTCCGAGGACGTAATTAGAGGTGGCGGTTTCCACGAGGCAGTGGACCAGTACGAGGACGTCAAAGTAGTGACCAAGGTCGCAGAGTCCATGCGCAATCAGGCAAAGACAAAAACCCTCAACACCCTCAGGGGAGGAGCCGAGATAGATGCCGTATTTGCGCAGAACGGTTCAATGGGGCTGGGAGCAAACGCCGCTTTTGATACCTATAGTGGCGTAAGCCCAAAAGACGTTTACATAGCTACCGTGGACGCCTTTCCGGATATTCTGGAAGAAATTGGCAAGGGTAACATCGACGTCGGACTCGATCAGCCGCCTGCATTTTACAACCCGATTGCTGTACACTACATGGTAAAGTATCTAGAAGAGGGCGAAGAAGCGCTGCCGGGATACGGCGAAACCATAAATGCCGAAGAACTAAATATAAGAACCGGAAACCAACACCTGGGAGTTGACCCTTGGGCCGAACCGATCTGGGCACCAGCCAAAATAGAGCACATGACCGAGTACAGTGATCAAATTTCCAACGACCACAAGTGGTTCCAGACCAACGCAGTATTTGTTACCGAGGAAAACTACGATAGTCCGCTGCTCTGGGGTAACTTCCCGCTACCCGGCTGGTAAATCCACAGTTAAGGCTTACCGTATATTAACTTCAAGGGCCGCCGGGTTTTCCGGTGGTCCTTGAATAAGTTCTTATTCTCTAAATTGGTAAACAGTTTTTTTGACAGTCTATTATTTTGGGTGATTGCTTGTGGAAACAAAAACCAGGTTGAAGTTATTTTTTATCGATAATCTAGTCTGGTTTATCAACATAGGACTCTATATTTTCTTCGCGGTTTTGAATCCGAAGGGGTTTTTAACTTTTCAGAACGTCGAGTTTATTTTATACACGAGCTCAATGATCGGAATGCTCGTGTTTGCCGAAGCCATTATACTTACTACCGGTAATATGGATCTTTCTCTTGCCCAGAACGCGGGCTTATCAGCCATGGTCGGCGGTTTCGTTACCGGGGTGCTCTTTACGAATCTTCCTGGCTGGGTGGGTATATTAATTGTCATCGGGACGGGAGCGGCTCTGGGAGCCGTGAACGGATTGCTGGTCGGAAAAATTGGTTATAACGCCTTTCTGGCAACCCTCGCTACCTTTCTGATCTTCGACTGGACGACTTCCTGGATTCGCAGAGGAGCAATAGTAAATTTATCGAATACCTTTCTTGCCCCCGGTAGGGCTCAAGTAGGGGGAATTCACGTGGCGATCTTCATCTTTGTAGGAGTAGTTATTGCATTACATCTCCTGTTAAGAAAAACCAAATTTGGGCTTCATATATACTCTACAGGTGGAAATCCCGATAC
This sequence comes from uncultured Thermotogae bacterium, assembly GCA_964645955.1. Taxonomy (GTDB): domain Bacteria; phylum Bipolaricaulota; class Bipolaricaulia; order M55B111; family M55B111; genus JAGXLP01. The sequence goes on from CAZYCI010000008.1 coordinate 13,171, forward strand.
TACCGAAATGATGGGGATTAACGTCGGAAACGTGCTGCTCTGGGTTTTCACCATGGGCGGAGCCATGGCGGGAATGGCGGGATTACTTTACGCAGGTTACGTCACAAGCGTTACATCGACACTCGCCGAAGGAGTCATATTTAACGCCTTTGCGGGGGCCATAATTGGAGGTATCAGCCTCAGGGGCGGTCGTGGCAGGATTACCGGAGCAATGGGGGGTGTCATTCTCCTGGGAATTCTGGAAGCAGGTTTAACCATGTTGAACGTCTCCCCTTCAGTTAGGGGCGTTCTTACGGGTATAGTTCTTCTGGTAGCGATATTTATCAACATGTCGATAAGTCGGTTAAGGGATGAAATCTTAATGCCTTCTTAAGGGGGGTAATGATGGAACCATCCGAAAAAGGAAGCGAAAAGCCTATTTTAAAGGCCGAAGGTATGCACAAATGGTACGGTAAAATTCATGCCCTCAAGGACTTCGATTTTGAAATCAGACCCGGTGAGGCAGTTGGGCTCATTGGCGACAACGGTGCTGGAAAGTCGACGTTCGCCAAAATCATCGCCGGAGTAGTTGAAAAGAACGAGGGAACGATTTACTGGAAAGGTAACGAGGTAGAAATAAATTCCATTGAAGACGCCCGGAACCTGGGTATTGAGACGGTTTACCAGGAGCAGGCTTTAGTCGAAGAACTTAGCGTGGCAAAAAACATCTTTCTCGGCAGGGAAGTTTCGAGATATGGGCCACTTGGTGCTCTGGATATGGAAGAAATGCAAGAGGAAGCGCGTGAAGTCACGGAAAAGCTTGGTTTGAGAATGGAGCCAACCCAGGAAGTCAGGTTCTGTTCCGGTGGGGAAAGGCAAGGCGTCGCAGTTGCGAGAGCACTTAAATTTCAGGCGAATTTAATTATTCTTGACGAACCAACCAGGGCCATTTCTTCCAGGGGAGTCGAGAAGATCCTTGAATTTATCAGGGAGATGAAGGAGCAGGGAATTGCCGTAATTTTGATCTCACATATATTTCCACAGATATTTCCGGTTTCGGACCGTTTTGTAATCCTATCGAGAGGAGAAAAAATAACCGAAAAGAAACAGGAAGAAACTTCTTCCGATGAATTATCGGATATAATAGTGAGCAGTAGCCGATAAATATCCTCCAGAGGTTGGGTGGAGTTGGTTCTGAATAAAGTTTTTAATACTTTAGAATCCATGTCCGGTTCGTATTATTAATGGGGTGATAACGATGGCCAGTGAAATCTTCCTCGACAGGATCTCGGAACTTGAAGGCAAAGTGGCCGTAGTTTCACTTGGAAACCCCGACCCGGACGCCATTGCTTCAGCTTTTGCTCTGGGAAAATTACTGGAATCAAACGATGTAAATTACGAATACCTGTTCGAAAGCGGGATTAACCGACCGGAGAACCAGTTACTCGTCAATTATCTCGGCGTTAGCATAAATCGATTGAAACACGGCTCTCTAAACGATTTTGAGCACGTATCACTGGTTGATTGTAATCCAAGCAGGATAAATAAGGAATCGGGAAACGGCTGGTCCGCTGAACTAATGGAAAAGTTGTTTTCAGTTCAGGATCACCACGGAATAGAAAAGGAGGACCTGGAGCCCCTGCAAACGAGGGAGATATACGTTGACGTCAGACCAAACGTTGGATCGTGTTCGGCAATACTCGCCGAAGCAATAAACGAGTCGAGCCTTGACTTTGAAGAGGGTACCGCCACCGCTTTGTACTACGGGTTACACTCCGACACCGGAGGCTTTCTTAGAGGGTTTAGCCAGTTCGACTTTCTTCAGGTAACCAATTTCGTAGAAAAAGTCGACCAGGAAGCACTAACTGACATAATTGGTACCTTTATGACCTCCGAGACGTTTGATTTAATCCATAGGGTAACGGACAGGGAACTTTACGAAGTTCGGGGAACTTTTAAGTTCGCCGATGCGGGAACCCTGGACAGTAAAAACAAAACGGCCATCCCGCAGGTCGCGGACCTTCTCTTGAAAGAAGAGGGCGTGGGAGGAGTAGTCATCGCAGGAGTGGATATCGAGGAGAAAGTTATCGTAGGTTCCGTTAGGTACTCCGGTTCGCGCTACACTGCCGAAGAGATTGCCGAGAAGATCGCCAATGGTCACGGTAGCGGTGGTGGCCACGTGGAAATGGGTGGTTTTCAGCTGGATCCGGGTGTCGTCGGGGATACCCTGGAGCGTAAATCAACCCAGAGCGCACTCATGGATAGCATAAAGGAGAGGTTCTTCAATATAGTCGGCAAGTAAATTGAAAGCCCGCCGAACCATAGAACTGGTTCGACGGGTCTCGGTTCTTTGGGAGTTAGAGTGATAGCGGCATCGTAGTACGGAGAATATACTTCTTCCCGACTACTTCAAGTTTCAGAGTATCAGTTTCTTCTCCTTCATTCAGGTTTAAGCTGATTTCACCATCGGCTTCATCTCGGCTTGCCAGCTCTGCATAAGCCACGTAAACCGTCTCTTCTTTTGAAAGATCTATAAGGCCGGCGGCGTAAACTTCTTCCATTTCCTCGGGCAGATCAGTTGCCAGGATCAAGTACCGCTTCTCCCCGTAAATTGCCAGGCCAACCAGTAATCCGTCCGATAGGTTTTCCTCGGATATTGCCAGGCTAGTGTTTGTAGCGACGGTGACGTTCTCAAAAGACCCGGTTGGCTCACCAAATTCGTACTCAACTCCCGGAAGGTTCCCGTATTCTTCGTTCATTATCCCCATAATCTCCGGTCCCTTTTCCTCGGGCACGCCGTTTCCTGCCTCTGCAATTACGGGAAACAGAACAACTGACAGAGCCAGAAAAGGGATCAGCAATCTAAGTTTGGTTTTACCTTCTAGCATTTTTACCTCCTCCTCTTGTATTAATTGCTTTTAATACTCGTAAGCCAGTTTGACTGCGTCCTGGCGTGCACCAAAGTAATAACGGTTGTCCCTGGGCGGCCACTCTATCCTGACCCTGAACCCGTTTCTTAGATCGCCCGGATTACTTACGTGATAAGAGCCGTAGGCCTCGTAACCAACTCCATTGGTATCTCCGGAGTACTGGGGTCGGAAAGTGTTGGCCAGATCCACACTACCTCGTTCGATCAGGTTACCATTCATGTCCATTATCCTGAATTCCAGAGTTGCTCCATAGCCACTTCCCCAATCCGGATTGGTTACGAAAAGATTGAAATTCAGGTAAGCCCGGTTGGGAGAATGAGGAATGGAGTACCACGTCCAGCGAGCATAGTCACCAAAACTTCTGCTCCAGTACCACTCGTTTTCCCTGTTTCCGTTACTGTTGAAGTAGTCCGCACTCACCTGGTTAAAACGTGGCTTAGAAGGTCCTACGTCGATCATCTTACTCGTCCGGGTAGTCGCCCCGCTATTATCCTTTACGGTCAACGAAACCTGTCTCGTTCCCGAAGAATTGAAGCTATTCCATACGACGCGGCCACTTCTATCAGTTCGACCGTCGCCGTTAAAATCCCAGTTCCAGGAGACAATTGAACCATCCGGGTCGTAAGAAGAGCTACCATCAAAACGTACCGTATCACCTATACTCGGACTGGAAGGCGAATAACTAAATTCAGCGCTAGGTTGCTTATTGCTGGGCCCGATCTGTACGTACTGAGTGGTGGATGAACTGGCACCGTTATTATCCGTTACAGTAAGTGTGACCCTGGCCCGACCGCTACTTCTGTAGCGAGTATAGACGGTAGTGCCGGTCGCCTCGATGTTTCCATCCCCGTCGAGATCCCACTCCATTCTCCTAATTCGACCGTCGGGGTCGTAAGAGCCCGAAGCGTCGAACCTGACCCTCTCGTTTGTCTGAGGGTTTGTCGGCGAATAGGAAAAGCGTGCCTGCGGTCTCTGGTTGGTCGGTTGAGAGGACACCACCTGGAAATCGTAAAAGTCTGTATCCCATTCTACGGGAGTTAACTGGAACCGTATCTTGGAATCCTCCCCGCCGAGATGAAGTCCGAACTTTGCGTTCAATCCCGATTGAATTTCTTCTTTGAGAGCCTGCGGGTCAGGAACGTCGGGAAAGCCGCTATCGCGGAACGGTCGGTCTGGATACCTAACATACTCGTAGATATCTATTTTTTTAGTAGTAGCAAGTGCCTGCAAATACTCATTCCCCGACGGTCCAGTGACTCCGAAATTGTAGTTCCCCGAGGGCAACACGTGGGTGCCGGCGCTCCTTTTTTCATTACCTTCCCATTTATTTGGATAAATTAGTTTAACTCCCGCGTTTGGCGTGTAATCAAGGATGTAAACGTAGGCTGCTTTATTCAGTTCAAAAAAAATTCTGGCGTTCTCGCCTATTACGTACTGTTTTTTGTCCGTCCTGAGGCTTACGTTGAGTTTGCTGTCCTGTGGCGGCCGGGGAACTATCATAAATGGGGCGGGTTGACCGCCTCCGTTTGAAGTAGTAATCCAGTTGTCGGAATCCCCCCAGAACGGATACCCCTGTTTAGGTGCAGCGGTTGAAACCGTAGAAACCAAAGCCAAGGCTAAAACCAGTACCATAAATCCAATTAGCCTAACCGAGCGCCTTTCTCCGATATCAAATCCTCTTAAGGTTTTCATATTACCCCCCTCTAGTTCCTTATTTCGCCTGGTTCTTGTGAACCCTTCAAATCAAAAACCTGTTCAATTAATTTTACTCGATTTACTTCGAGGAATCCAAATGGTTTGTTTTTGGCTCTCTTTTCAGTTTTCCCGAATCCCATCCGATGATTTTTTAAGGAATAGCTCTTACACTGGTATAGCAAACAACAAAGGTGGTTATATGTCAGGAATAGTTTTTTTCAGCACGGAAAAATTGAAACAACTAAAGCTTTTTTATCGGGACAGACTGGGGGCGGAAATCTGGAAGAACCAGGGTGATTGTCTGATATTCGAAAAAAATGGTTTCCGCTTCGGCTTCTGTACACGAGAAGAAACCGAAAACTGCGGGATATTGACTTTTGTTTTTGACAGTAAGGATAAAGTCGATAAAGCTTACAAAGACCTTGAAGATCTGGCGGAAGGAGAGCCCGCATCTCGACAACCGGATTACGATATCTATCAGTTTTTCGGAAAGGATCCGGACGGCAGAACCCTTGAATTCCAGTGTTTTCTTGATGACTGAGGGCCAAGCTTTAAATGAATAAAGAACGTTTTTCTTTTACCGGTACCGAAGGTGTCGAACTTTACGGAAGCAAGTACTCTTCCGCCGGCTCGCCCGCAGGGAAACTGGCGTTAATCCACGGGATGGCGGAACACAGGGGAAGGTACGAGGATTTCTCCAAAAAGCTTGTTTCGGAAGGCTACTCCGTATATACCTACGATCAAACAGGGCACGGCGAAACCGCTCTAGAAAACGATGGCCAGCTGGGGCACGTTCCGCTATCAACCGGCTGGAAAGGCCTCGTTGACGATGCAAATACCTTTCTGGAAACGGTTGTATCCGGAAACAGTAAAGCTTCGCTCTACGTATTCGGACACAGCATGGGATCCTTCGTCGCCAGGTCTTTAATTACCGAGCACCGAGATAAAGTTGACGGGGCCATACTTTCCGGGACCAGCAGAGTCAGTAAAACGGTATTAAGGGTTCTAAAACCGGTAGCAAAGCTGGAAAAATGGATACGGGGGGAGTTATCCAACAGTTATCTCATGGAAAAACTTCTATTTTCTTCACACAATTCCGAGTTCGAGCCCGCGGATACGCCATTCGACTGGTTAAGCAGGGACGAAGAAGCAGTCAAAAGTTACATAAAGGACGAACTTAGCGGTTTTAGCTGCAGCACGGCCTTTTACGAGACCTTCATTAACGGGATGGCAAAGCTGGCGGGAAGCGACGAACCCGATAAGATAAGGAAGGATTTACCTATTCTGTTCATATCCGGCGAAAAGGACCCGGTCGGCGGAGAGGAGGTCCTTGAGTTAGCCGGTGAATACGCAAGGGCAGGCCTCAAAAAAGTAGAAAGTAAAGTTTATCCGAGTGCCCGGCACGAGCTATTAAACGAAATAAACAGGGACGAAGTTATAAAGGACGTCGTAGACTGGCTTGAGAAACATCAAAACGAGCAAATCAGTTAAAAAATCTTTTCAAGGAATTCTTCAGCTCTATTTAAGTGGGCGGATACGGTTTTCTCGCTCATTCTATCCAAATTTGATACCATAACTGCCATTCTTGGTATATCTTCGAACTTTTCCCTGTGTTTCCGGATAAAACGCCAGTAAAGACCGTCCCAGACCTCGCACCAGTCTCCGGAGCTATAATCACTCATCTTCCTTATGTAATTTGAAGAGCTGATGTAAGGTTTCGTCATAATCAGCCCCCCGTCCGCATACTGACTCATCCCGTAGACGTTGGGTGTCATGACCCAATCGTAGGAGTCAATCGATAACTCCATAAACCAGTTATATACCTCGTCCGGATGCATCCCGCAGAGCAGCATAAAATTGCCCATCACCATTAAACGCTCTATGTGGTGAATGTAGCCGTGTTTATTTATTTTTTCTATCGTCCTATCAACGGGGGGTATCCCCGTAGTCGCATCGTAGAAAGATGGAGGAATTGACTTATGGTTCTCCCAGAAATTACTATTTCTTTGTTTTTCGCTTTCAAGCTCGTAAATCAGGCGCACGTATTCCCGCCATCCAATTATTTGCCGTACGAATCCTTCCACCGCATTTAGACCGATTTCGGGATCATTCCTGTAAGCGTTAATTGCCGAGTTCACTACCTCCATCGGTTTAAGGAGCCCGATATTGATCAGGGGGGAAAGCAACGAATGAAAGAGGAAGCTGTCCTCTCTAGAAATGGCATCCTGGTAGTCGCCGAAGCCTTTGAACCTCCTGGCGAGAAAATCCTTTAACCAGCTTATTGCTTCTTCTCTATTGACCGGAAAGACGAAGTCGTCGAGCGAGCCCGGGTTATCGGAATAGTTTTCCTGGATGTACTGCCGTCCCTCCTCAAGCAATCTATCCCCATTAAAGTCCGGCAACTCGGGAGGATCAACCGACTCCGGCAGACTCTTTCTGTTTTCCGGGTCCAAGCTCCACTTGCCGCCTTCCGGCTTTCCTCCGTCCATGAGTACGTCGAGCCGGCGGCGCTGCGCTCGGTAAAACCCCGACATTTTATAGTTGCTTCCCCCGAAATTATCGCGAAACCAGCTGACCTCGGTAACGAAGCCCGGACTCTTTTCCCTCTCGAGTTCTACCCCGAACCCAGCGGCCAATTCTTTTATTTTCTCCCGCAGGGGCTTATCGACGGGGTCGTAATAAACTAATTTTGGAGAAGAAGATGCGGTGGAAGCTTCCTTTATGGATCGCTCCAGAGGGTCTTCGAGCTTGCTGGAAAAATATTTAACGTTATAACCCTGGCTTTTGAGCTCTTCGGAATAATTCTTTAAAGAGACGCGATGCAAAAGTATTTTTTTCTTGTGGAAATCAAAATCCTTAAAATAACGAGATACCTCAACCACGTGGACGGTATTACAATTTCCCGGTGGTTCGTCTTCAAAGAGGTGCGTCGGCAGAACAAGGGAAGTTTCAGCCATGGCTATGAACCACCCAATTCAATTCATTATACAGGAGTACTGTTTTTAGCCAAACTTCTTGCCAAGCGCAAACCCCGGTATGAACATTCCACCCAGCCAGAGCACGATCATCGGTCCCGGAGGCGTATCGAAAAGCAGCGAGCTGAATATTCCCAGAAATGATCCGGCAAGCCCAACCATTACGGCAAGCCCCATCGTCGTCTGCAGTTTGTTCGTGAAAAAGCTGGCAATCGCGGCCGGAATCGTCAGGGTGGCTATGACCAGAATAACCCCCACGACTTTTATCAAAATAACCACGGTAAGTGCGATAAGGGAAAACAGCAGCAGGTTCAAACCATCCGCGTTCAGGCCGGAGATTCGCGCAAACTCCTCGTCAAAGGTAAGTATTCTAAAATCTCGAAAAAAGAGGAGGACTAGTAATAATATGCCAAAAGTTAGCCCGGCAAACACGTAGAGGTCGAACTTCTCTACCAGCAGGATATTGCCAAATAATATGCTCGCCGGCTCCTGAACGGAAACCTCAGATTTGTCCACGAGGTTTAAAAAGAGAATGCCAGCTGCCATTCCCATTACCCAGAGAACGCCGACGGTCGAATCCCGCCGGACTCTCTCCTGGACGAAGTTTGAGCTAAATATCGCCCCTGCCCCGAGGGCAAAAATAACTGCTCCGATCATTGGATCCATCCAGCCCCAGCCCAGCTTGTCCTGCAGGAGATAAGCCAGTCCGATTCCGCCAAAAGTTATGTGGGCAATTCCGCCACTCATTACGACCACGCGGTTTACCACGACGTAAGTCCCGATTACCCCACCCACAATGCTGGCCAGGAAACCGGCCACGAGCATTCTCTGAACAAACGGGAAAGAGAAGAGTTTTGCCACTTCGCCTATCATTCGGCTTCCCCCTTTGGTCCTTCCCGGTGTTCTCCCAGCACCCTGTGCGGTATCTCTTCACCCGCATGCGTGATAAGTTCCACCGGACATTTATAAGCATCCTCCAGCATCTCTCGATCCATGTACGGCTCGTTACTCGTGTAAAGTTCTCCGCTAAGGCAAGCCACTTTCGTAACGTAGGAGGACATAACCCCGATATCGTGCGTAACCACCACTATTGCCATTTCATCGTTTAGTTCCCTTAATAACGCATAAATCCCTTTCTCCAGCTTCCTGTCCACGCTGGCGGTCGGTTCGTCTAGCAAAAGTATACCCGGATCGGAAACGAGAGCTCGAGCTATAAATACCCTCTGCTTCTGACCTCCGGATAAAGCACTTATCGGATCGTCTTTGCAATCCACCATCTCTACGTTATTCAATACTTCAGCCGTCCGACGCCTATCCCTGTCGGAATAGCTCTCGTAGAACTTCTTTTCCCGACGTCGGCCCATCTGCACGACTTCTCTTACGGTTATCGGGTAATCCTGGTCGAAGGTCGCGTATTGCGGGACGTAGCCTATCCTGTTCCTGGTTTCTTCCGGAGGTTTTCCGAAAACCCTCACGCTCCCTTCCATAGGTTTTAGAAGGCCTAGAATTGATTTTAACAGGGTGGTTTTCCCTCCGCCGTTCGGTCCTATTATTCCCACGAAGTCATCCTCTTCGACCTTTAAGTTAACGTCGTTTATTACAGGATCGTCACCGTAACCGGCCGCAAGTCCTTTTATTTTTATCGGTATTACTTCTTCGTTCATCAAACCACCACGCCCGTTTTACCCGTGATTCAATTGTTTAACACCTATAACCAGGACTTCAGCTTTCAGAATACCCCCGAGATATTGCTTTTGCCAGCTCCACTATTTCTTCCAGAATTTCCTCTTCCATGGGGTTGATGGTGATAACCTCTCCCCCGAAACTACCTGCAACCATCCTCGCAGTAGAGGGATTAAACTGCGCCGAAGCAATTATAGCACGTATCCCGTGCTCCCGAGCGTATTCCGTAATTTCTCTTATCCTTCTCGGTCCCGGTCTATCTCCTCCTTCCTGAACCACTATCTGGCGTAACTGAAACTCGTCGCCAAAATAACCCCATGCTGGGTGGTAGGCAAGAAAACTGCGCCCTTTATAGTCGGCAATTAGACGATTGATCTCCGCCTGAGCCTCTGAAATCCTGGCAAGCAAGGACTCAAAATTTTTCTTATAGCGGTCAGCGTACGCCGGATCAACTTCTCTCAGTGCGTTTTTGACGTTTTTTGCCATTTCTTTTAAGTTAGCCGGAGAAAGCCAAATATGATTGTCTACAGCCTTGTTTTTATCATTGCTGGATCCCGCGACATCCGATTTCCCATAATGTTCATCGAGTGATTTGAGTTCTATACCGATGGAAATATCCTTAACTAACAAGTCAGGATTCTCCTGGCGAAAAACCGGCACGTTATTGACTTCAAAAGAAATCGGTGTTCCAACCTTGAGATATATATCCGAGTTCCTTATTTTTCTCAATTTTCCTGGAGTAACTGAAGCGGAATGAGGGCTTCCATCTTCGGGCACCATGGAACTGACAGCAAAACGGTCTCCTGCAATTTCTTTCACCAGAAACTCCTGGGGCGGTATCGTAACTATCGCTTTAAAGGCGTCTTTATCTCCCTCTGCGGCGAATCCGGTAGTCCCACCGACAATTAGTGCTGAAAACACCACGGCTAAGAGAAGAAGCTTGACTTTATTATTCACCCGCCTCACCTCCTCCAAGTTGAAGTAGTATTTCTTTCGAAAGGACTCAACTGTGGTTTCCGTCCATCAAAATATCTACCAGCTCCGCGACCTGATCCTGATAACCTCTCTTTCTGTGGTTGTATTTAAATTCGATTTCCTTCAGATAGTACCGCCAGTTCTCCTTCCGCACTCCCTGGTAAACCCCCATATGGAATTTTGTGAAATTCCATAATCCCTCAAGCTGGGCACCTGCCGGGTTCTTGAGGTACTCACCCTTCCCGTGAAACAGGCACCCAAGCCCAACCGGCTCCAGTTTATTAAGGGAGGAGTCGTCACCGAAACCGGCATTACCTTCTTCAAATACTTTCTTCGGTTTTTTAACTAACTTCAGGTATAAATAGTCACCGACCTCGTAGACGAAGTAAATTGGGTGGTTACGGTCACCATCGTCTCCAATGAGCCCCTTTATTTCATCTTTAAAAGTAGCTAATTTATCACCCTGGTCGTCCTCGTAAACGTCTATATTTCCATAAGCTGCTTTTAGACTAGATGCCGAGCGATACGCTAATGCCTGCCTAACCGTCCTAAAAATCCGTAAGATTTTCTGGTGGTTATTTGTCCGTAATAGTTTCGCTGTTTTCGAGGCAGTATGATCCAGCACGAAAGACCATATAACTTCGTACCAGAAGCGCAGGCTCAGTTTAGTGTTTTCGAGATATGTCTCGTGCGTCAGAGAGCTTCGTTTCCAGCAGTCCCTGCACCTCAACCTCTTCTGGTCTTCGTCCACGAAGTAAACGTCCTTCGAATCACAGAAATCACATTTCTTTTCGCCGTACTTTGCGCTAAAGAACAAATCCCTTATCCAGCTGTCCGAAAACCTCTCCGAGTAAACCGGCTCGTATTGCATGTTATGTCAAGTATAGTTTTCGTCTATATACCTTACAAGAGGTTAGCAACAATCTTACTGCAGCTTAAAGGGGAGTGCCCTGTGAAGTTCTGACTTATTTTTGTATAGAACGAAAATTTGTGGTAAATTATTAACGACCCAAATTCAGCGATTTTTCCCGTGGATTGAAAATCAAATTTTGACAAAGAACTAATTTTGCTAACAAGAATTGGTCCAGCACCCAGATGAGAAATGGAACTTGGAAGTATGTGTTACCGCTAAACGAGTGAGGTAGCCTTACCGGAGGAAAGTCAAGGACCTTGAGCCAGGTTCCGGAGCTCATCTGGGTGCTGGTTGAAAGTTATGGAAGAGTAACTTGCTTTAACAATTTTGATATCACCCAGTGGGTGAAGAAAATAAGTTTCTCAAGTAGTTGGGATATTTCCTTACAAACTGAGTTAGGAGTTGGTCTTAAGGGAGAGAATCGCACGACTTAGGTAACGAGTTAAATCTTTATATGATGAAATAAATATAAGTTGATTTTTCGCTTTTTCGTGGACTTAGGGTTTATATTTGATCTGAGCTGTCTTGGGCGGAAAGGCCAACTTTTCGAGAATTTGTAAAGAGGTTTTAATGAATCACGAATCGAACACACCGGGTGAGACCAGTTCAGATATACTTTCAAGGCTGGTCAAGAAAACGCCGGGGATGACCTTCAGGTGTCGCTGTGACCCACATTGGACGATGACCTACGTTGGGCCGGGCTGTAAAGAGCTAACCGGTTACGCACCAGAGCAGTTAAAAGACAACAAAGTGAAGCCGTATTCACAGCTAATCCATCCTACTGACAGACCCCTTGTTCGTGAAAAGGTCGAGGATTCAATTAGTAAGAATACCCCCTACGGGGTCACGTATAGATTGCTGGCCAAAAACGAAGAAAAATGGGTATGGGAAAGGGGGCAAAGTCTCGCGGAAGAAGACGATATAGTCGAGGGCTTTATTACCGACGTATCTGAAAGGGTCAGTAATACCGGGAGGATGATAGGTTGCGGTGACAATTCGTCCGAGTTAACAGCGCTAATGGACATTACACAGGATGTCGCCTCCACACTCGAGCTCAAACCCTTACTCGGCAAAACTCTCGATAAGCTCAAGTCCGTTCTGGATTACGATGCGGCCTCGATAATGACTTTGGAGGATAACACTCTGGATATTTTGGCCTACAGAGGGCCAATTAAACATGAAAAAGCCATGAGTATATCTTTTTCACTAGAAGAGGCTAGTGCAAACCGGGCGGTTGTCGAGAGAAAAGAACCGGTAGTAATAGACGATGTAATGGATGACGAACCCCTTGCTGGCGACTTGCGAGAAACTGCCGGTAGGGAGCTCGATACGACCTTTAATTATCTCCGCTGCTGGATGGGTGTACCGCTGATCGTAAAGGATAAAGTTATCGGCATGCTGACGCTGGATCACAGGAAGAAAAACTACTACACATTCAAGGACGCCGAGGTGGCACTCGCCTTTGCAAACCAGGTAGCCGTCGCAATAGAAAACGCTCAGCTCTACCAGACCGAGAAGGAAAGACTGGTATTCAGCGAAAGGAGACGGCTCGTAGCAGAGGGTTTACGAGAAACGATGGGCGTAATCAACTCCAGTCAATCACTCGATAAAGTACTAAATACTGTACTTGATCAGATATATCGACTGCTGGACGCGGATAGTGCTGCCATATTCCAGCTAGAAGAAAGAAATAGAGGTAACAGCCCACTTACCGCTCAAATGTTCACCAAAAACGCCCCTGCAGAATTTCTCGAAGCTGATAAGGTAACTCTTGCCCTGGAAGATCTGGACCAGGAAATAAAGAACCACGAACCCCTTTTAGTTGAAAATATTGCCAGTAAAGACGTTTTCAGCAAGTACGTCTCCCCACGCATGCGGGAGCTGGGGAAAGTAGTACAGAAGCACTTTGGTGCTTCAATTGCAACGCCAATAGTAGTCGGTGGCGAGCTTTACGGAGTCATAATTCTTTACTACGAAGAATCCAGAGATTTTTCCGAGGAGGAGGTAAACCTGGCAACTTCTTTCGCCGACCAGGCCTCCCTGGCTATAGAAAATGCTCGTCTGAATAAAAGGTTGGAAGAGGCCGCTGTAGTAGAGGAAAGGAACAGGATGGCGAGAGAGCTACATGACTCGGTCACCCAGTCCATTTACAGCGTAACGTTATTTGCTGAGGCCGCCAAGAGAATGGCGGAGCAGGATGAGTACGAGCAGGTAAGTTCTCACCTGGAAAACGTAGAGAGTATGTCCCAGCAGGCTCTAAAGGAGCTGCGGCTGCTTATATACCAAATGAGAAGCCCGGAGAAACGTAATTGTTGTTTTGAAGACAAAATAAAGAACAGGTTGGAAACCGTAGAACGCAGGTCCGGTGTAGAGTTTTCGGTCAGAGTGGATGAAGATATTGACTTATCGGGCCACGTGATAGAAGAGTTATACTTGATTACCCAGGAGGCGCTTAACAACGCCCAAAAACACGCAGAAGCCAGCTACGTTGAAATAACCCTGGAGGCTCGAAGCGAAAGTTTCAGGCTAGAGGTTTCGGACGATGGCCGTGGTTTTGACGAGAAGCAAGCCCGGTCCGGAGGCGGTATGGGTATCGGGAACATGAGGGAAAGAGCCGAAAAACTCGGTGCGGACTTTTTGTTAGAAACCGAACCGGGGGGAGGCACAAGCGTTATTATCGAGAAAAATGGAAAATAGGATCAACACGAAGCCGAACGCAACCAGGAGTTTACCAACTTTTATGGTGATAAGATGAACGAGACGTCAGAAACGATCCAACTAATAATAGTCGACGACCATAAGGTCGTCAGGTCAGGAGTGAAGGCACTAATTGAAACGGAAAGCGGGCTGGAGATAATCGGCGAGGCCTCGGACGGCAGAGAAGCTGTTGCCAAAG
>CAZYCI010000009.1:0-9237 GCA_964645955.1 uncultured Thermotogae bacterium
AAACTGGCACCCCCGAGAACCGGAGGTGCCAGGTGACAGTAAATAATATTTATACTGGTTAAGTTCAGCTATCTTCCGGAGGTTCGATCCCGGCTTTTTCCGATGCATGATCGCGGCCGAGCCAGTAATTGAGCCAGGAGGAAGTATGTCTCAGTTCCCAGTAGTTCGGCGGTACCTGTTCCTTGAGCTGCTCCTGGTCGCCGTACTCCTTCAACCTGTTGTAGGTTCGAACGTAGACGCACTGTTTCTCCGGATAAACTTCACACATACCATCCCGGCTACCGCCGCAGGGCCCGTTACGTTGTTCCTTCGGGCACTGGGACATCGGACAGACGTAGGCCATCTCGGTCAGAGCACAGTCCCCACATTCCTGACAGTCGTTCGTAATAGTTTTGATTATTCTCTCAAAGGACTGGAACGGTTCTTCCAGAGCGGTTCCATCTATCCACTGTAAAAATTTCTGCATTGGAGTAAATAGGAGACCGTTGGGCTCGAACAGCTGGTTGTGCGCCAACCGAAATGCCGCGTTCACAAAACCCTTGCGGGGTTTGGGGGCGAGGTCCGCCCGACTATCCTTGTTTAACCCCGTGTCCGGGTCCTTTTCGTAGTAGTAGAAGCCGTCCTCCATCGGGAAATCGAACTCGGAAACGAACTCCTTCCAGTCCGAAGTCAGTTCTTCGCCCTTGTTTACAACGAACTCGACGTCTTCGTAGCTTATTCCGTGACCGCCTATGTGGACGCCATCGTAGCCCATTCCTTTGAGAAAGGCGTACATCTTGGCACCCCGCATCAGCCTGGCCTGCTTGCCGCCGTCCTCGGCTTCCTTCTCCTCGGATAGTTCGTCAACCAGGTCGTCCGTAACGACACAGCCCGGAATATCTCCCCGGTTCATCGCCCTGCTGGCACCGTAGGAAAGCAGGTAAAGGTTACCGATGAGCGGTACGTCGAAATTAGCGTTCTCAACGTACTGTTTGAGTTCGTGAAACTTACGGGCGTCGTAGCCCAGCTGGGTAATTATGTAATTGGCACCGGCCTCCACCTTCTTCTCCAGTTTGTAGTATTGAGTCAGAATTTCGGCTTCATCGCTCTTAAAGGGAGAAACTACGGCCCCGGGAAAGAAATGGGTCTCCTTCAATTCCTGCGACCTGCCAAAATCGTCCGTATACTGTAACCCCTCGTTCAACGAATTTACCAGTTCTAGCATGTGGGTCGAATCAAGGTCAAAAACCGGCTTTGACTGACCCTCGTACCCCTCGTTCGGAAAGTCTCCCGTCATCAAAAGCAAGTTTTCCACGCCTTCCCTTTCCAGAGAATAGAGAAAACTCTCCATTTCATTACGGCTCTTGTCCTTGGCCGTGAAATGGACCAGCGGTTCGAGCCCCATCTCCTTCAGCTTCATCCCGAGGTATTCGGCCGATATGGCAGGGTTACCGCTCGGGTTGTCGGTGAGGGATATTCCATCAATCATGTCGCTTCCCGAAGCCTCCTCCGCGTGTTCAAATATTTCTTCCTGGTTTTTCTCTTTCGCCCCTCTACCCGGGACAAGTTCCCATGTTATGGTAAAATCATCCTCAGCCCTTATTGAATCCTTAAAGGTATTTGACATCGAATTCTCCTCCTCCAGTTTTAATTAGGTTATTATCACTTTCACAAGAAATTTTTATAATATTAGATCGGTCTCTGGCGAGTTACAAGTAATTCAGCCGGAACCACTGCTACAAAGACCAGCAACAGCTCGGAGCTGTTCAAACCCGGACTTCATCGTACTGGCCTACCTCAAAATTTTCCCGGAAACGAGTTATAAAGGTCTTCCGTACCAGATATACTCCCTGTGAGTGTGATGCGAGAACTTTTTCAACCGACTCCGCCAGACCAAGCCCCTCGAACTCCAACCTACCGACTTCATCTAGGAAAACCAGATCGGCTTCGTCCGCTCCCCGGGAAACCGCGGTTCGGGCAAATTCCATCCCCCCCGATTTAAGGTAAAACCTTCCTAACTTTCTTTCACCAGGCGGTTTCGAACGGAGGAATGTCTTCCGCTCGCGGGTTTTTAAATCAACGACGTCGTATCCAACGGTACTTCCCGACTTCACGACCCGCGGCGAGAGGACTCCACCAATCTCGTATTCCCCGGATTCGATTTCGTCGATGGCTCGAGAACAAGTCCGAGTCTTTCCCGACCCCACAGCCCCGGTTACAAGTATGGGAAAACTCTTCCCCAGGTCTAGATGAGCCAGGATGACACGAAGAAGATAGTCAACCATAGAACGGATCCGGATGCAAGAGTTCCGGGCTTCATTTTAGGGTAAACTTTAAACGGCAAGAGCCCGACGGTGAGGCCACCAATACCTGCCGCAATCACTGAATAAAGAAGTGAAGATGACCCAAAATTAATCAGCCCGGAAAAGGATTGTGCCCAGTAGGGAAATTTAGTCCCCAGATCCTTTATAACTTCCATAGGGGGATAAAGCGGCAATCCTATTCCTGCAACCAGGCCGGCAAATATAAAAGAATAAGTTGCTCCGGCACCCGCTCCGGCGGTGAGAAACTTTACTGACTTGGGTAGCGTCAATTTATGAACTATCAAGGCAACCAGAGAAAAACCCAGTCCCTGTGAGAGAATTCCGAAGACAGGGTTCAATATGACCGGAGCATTGACCGGCATCTGAAATACCACCGCGGAAAAAAGTTTTAACGGGGCCGCAATCAAAGCAATGGCCACCGGCATCCACGGCTTGCCAGTCTTTTTATATGACCACGCCATAACTCCAATCGCCAGGAAGATCATGAACTTACCGGGAATCGTCGGTGGTAATATATAGTGCAACAACCCCCCAACCAACGCCTCGACTGCTCCCCAGAGGCTACCGAACCACAGCACCAGCAACAGTAAATTAATAGTATTGTCTTTTATTCCACTTTGGTTGTCGGACAGTGAACCCAATCTCATCACCTCTTGAAAAAGTTTAGTAAGTAAACGCTCCTGCTGCAATTTATTTTATGCATTGGATTAGAATAGACTAACCTTAGCTTCGGCAGGATAATGACACTTTTTCTCCCGGAATAGTCGACAACGCGGTCGTCAGGCTGGGGCTAATTGATTTGACTTTTGCCACGTTTTATCGTTATCATGGAATTCGGATTTATCAGTTTCAAGTCCAATCAGGGACCGTTTATCCTTACACATGGGGGTAAGATGAAATACTTCTTAGAAGATGGGAAAATCTGGACCAACGACGAAGAGCTCTTCAAAAAAGGAACGCTGGTAATAGAGGGAAACCAAATAATTGAGTCAGGGAAATCCAGTGAGATTGAGGCAACGCCGGAGGAGGGCGACGAAGTAATCGATTGCTCTAACAAGCTAGTCATTCCGGGGACCGTGAACGGTCATACTCACCTCTATAGCACTCTGGCTCGTGGATTGATCTTACCCAACTATTCCCCGGAGAACTTATCCGAGGTACTAACGGGTTTATGGTGGAAGCTGGACAGAAATTTAAACAGAGAGGCCATAAAGGCCAGCGCTCTCATAGGTGGAATTGAACTGATAAAAAACGGTGTAACAACGATATTCGACCACCATTCCAGTCCCAATCACGTGGAAGGTAGTCTCGGTTTGATCGAGGAAGAAGTAGTTGACAAACTCGGACTGAGAAGCTCGCTCTGCTACGAAGTCACCGATCGGAACGGTGAGGAAGGCGCCCACCAGGGAATAAGCGAAAACATCGACTGGTTGAGTCGTGCTAGTAACAGGGAAGACGACCTCGTGGCCGGTCAGTTTGGCCTCCATGCTTCTTTTACACTTTCTGCGGCCACGCTCGAGGAGGTTTCCAGCTACCTGGAGGACCTGAATACGGGTATCCACATACACCTAGCCGAGGGGCGCGAGGACCAGGAGGACTCGCTCGATAATTACGGTACTCGCGTGGTAAACCGTCTCGATAATTTCGGGTTGATCGATGAACGGGCGATACTTGCGCACGGTTTACACCTATCCGAGCCGGAGAAGGAAATACTGGTTGAGCGCAACCCTTTCCTGATCAATAACCCGCGGTCCAACATGAATAACGGCGCCGGGGTGGCGGACGTCAAAGGCTTGCTGGATCGAGGAGTTCGGGTTGGTCTGGGCAACGACGGTTTTGGTTTTAACATGATCGACGAATTCCGCGACGCTTTGCTTCTGCAAAAGATTTACCACGGCTCGTCCAGTGCTATGGGGTTGGAAGAAGTAAGCAAAATGGCTTTCGACCATAATTACGACCTGGCCGAATCCGCTTTTGGCGTGAGGCTGGGAAAGCTTCGTCCTGGCTACCGAGCGGATCTGGCCGTTCTCGATTACCCGACCCCTACCCCCTTACGGGAGGAAAACTTCCTCGGCCACCTTTATTTTGGACTTAACGGAAATAATTACGACGTGAATACAGTGTTTATTGACGGCTCTCCGATAATGCGTGATTCAGAGATAGTAGGGATCGACGAGGAAGAGGCTTACGAGGAAGCCAGGCAAATTACTGAAAAGCTCTGGCGGAGAATTTCTAGTTGAGCTGTCTTCGAACGTTAGAACCCGCCTTAGCTGGTGGGGAAACCTTTCCGTTAGAAGCTTTCTCGCTATTTGATCTTTAATAAAAGGAGGAAAAATGGACATATCCACCGAAATTGCAGGATTGGATCTTGAAAACCCGCTCATGCCCGCCGCAGGTCCTCTGACAGGTAGTCCAAGTACCATCAAAAGGGTTGCCGAGAGGGGAGTGGGAGCGCTAGTGACCAAAACCGTTTCCACCGAGGCAGCCGAGGTATCAAAACCGGCTATGGCAAGGCTGGATGGCGGACTTCTCAACTGTGAAAAGTGGGCCGAAGAACCGCCGGAAAAGTGGATCGACGATTTCTATCCGGAAATTAGAGATGAATCCGGAGTACCAATTATAGTCAGTCTCGGTTACGAGCCGGAACAGGTTAGGGAGCTAATACCGGAAATCGAGCCCTTCGCGGACGCCTTCGAACTCTCCTCGCATTACCTCGGCCGGGACCCGGAACCGATAAGGAGGATTGCGTCAGCAGCGTCCAAAATCACGGAAAAGCCGGTATTTGTCAAACTATCTCCCCACGTTCCCGACCTGGGAGAGTTCGCCTCCGCCGCGGTCGATGGGGGTGCCGCCGGAATAGTTGCCATCAATTCGGTCGGTCCGGGGCTGGAAATTGATCTGGAAGAGTTAAACTCACCCCTGGGAAGCGACGACGGTTACGGCTGGCTCTCCGGCCCTCCGATAAAACCCCTGGCGCTTCAGGCAGTAAATGAAATCTATAATGCCGTCGACGTTCCGGTAATCGGGGTAGGCGGGATCGATTCGGCGCGGGACCTGCTCCAGTTCGTTGCTGCAGGAGCTTCGGCGACTCAGATGCTATCCAGTGCGATTTCGAACGGGGTGGATAGGTACTCGGAAATACTGGAAGATCTGCCGGAAGAAATGGAAAATATTGGGGTGGACGACCTGACATCCCTCGTCGGCAAGTACGACAATTCCCGGTAAGGTCCAGATGATCAAATCGGAGAGGATCGAGCGACTAAACGGGGAAAGTGAAAAGGACAGAGATTTTATTCTCTACTGGATGCAGGCCTCCCAGAGGCCGGAGGACAACAAGGCACTAAACCTGGCAATTGAAAAAGCCAACGAGGCCGACCTACCCGTGGTTACCTACTTCGGGATTACGGACGACTTCCCCGGTGCCAACCTGCGGCACTACCAGTTCATGATTGAGGGTCTGACCGAAACGGTCAAAAAGCTCGAGGAGAGGGGTATCAAAACCGTAGTCGAGCACCGAGATCCACCGGAGGGTGTAATTGAACTGGCGGAAAGCGCCTCTTCCGTTATAGTGGACCGCGGCTACCTGCGAATTCAGAAACGGTGGCGCCGCAAAGTTGCCGAGGGGATCGACGTCGAGCTGCTTCAGGTCGAGGGAGACATAGTGGTGCCGGTTGAGGCGGCCAGCGAGAAGGAAGAATACGCCGCCCGAACCATTCGCCCAAAGATAAACGACAGGCTGGACGAGTTTTTGAACGCCGAAGAGGAAGTGGACCCCAAGATTTCGTCGCTGGACCTGGAACTTCCCGTTAAATCCCGGCAACCGGAAAGTATTCTGGGCGAGCTGGAAGTGGACCGGAGCGTGAAGCCCGTCTCCGGCTTTCGCGGTGGAACGAGCGAAGCAAAACGACTTCTCGACGAGTTCATAGCGGAAAAACTGGATGAGTACGGCGAAATGAGCAACGACCCGACCGCGGACTACCTCTCCGGTATGAGCCCTTACCTGCACTTTGGCCAGATTTCTCCGATTTACATAGCCCAAAAGGTGAAGGAAGCGGATAGTCCGGCTGAGGAGGACTACCTGGAACAGCTGATCGTCCGGCGGGAACTCGGGATCAATTTCGTTCACTACAACGAGAACTACGATGACTTCGGATCGATCCTCCCGGATTGGGCGTTTGAGACGTTGATGGAACATAAGGGCGACGAAAGGGAGTACATCTACACGCTGGAGGAATTTGAGAACGCGGAAACCCACGACCCTTACTGGAACGCCGCCCAGAAGGAAATGAACCTGACCGGTAAAACTCACGGCTACATGCGGATGTACTGGGGGAAAAAGATACTCGAATGGACCCCGAATCCGGAAAGAGGCTACGAAATCAGCCTTTACCTGAACAACAAGTACGAACTGGACGGCCGGGATCCAAACGGCTTCACCGGCGTCGCCTGGTGCTACGGCAAGCACGACCAGGGCTGGAAGGAGCGGCCCGTATTCGGCAAGACGAGGTACATGAACGCAAACGGGCTGGAGCGGAAGTTCGATGCGGAGGGGTATGTGGACAAAATAGCGAACCTAGAAGAAGATCTGGCAAATGATAATGAACGGAAAGAAACGTAAAACGGGGAGCTAAATCCATGTCCTATAGTTCAAGAGAAAGAGTTTTGGCTGCACTGAACCATGAGGAGCCGGACAGAGTTCCGATAGTTATCGGTGCAAATAACACTACCGGGATCAAAATGGAGACTTACAGGGAAATTAAAGAGGAGCTTGGAATAGAGGCGCCGGATCAATATCTCTATCAGTGGCCCGAACTGGGTACGGCAAAGCTGGACGAGAAGACGATGAAGCGCCTCGGCATCGACGTCAGGGGCGTTCGTGACCTGGAACCAGCCGAAGTCCTGAAACGAAACGAGCAACGGGAACCGGGAACCCCCTACATAAACTCCTGGGGCAGCGGACAGGTCCAAACGGGACCCGGTGAGTGGTTCCCCGGAGTTCATCCGCTTTCCGACGCCGATTCCGTCGAGGACGTCGAGGAATACGACGGCTGGCCCGACATGACCGACCCGACCCGCGTGGCCCACGTGGAGGAAAGGGCAAATAAGCTGGCCGAAGAAGGCGAGTACGCGATAATGGCGACGCCCTGGTTGCTCTTCCCGCTGGAACGGGCTTTTGCGATGCAGGGTATGGACGTTTTTCTGCAAAACCTTGTCCGGAATCGAGAATTCGCCGAGGCCCTGTTGAAAAAGATAACGGAAAAGTGCAAGACGCTGATGGATGCCTTTCTAGAAGAGCTGGGAGAGAACGTGGACATAATATGTATAGGTGACGACCTGGGTACCCAGGAAAGCCTGCTCATGTCACCGAGAACCTACAGGGATATTCTGAAACCGATCCACGACGATTACATTAGCTTCATCAAGGAAAGGTCCGACGCGAAAGTTTTCTTCCATACGGACGGGGACGTCTTCCCGCTGATCGAGGATTTCATAGAAATCGGCGTCGATATCTTGAACCCGATCCAGACGTCGGCCGGCAAAATGGCGAACCTCTCCGAGCTAAAGGAGAAATTCGGTGACGAAATTGTCTTCTGCGGCGCCATCGATACCCGGGAAACCTTACCGGAAGGTTCACCCGAAGACGTGAGAAGTGAGGTAAAGCGGGTGATGAAAAGGCTTGGCCCGGGTGGCGGCTACATGGTCTCAGCCGTCCATACGATTATGGACGAGGTACCGGCGAAAAACGTCCTGGCCATGGTCGACGCGGTAAAGGAATTCGGCCAGTACCCGATTAAATAGGTGAAGCGCCAGTCCGTAAAAACACCGGTTCCGGCGAAGTCCTAGCATAGTCCGGTCACCCGAGCCCGAAGATACTTAAGAGGGTTCAACCGAGTTCTCGCAATTTTTCGATCGGTTCAAAACCGTTCGAGCGGACGGTTTCCGGATCCGGTAACTCGTCCTCCAGGATCAACTCCGACAGGGCAGCCATTTTCTGGTTGACGTTTACTCCAGCAACCGCCCGGACCTGGTTTTCTTTGACGAAGTAGGCGACGAAGTTCTTCTCGGAAACCTCCCCATCGTAGATTACCTCGTCCCAGGAATCGGCGTAACCGATGTAGCGGAGGTAAATGTCGAACTGGTTCGTCCAGAAAAGCGGGACGGATTCGTATTCCACGTCCATCCCGGCCATGTTCTTACCGGCCAACCTTCCGTGTTGCTGTGCGAGGCGCCAGTGTTCGATTCTGACTTCTTCGCCGGTGGCCCAGTAGGGGAAAGAAGCGACGTCACCGGCGGCGTATACGTCGTCCGTCACCCGTAAACCCTTATCGACCGAAATCCCGCCGTCATCGTTGAGCTCGAATTCGCCTTCGAGAAAACCAGTCGCCGGGCTTACGCCGACACCGAGTACAAAGAAGTCCGCCGGGAGGCTCGTCCCATCTTGAAGCTCCAGCTCCTTTGCCTCACCGTTACCCTTAAAGCCCTTTACTTCCGAATTCAGTTCGAAGTTTATCCCTTTCTCGAGGTGTGTTTTCCTGTAAAGCTCACCGATTTCCTCGCCCAGTACTTCTTCGAAAGGAACGGATGAAAGGGAGACCACGGTAACTTCCAGGCCACGCTCGTGCAGGCTGACTGCCGTTTCCATGCCGATAAAGCTGGAACCAACTACCAGGGCACGCGAGCCGGACTCCGCGGCTTCGTTGATCTCGCTCAGGTCTCCCGGGGTTCTCAGCTTGAATACGTTTTCCTTATCCGTTCCGGGTACCGGGAGGTCGTTTGGCTCGGACCCGGTAGCTATTAGCAGCTTGTCGTAGCTCAGGTTCTTTCCACCCTTCAGGGATACCTGCTTTTCGTCTTTATCTATCCCCGTAACCTCGGTCCCGGTCATCAAGTCTATATCAGCTTCCTCGTAAAGCTCCTCCGATCGCAGGGTCGG